>NZ_ALVZ01000115.1 GCF_000332055.1 Xenococcus sp. PCC 7305 | reverse complement strand
AGTGATTGCTGAAGTACCACCGAAGAAACTTCCTTTAGCCAAGCTCGACTCTCTGTCTTTTTCGCTTGAGTGATGACGAGAGAGCTAATTTTCTTTGGTCTGTCTTGTTTATTGGCTTCAGCCTTTTTGTATAGATACAACGCATCATTCCATACCACACGAGCGCAACCCATTGCTTGAGCTAATCGCTGTAGCTGATTTGGCTTGGGGTAAATGCGGTAGTTGTATCTAGCTTTCATGGTTGGTCTGTATGCTATATTTGTCATTGTAGCATAATTGGTCTGCATGAAGGAAACTTACTATAGAAAAGGAAGGCACAGTGTTACTGGAATCTACGTTCACTTGGTCTTTGTAACAAAGTATCGCAAAAAAATACTTTCCAGTGAGCACATAGAGTTCATCGAAGAAGTCTGCACGGGAGTAGCCAAGAAAATGGGGTTTAAGCTAATTCAGCTCAATGGGGAAGCCGAGCATGTTCATTGTTTGATTGAATACCCACCAAAGCTTTCCGTTTCCCAAATTGTCAATTCCCTCAAAGGAGTCTCTAGTAGAATGCTCCGAAAGGAATATCAACTAAGCCCCCATACTGCACATATTTGGAGCCCAAGTTACTTTGCTGTTAGTTGTGGTGGTGCTCCTATAGCTAAAATTAAAAAATATATTGAAAATCAGAATATTACGCCCTTTAGGGCGGGGTTTTAAACCCATGATTTTTGATAAACTGATAGCAAGATCGTGATAGTTTCACAAGAATTAGATAGCTGAGATTTAATCATTTTCCTAAGCTTAGGGTGTTGTAAATTTAGGAAAAGCAATAGATGAAACTTGTAATTTTTGGCTCAACTGGCACTATTGGTCGAGAAGTAGTTGAACAAGCTCTCCAACAGAAACATACAGTTACCGCATTTACCCGCAATCCCTCTAAGCTTGATCTCAAAAATCCTAATCTCAGAATTTTTCAAGGAGATGTTTTGGATCTTCCTGCTGTGGAACAGGCAGTACAAGGCCAAGATGCTGTTATCTGCACCCTTGGTTCTGGGCAGAAGCTAACTGGAACCGTTCGCTCAGAGGGCACTAGAAAAATCGTTAAAGCAATGAAGACAAGGGGAGTTCAAAGATTTATCTGTCAAACAACTATTGGGACAGGTGATAGCTGGGGTAGCCTGAACTTCTATTGGAAGTACATCATGTTTGGCCTAGTCTTGCGCAATGTACTTGCTGATCATGAAATACAAGAACAAGATGTAAGACAAAGCGGTTTGGATTGGACTATTGTGCGTCCAGGAGCCTTTGTTGAAGGCGATCGCACTGGTAATTATCGCCACGGTTTTCCTGGTACTGATAAGACTTCCAAACTGAAAATCTCCCGGGCAGATGTCGCTGATTTTATCCTCAAACAACTGGTCGATGATTCCTATTTACACCAAACACCCAGTTTGTCCTATTAGAGCGATGCCAACCAATATTTTGAGATTTTAAGGAGACTATAATTATGTCAACAGAAGTAATTTTTCAGCTTACATTAATCTCGGCTACATTTCTCTGTTCCCTAGTAGCAGGCTTCCTGTTTGCTTTTGCTGTAGTGGTGATGCCTGGGCTAAAAAGTTTAAATGATCGAGAGTTTATCTGGGCTTTTCAGGTAGTCGATGGGGTTATTCAGAAGAATCAGCCGATTTTTGTCTTGGTCTGGGTCGGTTCAGTGTTGGCCCTGCTTACTTCAGCTGTGCTGGGTATCAGACAATTGGATGGGGCTGAACGTTTACTAATAACATTTTCCACACTCATCTATCTTTTTGGCGTTCAATTGCCGACCTTCACGATCAATGTGCCACTGAATAACAAACTACAAACTCTAAAACCCGACACTATGGATGAAAAGATGCAAAAAGCAGCTCGTAGAGAATTTGAACCGCGTTGGAACCTCTGGAACTCGATCAGAACACCCCTTGCCTGCCTAACATCTGTCCTGTTAATAATTTTATTATTCAGACTGTGAAAAGAAAATAATGTCATCATTCAAAGGTTCAATTTTTGTTCCGGGGTAATAAAAAGCCAAAATTTGATTAGCGGACCAACCTAATCTGGCTAGGTTATAGGAGCCAAATTGGCTCAAACCGACTCCGTGACCAAATCCCCCACCAATAAAGGCATAGGCTTCTAATTCATTGGCCTGATTGTAAACAGGGTCCAGATAAAACAAAGTGCTAATAGGGGGGCCAAAAGCACTTCTGACCTCGTTTTTAAATAATTTGATATTGCCCAAATCTGTTGTGACTAATAGAGTGATAATTCTTCCTGATCGCGATCGCTCTGTAACCTCTAGATTGGTAATCGTGGTAAAGTTCACCAGAGGATGATTGGTTCTAGTTAAATAACGACGGAAATCATCGTTTAAATCAGTAAGTTTACTGGTTCTATCCCAACGAAATCGACTGGTTCCTGTTTCATTGAATCCTTGAGTGAGACTTAGGAAGCGACGCAGCAAGGACTCATCGGATAAAGGATAGCGATCGAGATCCCACAGAGGAGATGGTGCATCGATAACAGGAATCAAGTAAGGACGTTCTTCTCCTTCCCAAACATCACTAAAAGAAGCTCCAACGCCTCCAGTAGTTGAAGAATAAAGCGCATCAACTAATTCATTTTCATAGGTTAAAACTAATCCTTTAGTATTCGCGATCGCCTGATCCGTTCTCTTGGTTGCACCGCTCAGTCCTTTGTAAACCTGACAATGAATCGTCGCACAGAGTTCATAATCATCGGCGACAAAACGACGCAGATTCCTTAGTGCATAGGTTCGAGCAATAATAGTTTGTGATGCGATCGCTTTTTGCGGAGCATTAGCACCAATTTCATAGGGCACAACTCCCCGCAGATAGGTTTCTAGGGGCACATGATTAACTAAAGTAAAATTGCCATAGGCATTGGGTTGCAGTTGCAGACTTCCCCCATAAATACGATTGGTTTGAGATTTATTACTAGTAGCCTGAACCCGAACCCGACTTTTTTGCGTATCAATTGCTATTTCATTATCATGATATTCCGTCCCATCAATATTAATTGTTACCTGGGGAATCGTAGAGAGTAATTCACTTTCAAGATAAGGAGCATCGTAACCATTATCCGCCAAGCTTTGTAGCAATAAACGACGAATTATCGGGCTATCATAAACATCTCTTTTTGCCCAAACTTGCCATCTACCAGGTTGCACAATTTCTACTGCAAGACCTACGCTGCGCCAAAAGTTAGCATTGTTTTCTGCGGTTTCAAACGTGGAATAATTACCCAAAATAACTCTTTCAGAAACAATGGGTTCGTCAAGGGGCTTGTCTATAGTTTGCAGAATAATCTTTTTACTTTTTACCGTTTGCGACTCGTCCTCTGTGGTATTTTCGGGGTTTTGCTGTCCATCCAGGGAACTAATGGTCAGCCAATCTCCTGTCGTGCTAGTAATCTCAATGCGTTCAACAATTTCATCTTTCTCATCAACCAGTTCATCCCCAAATCGCTGGATAATGCCTACTTTCAACTCAGGCTCTTGAGCCAAAGCTCCTGTCGCCAGAACAGCTTCTGCTCCTACAACTAAACCAAAAACTAAAATACCAAAACTACGATAAATCATCTTCTCAACTGATAACTGATAACTGATAACTGATAACTGATCACTGATAACTGATTCAGATTCCATACAACAAAATAATTAATGCTGGGGTGACAATTGCCATAAGAATACTGAGAGGAGTTCCTAAACGAACAAAATCGATAAACTTATATCCCCCAGGGCCGTAGACCATGGTATTAGTCTGATAACCAATAGGAGTCATAAAACTATTAGAGGCTCCAAAAGTTACAGCAAACATAATAGAAAAAGGATTTAATTCTAAAGAGCCTGCGATTTGAAGCCCCAGGGGAATCATTAGCAAAACTGCGGCATTATTAGAGAGAATGGCAGTTAGTAAAGAGGTAATGACATAGAAAAAAGTTAAAATCCAATAGCCAGAAAGATTTGTCCCAATAATGAGTAATTGCTCTGCGATTAAGGCGGTGGCGCCAGACTTTTCCATAGCGATCCCTAAAGGAATCAATCCAGCCAATAAAAAAATTACATCCCAACGTACTGCACCATAAATTTCTCCTGGTTTGAGAATTCCCATTAAGACCATGAAAATCACACCGGTCAAGGCACTAACCATAATGGGAATCAGATTAAGAGCTGAAGCCAAGATTACTCCCGCACAAATCGCGATCGCAATAATTGCTTTATCTTCCCGCAAATTCTCAGCATCTTTCTGTTCTAAAACTAACAACTCTCTAGTGGTTTGCAAACCCAAAAAACTTTGTTTGGGGCCTTGCACCAATAACAAATCTCCAAAACGCAAAGGAACTCGACCTAAGCGATCGCGAATCAATTCCTGCCCCCGACGAATCGCCAAGACAGTAGCATTATATCTTTGGCGAAAGCGCAAATCTCTCAGCGTCGAACCAATGAGACGGGAATTCGATAAAATCAGAACTTCTCCAACTTTATCTTGTTGGGTATTTAGTTCCTTCTCTAAAGACTGTTGAGTGAATTTGACATCGGGAAATATTTCTATTTCCTTTTCCTCTCTAATTTGGAGTACGACTTCTCGGCTACCTCTAACAATTAGAATATCCCCCGCACTGATTTTTTTATCGGCGATCGGCGGAGGAAAATGCATACCATCATGAATTAGCTCTAGAACATCAATATCAAACTTGCGCTGAATCTCACTATTTCTTAAAGTATTTCCGATCAGACTTGATGTTTCAGAAACTACAACTTCGGTCACATAATCATTTAATTCATAACTTTGACCCAGAGAATCATTTTCCGCCTTCTTTCTATTAGGCAAAATTCTGGGGGTGAAAAAGGCTAAATAAGCTAGTCCAATAACCAGTATTATCGCACCTAATCCTGTAAATTGAAATACGCTAAACTCTCCATACCCCAACTTTTGTGATAATCCACTAGCCAAAATATTGGTAGAAGTCCCAATTAGAGTTAATGTTCCCCCTAAGATAGAAGCAAAAGATAAGGGCATCAATAACTTTGAAACAGAAACTCCTTGTTTATTGCTCCAATCTTCAATGATCGGAATAAAAATGGCGACTACCGCAGTATTATTAATTACTGCACTAATGGGTCCAACGATCGCTCCCATCAATAAAATTTTCCGTGAGATAGTTTTGCCACCCCATTTTATAAGCAAATCTCTAACTACTTGAATTGATCCGGTACGAGTAACTCCTGCACTGAGAATAAACATGGCCATTACTGTGATGGTTGCCGTGTTGCCAAAACCAGAAATTCCCTCTTCAGGAGTGACAAGTCCCAGGAGCATCAAAACAATAGTAATAATAAGTGCTGTTAAGTCTACTGGTAACCACTCAAAAACAAAAGCAATTAGAGCCAGACCTAAAACACTAAAGGTAAGAAAGATAGCCATTAAAAGTTATTTATAAAGATTATTGGGAACGGGGAACGGGGAACGAAAAGCCAAGAAGCTATCAAAATTTAGGTAGGATTGTCATAGATTAATTTATGCCGATATTGTAAGAATGAGAACTGTTCTCCATTCTCTGCTATATGGATTGAGATGCCTATCATTGTTAACGAGATTTTAAGTAGTGGAAATTATAACCATTGTGCTTTTACTGTTATTGGGAAATTGGATCTTAACAGGTAGTTTGCTTTATATTCCCATCTGGCTTCTAAATTGGCTTAGTTATTGGGTCTCATGGAGCGGTGTTTTTTGTTTTTTAATCTTTCTCGGATGGTGCTTGGGAGACGATTTTAACGATTCTTGAATTTCTGACCTACGGGATGTCTTCCGCAAAAATGATTAGGTTGGGGAATATGTGACATTGATTCTTTTTATCGCACAATGTAAAGAAATGTTGTAAGATGATACGAATAGTATTTACATTAATCAATTTTTTTAAAAAATCTAGGGGAGCTTACAAATATGCCTTATACCACTGAAGAAGGGGGAAGACTGAACAATTTTGCGAGAGAGCCTCAAATGTATCAAGCAGAACCTCCGACTCCATCAGAAAAACGTAACTTTCTTTTTGTGGGGATATTTGGAGCTGTTGTAACAGTTGGCGCGATCGCTGTTGCTGTGTTCGCGACTGGTGCCAGCTAAAAAAAATTTATTTCGTTACATGTTTCATTAGATTATAAAGTGAGGTGGGCTATCCCACCTTTTTGTTTGGCAGATCAACTAAATAGATCAATTTAATAATACAAGAATGCTCAGATTACTAATTACCCTATGTTTAATTTCTCTAACTACTTTAATTTCCAGTTGTTCTGCGGGAATTAGTGGTGTCCAAAGTTATGTTAATCCGTCTGCTGGATATGAATTTCTCTATCCTAATGGCTGGATACCTGTAACTGTGTCTGGGGCATCCTCAAATGTTAGCGTTGTCTATCGAGATCTGGTCGAAAGAAGTGAGAATCTTAGCGTCATTGTTAGTGATGTTCCCGCAGAAGAAACCCTTGAGGACTTGGGAACTCCGACAGAAGTAGGCTATCGCTTTTTTAAGGCTGTAAATGACGATCGCGATCGCGAAACCGAATTTATCTCTGCTGAGTCTCGCCAAAGAGATGAC
Organism: Xenococcus sp. PCC 7305; assembly: GCF_000332055.1. GTDB lineage: Bacteria > Cyanobacteriota > Cyanobacteriia > Cyanobacteriales > Xenococcaceae > Xenococcus. The sequence continues at coordinate 14,593 of NZ_ALVZ01000115.1, read as the reverse complement.
CAAACCTATTATATTTTCGAGTACGAAGTTACTCTGCCTAATGATGTAATTCGACATAATGTCTCTAGTGTTGCTGTTAGTCGTGGTCAGCTCTTCACTTTCAACATTTCAACTTCTGAGCAGCGCTGGTCAAATGTTCAAGAAACTTTTGAGATTGCTGCTAGATCTTTTACCGTAAGGTAATTTCTGGAAGTATTTTGACCAAGTTAAGGGTGCATCGCGATGCACCCTTACACTAATGGGACCTTCTTTATCAGGAATTACTAAACCAAGGATAATTCTATGCTTTCTCCCGATTGAGGATCGATCGCAATAGTCGATAAATCTTTTTGCTTCAGTAGCTCATTGAATTCTTCAACTGTCCCTTCTGCTTTGAGAATCGCCAGCAACAGCCCTTCAAAACTAACATCCCCTCCTGCGGCAGTAGAAAGGATTACTTGAGGTTTAACCGCTCGGCATAATTCCAAAGCGGTTTTTTGTCCTTTAATCACTGCACCGATCAGCGGCAATTTGAGATTAATTAGGGGAGTGATCACTACATCTATCGATTCGGCAGATTTAATCTCCTGGGAATGATAACCGTGAGGTTCGTAATAAATTGTTTTCCCAGATTCTAGGCCCTTAATAATATAGGCATTTTCAATTAAAGTTGGGCCAATAGGAGAGCCAGGAATTGCTGTAATTTCTACTTTATCTTTGATCGTCTGACTTTCCCCATGGGTGATCGCAGTAATATGAGAATATCCCAACTCTTGTACTACTTTCTCTGCATTAGGAGAGCTAACAACGGGAATATTATGATCTAATTCTTTTAAAGTTGGCGGATGAGCATGATCTTCCAATCCCTGGGAAAGTAAGATTAAGTCTATGTTTTCTGGGATCGGATGAGCATTGTTTTTCGTCCCCTTAAATAGCCAGGTGGCACTGCCAAAAGTGAGGTCTCCCACTAACCAGGGATCAAGCAATATTCTCGTTCCGTCTATTTCAATCAACCAAGAGTTGCTATCAAAATAAGTTAAATGCATAAATTTTATTTTTAGAGAGGTTTTTCTCATTGTAAAGTTTTGTTGAGAAAAACGCTTAGGGGTTTATCTAAGGTGGCACAGTATCACTCTATTTAATCGCAGACCATCCAATTTCATCAACTACAGTTCGATGAAACATGAGGAGTTCGAGTATTAATGTCATCCGTAGTAGTATAGGCAGTTAAGACAATCCTGCCATCTTCTGTTTTGATGATGCCTCTGGCTGGATAAATGTCTCCCATACTAGTTTGGATAGGTTTGATTTCTGGGTTTTGAGACTGAAGATTTCCAGAAGTATTTTGTTCCTCAACGAGGATAGTCTCGGAGTCAAAAGCTTCAGTGGGAATGGGCGGAACCCCACCTTTTCCTTTGACGATTAAACCACTAGCTTTGTCCGAAGTGCGATCTCTCTGACAAGCTTGAGCAACTGTTTGTTCTGATTCAACAAGACCATTCGGTAATTCGATATCAGTTTGTAGCCGATTAATATCAGGTGTCACAATCGAGACGGTACCATCCAAACCAAACTCAGAACTAGCATCAATATCATTAGTCTGATTGGGAGGAGTGGAGCTTCTTTCTACGATACCAAAAAGAGCTTCAGCGGTAATATTAATATTCCCTCCTTGTCCCTGGTTGGCACTGGCTAGAATATCACTGTTTTGATTAGGATAAGCCACAATAAAGTTGGTATTAATCGTCACATTCCCTCCGTTTCCAGTGCCCCCTGCTTCAGCAGAAATGAGACTATTATTTCGCAAAGAAATCAGCTCATTAACTCTTAAAGTAATATTCCCACCTTCTCCGGAGACAGTTTCCACTAAGATGGAGCCTTGATCTTCAAAGTCAATTGAATCAGCAGAAATATTAATACTTCCACCATTCCCTGTAGAGTTAGGGAAGTTATTCGCAAAAACTCCCGTTTGTAATTCTATTTCCTGTAAGTTTGGCTCATCAAAGGGAGATCCTGCAGCAGGGTTTGCATTATTCAAGACAATGTCTCCAGTAATATTGAGATTAATACTTCCCGCATTACCACCGATATCAGCCCCTGTAACGATCTTGCCTCCATTACTTAATCTTAGAGAGTCTGCATTAATCGTAATATCTCCCCCATCGAAATTTGTTTCAGTTAAAGCATCGATCACTGACCCATTGTTGAGATTGATTGTGCCAGCATTAATCGTAATATTTCCTGCTTCTCCCACTGAACCTTGAGCAATATTAGTAGAAATTAAGGAAAAATTATTGAGGAAAATCGAAGGCGCAGAGATAGTAATGTCGCCACCTTCTCCCACGACGTCTGTTTGCAATTGGGAAATAATTAGACTAATACGATTATCGATAGCACTATCAATGGTTTGATCAATACTATCTAAGACAATTGAATCAGTTGCATTAATGGTTATATCACCTGTATTTCCCGTGCCTTGATTATCTGCCAATATTCTTGAGCCATTAACAGTTAAAGATCCTGTATCAATATCTATATTGCCACTATTTCCTGTTGCATTATTTAATACTTGCACTGAAATTTGACCACTACCAACCACAGATATATTGCCTAACGCTCGGATACTAACATTTCCCGCATTTCCTTCAGCTCCACCCAAAACACCTGCGTTTATTTGGCCACTGTTAAAAAATAAACTATTCGTATTAATGTTTATATCACCACCATTTCCTGTTGCGATATCTCTCTCCAAGCCGCCTCTAACCCGAGAATTCACGACAGCATCTCTTCCATCAATAGTTATTGAACGAGCATTGAGGTTAATATTCCCTGCATCCCCCACACCAAATGTATCGCTGCTTATTGATGCTACATTGGTTGCTTCTAATATATTGGTTTCAATTGTGATATCACCAGCATTCCCTATTGCATTACTTCTGCCATTACCAGTTCTTCTTGCCGAGGAGACGCCCACATTATTACGAATACCTACTCCCAAAGCTCTTTGAAAAAAGACGGATTCTGTTGTTCTCTCTGTTAGTTGGCTTTCTTGTCCGATGATTCGCACTGATTCGGTCGCATTGATAGTGATATCTCCAGCCTGGGCAGTTGGAGAACCCATATTTTCCGCTATCCCGGCAAATAGTTCACTTTGATCTGTAAGCGTAAGATTTCGAGCATTAACATTAATAGAACCACCTCCCCCAGCTCTTACATTTACTGCGGCTTGATTGGTTAAAGTCACATCTGCTCTGACGATTCCATCAGGAAAACTAAGACTGCCATCAAGATTGATGCCAATTTCGCCTGCTGCCAACAATCCGCCTAATTCTACAGTGCCGCCTGGGGCAGTAATTATTCCGCCTTGTAAATTAATATTTCCGCCAACTAGAGTGATGTTCTCTCCTAGGGGGACTTGCAACCCCACATCATCAGCCCCAGAACGATTAACAATATCGCCAGGATTATCGCGAAAACTTAAACCAATCGGCGCATTGATCGTCAGCAAAGGAGGATTAGTTAAATTTGTCGCACTAAATTCGCCATCGGGAAAGACAATACTATCGGCAGTACTGCCAAAAAAAGAGCCTCCAATATCTAAGCTTGCTCCTTCGCCGAAAATAATACCTGCGGGATTAAGCAAAAATAAATTGGCGCCGCCATTTGCACCTAGCAATCCATTGATGTTGGAGATATTTCCACCCGTAACTCTTGAGAAAATATTGACGATATCCGCTGCATTATTGAAAAATGCCGAACCATCTGTAGGAACGGAGAAATCGCTGAAACTATGAAATAAATTACCACCAGCGCGATCGCCTTGTTCAATAGTAAAATCATTGCCCGTAATCCCGACTGTTGTGTTGGTTGTGCCATCAGGAGAGACTTGTGAGTTAGATGGTTTTAGGAAAATTCCTTGGCTAATGGTGAAGCAGCTCAAAGATAGTAGTAGCGATAATCTTTTTTTCAACTTCAGCTCCTCTAAATGGTGTTAGTATTGCAATTTAGATGCTAGTGATTATACAGAGCAAAACTTTGACAAATTATCAAACTTGAATATTATTCATATAAATTAACTTCTGTTCTTGATTTACTATTTTTCGGTTAGTTTTTGTTAAGAAAAGGGTGAAGGAATTCGCGATTTTTCAGATCCCTCAAGTTGAACTTCATCGATGTTGACCCCCAACTTTATCAACTACAGTTAGGCGAGACGTGAGGAGTTCGCGAATTGATCTTATCTGTAGTATAGGCAGTTAAAATGATTTTATTATCGGCTGTTTTAATGATCCCTCTGGCTGGATAAATGTCTCCCATGCCAGTTTTAATAGGTTTGATTTCTGGATTGCGAGCTTGAAGATTCTCATAAGTATTTTGCTCCTCGATCAAGATATTGTCGGAATTAAAAGCATCAGTAGGGACAGAAGGAACCCCACCTTTCCCTTTGACGATTAAGCCACTAGCTTCTCCCGAAGAGCGATCGCTCTGACAAGCTTGAGCAACTGTTTGTTCTGATTCAACAAGACTATTTGGTAATTCGATATCAGTTTGCAACCGATTAATATCAGGGGTCACAACTGAGACGTTACCATCTAAACCAAACTCAGAACTAGCATCAATATCATTAGTTTGATTGGGAGGAGTCGAACTTCTTTCTTCAATCCCGAAAAGAGCTTCAGCTGTAATATTGATATTTCCGCCATTCCCAGAGATCGCATTAGCGATAATATCACTGTTTTTATTGGGAATTGCAATAATAAAGTCTGTATTAATATTGATATCACCACCATTACCGGAGAATGTTCCAGTAGAAATAGAGCCTTGCTCTTCAAATATAATTAGATCAGCCACAATCGAAATATTGCCACCATTTCCTGTAGAACCAGAAGCATTATTGGCAAAAATACCAGTTTCAAAGGTTAAATCTTGTAATATTTGTTCATTGAAGGGCGAATCACCTGGAGGATTACCATTTTCTACAATGAGATCTCCCGTAAGATTTAGATTAATATTGCCGGCATTAGCACTTTCATCATTTCCCGCAACTATTTTCCCTCCATCACTTAGTTCTAAAGAGTCCGCATTAATATTAATATCTCCGCCATCAAAATTCGTTTCTGATAAAACGTCAACAATCGCCCCTTTCGTGATACTTATACTCTCTCCATTAAGAGTTACTGTACCAGGTTCCCCAATGGAACTTTGTGTAGCATTAGCAGAAACCAAAGCAAAATTGGCTAGGGAAATGTTTGGCGCAGAGATGACGATATTCCCCGCACTTCCAATAGCGTCACCTTGCAATTGGGTGATAATTTGGGGAAATGTTTCAGAAGGATCTTCGTCTAAGCCTTCAATAGCAGCTGACTCTGTAGCGTTAATCGTTATGGTTCCGGCATTACCGATGCCACTTTGTTTATCAGCTATAATCAGAGATCTTCCTTGAAGATTAAAAGATTTTGTCTCAATTTTGATATTGCCGGAATTCCCCTCCGTATCACCAATTGACTGAGCGGTTAGTAAGCCGCCATTAATGATGCTCACCGACTCAGCACCATTGAGTGTAACATCTCCTACATTGCCTTTTACGCGAACTGTTATGCTGAGGATATCCCCATCATCTAACAGAATAGTATTGGCATTAACCAGAATATCTCCCGAATCCCCCTCTGCTTGAGGATTAACAATGGATACTAACTTTCCAGCATTATATACTTCTAAGACATTAGTATTAACAACTATATTTCCCGCATTTCCCAAACCATTACTACTCGTATCAGAACTATCCCTAAATCTTGAGTTTACCCCAACACTATTAGTAATTTCTGATTCAAATCCTGGAAAGGCTGTTCCCTGATTAACGCCAAAGATTCTGACGGCTTCTGTAGCATTAACCGTAATATCTCCTGCTTGCGCTCCTGGGAAACCACTATTTTCTGCAATGCCAGCAATTAGTTTACTGCGCTCGCTAATAGTAAGACTACGAGTATCCACATTAATAGAACCGCCACCACCAGCACTAACGTTAACGTCAGCATTATTCGTTAAAGCTATGTCCGATCTGGTTATACCATCAGGAAAAGTAAGGCTTCCATCAGGATTAATCCCAATGTCTCCTGCTGCGGATAATCCGCCTAAGTTGATAATCCCCCCGGGAGCTGTTAATCCACTGTCATCAAGGAAAATATTGCCACCAACTAAAGTAATGTTATTTCCTGGCTCTACCTGTAAGCCAATTCTAGTGACAACAGTCCGTTCTGAATCTGTGCCTTGATTAATAGTTGTTGTTTCTCTTAAGTCAGAACGATTAACAATATCGCCAGGATTGTCGCGAAAACTTAAACCAATCGGCGCGTTGATCGTCAGCAAAGGAGGATTAGCTAAATTTGTCGCACTAAATTCGCCATCAGGAAAGACAATACTATCAGCTGTACTGCCAAAAAAAGAGCCTCCAATATCTAACCTGGCTCCCTCGCCAAAAATAATACCTGCGGGGTTAAGCAAAAATAAATTGGCGCCGCCATTTGCACCTAGTAATCCGTCAATATTAGAAATGTTTCCACCCGTAACTCTTGAAAAAATATTGACTATATCCGCTGCATTATTGAAAAATGCCGAACCATCTGTAGGAACGGAGAAATCGCTGAAACTATGAAATAAATTGCCGCCAGCGCGATCGCCTTGTTCAATAGTAAAATCATTGCCAGTAACCCCGACTGTTGTGTTGGTTGTGCCATCAGGGGAAACCTGTGCGGTAGAAGGTTTTAGTAAAATTCCTTGGCCAATGGTGAAGCAGCTCAAAGATAGTAGTAGCGATAATCTTCTTGTCAATTTTAGCTCCTCTAAATAGGGTTGTTAGTTCAATTTAGATGTCAGTGATTATACAGAGCAAAACTGCTACTAGCGGTCAAAGTTGAACATTAATTTACAGAAATTAACTTTCGTTCTTGATTACCTATTCTTAGTTAGCTTTTATTGAGCACAAAGTTGGAAGATTGACGATCGCAGATTGAGTAGATTCGTGATGATTATCGACAAGCAATAATCTCAATTCGATTTTCTGAGTAATTGTTAAGCAAAAAGTTAAGAAATTTTCGATCGCGATACTTTATTTCGTCCTAGGCTTTATATTTATGTTTGTTGGATCTACGTATTTTTACAGAGTGATGTCTCATAATAGCGTTGCTCAATTGTACTTGAACTCTCTATCAGTAAATAAGCTCTATCTTCATTATTCTTGTACTCAACATGAAGCAAAAATATTTTCCGCTCATAAAAGATATCTATTCAATTGTTCTATTTGGCGCGATCGCAGCAGTGCCAGTTTCGCTGATTGTGATCGCGGGGACAGGGAAAAATGTTTTAGCTCAGATAGATACAACAATACCTCGCGATCAATTAGACCAATTAGATAGAATACCTCCAGGTTCTCTACCCCGCAATGATAACGATTCCCTGATTACTCCAAGAGAAACTTTACCGCCTTTAGAAGATCTGATAGAAACTCCTCAAATCCCTTCAGATCTAGAACAAGGAGATCCCAACCTACTGTTTGAAGTTAAAGGATTTCTTATCAAAGACAATACGGCATTTAGTGATCAAGAAATTCAGGATTTATTAGTCGACTATGTAAACGCTGCGGTTAGTTTTGCTGACCTGCTCCAAGTAGAGACTATTGTTGCCGAAAAATATAAGGATGCTGGTTATATCAACTCAGGTGCGGTGGTTCCCGTGCAAAGCGTTGAAAATGGGATTGTCACCGTACAAGTAATCGAAGGCACGATCGAGCGTCTAAGCGTTCAAGTTAAAGGTGGGAGATTATCAGAGAAATATATTAGCTCTCGTCTAGAAAGAGGAACCAAGACCCCATTTAATCTGAATGAACTGCAAGAAGCACTACAACTTTTGCAACTCAATCCTTTAATTGAAAATTTAAATGCCGAATTGTCTGTCGGCACCAGGCGCGATCGCTGGTTGTTAGATATCGAAGTTAACCAAGCAAATGCTTTTGAACCCGTAATTTTTGCCAATAATAGTCGGACTCCTAGTGTCGGCAGTTTTCAACGGGGAATTGAAATTAACCATAACAACTTTGCGGGTCTAGCAGATCGGCTGAGTTTGATTTATAAAAATACTGATGGCAGTAACGATTATAACTTTGACTATAATGTGCCATTCAATTCTTTAGATGGCAGTTTTGGAGTGCGTTATCGTTATATCACTAGCGAAATTATCGAGCCGCCTTTTGATGATCTTGATATTGAATCGAGAACTGATGAATTTGAAGTTGTAGTTCGACAACCAATTATCTTATCCGCAACCCCCAACTCTACCCAAGAAATGGCCTTGGGATTGGAGTTTTCTCGTCAGGCAAACGAAACTGAATTGTTGGGACAGCCTTTCCCTCTATCCCCCGGAGCTACTGATGATGGCAAAACTCGCATTAACGCGATTCGTTTCTTTCAAGATTGGACTCGCAGAACCAGAAGAGACGTTTTGGCCGCGCGATCGCAATTTAATTTTGGGTTAGATATCTTTGACAGCACCATCAATGACGATGGCCCTGATGGCGAGTTTTTCTCGTGGCGAGGCCAAGCTCAATGGCTAAAACTAATCAATTCCCAATCGAATATTAATTTTCTACTTCGTTCCGATATTCAAGTATCTAATAACGAGTTGGTGCCTCTAGAACAGTTTAGCTTGGGCGGCATTGATACTGTGCGGGGCTACCGTCAGGATTCCCTTCTCGGAGACAGTGGATTATTGGTTTCAGCCGAATTGAGAGTGCCAGTTCTGCGGTGGAATAATCGACAAAGCAGCGTCGCGGTCATTCCCTTTGCAGATTTTGGTACAGTTTGGGGTGAGCAAGAATTACCCAATCAAGACGAAGATACAGTTGCTTCCTTGGGAGTTGGTTTGCAATTATTGCTTGATGAAAGACTACGAGCCCGTATAGATTGGGGGATTCCCTTAGTTGAGGTAGAAGATCGCGATCGCACGCTCCAAGAGGATGGACTTTATTTTTCTTTGGAATATTTTCCTTTCTAACTTCTTTGTTAATTGTTAATTGTTGGCCTGTTAATCATGAAATATTTTTTAAAGCTCAAACGGTTTCTTCTCTCATTATCTCGCTCTCCGATTTGTCAATCGTTGAAATCTGGGAAAATTCCTAAAATATTCACTACGATCTTGCTTGCGGGATTGGGACTGGTTTCAGCGTTAATGATCCCAGTGCTATCTCAAACAGAAGCCTCAAGTCAACCTCAGTTTTTGGCGCAACAGGGCAAAGAATTTTATGAGACAGGACAATTAGAACAGGCGATCGCTACATGGGAAGAAGCTGCTGAAGTTTATGCCCTCAATGGTAATAAAGAGCAGCAGACCGCGAGTCTAATTAATACAGCCACTGCCCAGCAAGCATTGGGGCTGTATGGCGACTCTTGTAAAACCGTGCTCGACGCTTTTGACATTAAAAAAATTAATTGTTTTGAGCTTTTAGACGATGCCCCACCCTTAGAACAAGAATTGCCAAATCAAGCCTCAGTAGATGATTTAGCTGATCTACTAGAGCCCGATTCTAGCTTTGCCTTTCTGGAGCCGTTGCTCGATGAACCCTATAGTCTTAGTCAGGCAACGGGATTATTACGTTTAGGAGATTATTTTACCAATAGTAATTATCCTCAAGTCGCGTTTGTCGCGATCAATCAGAGTTTAAAGGTCGCGCAGGCCCTTGAAGACCCTCGGCAAGAAACCGCTGCTCTTTTGAGTTTGGGAAACACCTCCAGAGCGATCGCCAACAAAGAGCAAAGCCAATTCCCTCCCCAAACAATTGCCCTCGACAATATTCTTAACCGCAACGGTTCTATAGATAGTGCCGTCAAATCTTATCAAGCAGCGATCAGTTATTATGAGGAGGCAGCGAGCTCTGCCCAATCTCCGATCAACAGACTCAAAGCCCAAATGAATCATCTGAGTATGTTGCTGGATATGCAGGAATTCTGGCAAACAGCGATCGTAGACCTCAATGATAATCCGGATGTCCTAGGTATCCCCGATGCCAATTTCCAAAAGAAAATTGATCGTGGAACTGACAACTTAGTATCTGGTCTAGACAGAGAAGTTCAACCTCAAATAAATAGACTAACTACAGAGATCAGACCTCAACTAAGCAATTTACCCTCAACTCGTGCCGGCGTTTTTGCCCGCATCAATTTTGCCCAAAGCTTAATCCGACAAGATATTCTCGATGGCAACACAGCCCAAATACTTGCTGATGCCATTACTTTCGCCCAAGAAATTGATAATTCTGTTGCTGAGGCTGAAGCGACAGGTTATTTAGGTTATCTTTATGAACAAGAAGAAAAATACCAAGAAGCTCGCCAACTGACAGAAAAAGCTCTGAAATTGGCTCCGACTATCGAATCTCCCGAAATTGCCTATCGTTGGCATGCTCAATTAGGGAGAATTTTGGCTCAGCAAGGCAAAATTTCAGCTCGCTCAAACAACCTAGAAGCGGCTCAAGAAGATAGAGAAGCCGCCCTCGCTTCCTACAAAGCATCTTTCAATACGATTAGTGCTTTGCGTAGTGATTTGGCGACAACACCGGTCGAAAACATATTCCGGGAATATATAGCTCTACTACTAGACGAAGAACCGACAACAAATCAGTTAGAAGAAGCCCGAAAAGTTTTGGAATCTCTGCAAATTGCGGAACTTGACAACTTCTTTAGTGATCCCTGTTCTCCCGTGGCCGAAGATACAGTCTTGATTGATGATGTGGATAATAGTGCAGCCGTTATTTACCCAATTATCTTAGAAGATCGTCTAGAGGTGATTGTGACTCTGCCCGAAAAACCTCTGCAACTATATACAACTCCCATTACGCCGCAGAAAGTCAATAACACAATTACAGAACTGCGTCGCAAAACTTTGACTAATCCCGGATTTGCTGAAGCTTTTCGCAATGCGCGAGGTAGTTCACAACAACAAGAAGAGATCCAAAAATCTGTCGAGGAGGTGCAAAAATCTCTAGATGCTTCCCTTAACAGAGAAATTTTACCTCTAGCAACGGAAATTTATGATTGGTTAATTGCCGATGCGGAACCTCTTTTTCAAGAAAATGGGATTAAAACCTTAGTTTTTGTGCTTGATGGGCCTTTGCGCAGTATCCCCATGTCGCTACTTTATGATGGCGAAGAATATCTAATTGAAAAAGATTACAATATCGCTTTGACTTCTGGGCTACAACTTACCAATCCCCAACCCTTAAAACGTCAACCAATTAAGGTTTTGGCCGCAGGAACCACTCAAGGAAATGAGAAATATAATTTCGGTGAGATTAAAGAGGTAGAAAGAGAATTAAATTCAATTCTTGATATTTTCCCTAATTCTAAAGTGTTGTTGAACGACCAATTTACCTCCCAAACCCTGCGTGAACAATTAGAGACAGCTGATTATCCCATCGTTCACTTAGCAACTCATGGTCAATTCGGCTCTACATCTGATCAAACTTTTATTTTGAGTGGTAGCCCGTCAGATAAGGAAGAAGATTTGTTGATTAATGTGAAACAATTTGATGATCTACTAAGTGTTCGCAATCGTCGAGGTTCTCAACCCATTGAACTATTAGTTCTCAGTGCTTGTGAAACTGCCCAAGGAGATAATCAAGCTATCTTAGGATTAGCTGGAGTAGCTGTCAGAGCTGGGGCTCAGAGCACGATCGCGACTTTATGGGGTGCTAATGATGAAGCTACCGCAGAATTAATGGGGTATTTTTATCAAAACCTCAATCAAAACCAGGAAATTAGTAAAGCAGAAGCTTTGCGAGAGGCCCAATTACAACTGTTACAGAATCAGGATCAATATAGTCACCCTTATTACTGGGCTCCTTTTGTGCTCATTGGTAATTGGCTATAGGCAAGGTTGTTAAAGTAAAAGGGATGAATTATGAACGACCTTCATTCTTCATCCTTCATCCTTCATCTTTCATTCTTTAAAAATATGGACTCTAACGACAAATTTGCTTTACTCGTCATTGCAATACCTTTAGTTGGTTTGCTCTACTGTGGAATGGGTGTCGCCGTAATGATATCTAGTTTGACCGTTAGAGAACATCCTGTAATTTCTGGGGCAATCTTTATTCTCATTCCTTTTACTCTGGCTGCATCCATTTGGATTAGAGCTTCAGCCAAAGCCTATAAATAGTAAATATAAATAATAGGGGATGAATCTGATGCTTGCTATAACTCTCAGGGAGATGATTTGATTTGCCGTAAATATGATCTTCAATATGCGGTAAACTGCGCGATTACTCCCAGCTTAAAAGTCTCTCGGTGGGTCTGCGCAGACAGTAGCTAATCAAAAAAGATTAGTCTAATACCGTTCCCACCCACCTCAAAACAGATAGATAACTGAGCTAATATTTTACCTTAAAGCTCTCGGAGCAACTAGATACTACCTAGATCGAGACCGTGTTGAGCAATCTGAATCAACCAAACAACAATTGACAGATATAAACTGCACTAAAAATGCCCACGAGATCGGCAATTAACCCGGCAAGTAATGCATGACGTACTTTTTTAACTCCTACTGAACCAAAATAGACGGCAAGAACATAAAAAGTTGTTTCAGTTGAGCCAAACATTGTGGCACCAATTTTGGCGAAGAGAGAATCTGGCCCATATTGTTTCACTAAATCAGCCAATAAACCAAAAGAACCACTGCCAGATAGAGGTCGCATTAATGCCAGAAGTAAGTTTTCTGGCGGAAAACCTATAAAATTCAGGGCTGGAGCAAGGATACCAATTAAAATATCTAAAGCGCCAGAAGCGCGAAACATGCCGATCGCCACTAAAAATGCGACTAAAAAAGGAATAATTCTGATTGCGATATTAAATCCCTCTTTTGCCCCTTCGACAAATACTTCATAAACCTTGACTTTTTTGACAACCAAACCGTAACAGGGGATGACCGCTAACAGGAGAGGAATAATATATTTTGCTCCTACATTAAAAATGTCGGCTAGAGATTCAACCATTTATACCTCCTCTTCTTGCTTAAGCTTAAAAGTCTTCATTTGGGAGAGAATTTTCACGGCAATAATCGCCGCAATTGTGGACATAAGTGTTGCTGCGATCGTCGGCAGAAAAATTTGACTAGCTTGAATTCCCATCAGTCCGACAACTGTCGCCGGCAAGATTAATTGAATACTGGAAGTGTTAATGGCTAAAAACGTACACATAGCATCGGTAGCCTGATCTTTCTGAGGGTTGAGCTCCTGTAATTCTTGCATGGCTTTGAGTCCCAAAGGAGTAGCCGCATTGCCTAATCCCAGCATATTAGCTGCCATGTTTAACACTATAGAACCAATAGCGGGATGGTCTGGGGGCACATCGGGAAAAAGCCAAATCGTGATTGGTCGAACAAGTTTAGCAATCAGTTCCACTAAACCAGAGCTTTCGGCAATACTCATCATGCCTAACCAAAGTGCCATGATGCCAATTAATCCGATGGAAAGTTCTACGGCAGTTTCCGCACTTGCGATCGCAGCTCCTGTGACTGCATCAATTTTTCCTGTGAAAGATCCAACCACCACTGATATTAAAATGATTCCACACCAAATGTAGTTGAGCATATAATCTGTATTGAATTTAAGCAAAAAGGCAATCTTTCCGATTCTAATCAAACATTATGGATTTGCTTGAAAAAGTAAGATTTTCTCAACTTAATGGACTTATAGACTATATTGCATGATTTTTAGGATGGAGAATTGCGATCGCTATAGTTGGTTTTTTAGATTAAAATGTTTTAGGTAATCAAACAGACGTTTATCCTGGAACTATACATTCAACAAAAGGTCAATAAAATCGATTTTGCCTAAAAACTGGGAGGTATCTTGTCAATGAGTAAAGCTAAAATGAAATACTTTGAGAAAGAGGATATTATTCATTTAACTATTGCTGATGAGCTAGAGGCTAATAAAGTAGAAATTAGTTCCAACATTACTGCTGAGCTAAATGAGGCAGGAGAATTGGTAGGAATTGAGATTACTAACGCAAGTTCTTTTCTTCGAGATTCGATTTTAGAGTTCACTCAAGAAAAAATTATGAAACTAGTAACATCATCCGAGAAGTCGCAATTCAAATATGATTTCTCTGATTTGGCAGGTAAATTAAACTGGCAAGGAGATGCTGTCGCAATGCAAAGGAATCTCCGTGATGAGTGGTAATCGCTACTTGTTAGATACGAATGCGATCATTGCACTACTCAAGGGAAATTCTCAACTAGTTCGATTGTTGCAAAATGCTGATTGGATAGGAATTTCAGTCATTAGTCAAATTGAGTTTCTGGCATTTTCAGGTCTAACTCAAGCAGATTACCGGCTTTTCCAACAGTTTGTTCAGCGAGTTGAGGTTATTGATCTAGTATCAACGGAAATTCTGCTGCTAGAAAAAATTATTGAAATTCGTCAACAATTTAGGTTGAAATTACCAGATGCTATTATTAGACCTCTTGCAAAAATACGAGTTTTGGTTGTTTCAGCGATTTTGACCAATCGCTATATACATTATGATTAGGGGTTTATAGAAATACCCTCAATTAATTATGCAAGAGGTCTATT
>NZ_ALVZ01000114.1 GCF_000332055.1 Xenococcus sp. PCC 7305 | reverse complement strand
ACAGCATCAAGACGTTTGTTACCATCAGCGATGAATCCTTTAAGAGCAGAGATTTCTTCTGCACCGATACAAGCAGTTTTTGAATCAGCTGCGACTACAGCTCTAGAAAAAGCGTCAAGCATTGAGCTCTCCTTTAATAATTTGACAAATTTAAATCTTATTTAGGTGACGGTCGAGAAACCTAACAAGTGAGCCGGCGTCTTACTAAGACGCAAACACCAGTTCCTTCAGGTTGGGAACCCCACTGAGTTGACTGGCCCGGTAACTCACGAGTTGTGACCCGTCGTTATAAAACATAAATGAGTTTGGTCGCTTTGGTCTCTTTTATTTACAACAAAGCAATATTCTGTAACATTTGGGTAAATCTCGTTACAAAATTGAGGCAGTAAATTTGCTAGATCAAGGTGTCGTTAAAAGTAGCAAATCCTCATTAAAAAAGGTATCTTGAGACAAGAAATCACGATTTATTGATATTTAATGACTACCAAAAAATCTAGAAATATTATTTATGGGCTTTGTTTGGGCTGTTTAACTATCCTCTTACTATTTATTACCAATATTCCCGTAACAGCAACTTCCCCAGAAGCCATTTCACAAATTACACAGCGCCTCTCTACAGAGAAAATTGCCCCCAAACATTACACCGAGTTAGAATTCTCACCACCTCCAGAAATTCGACTACCTGAATATCTTCGCTATCAACTGGACAATGGCATGGTGGTTTATCTGGTTGAAGATCGAGATTTCCCTTTAATTAGTGGTAGTGCAGTTATTCGTACTGGTTCAAGGTTTGAACCTCAAGATAAGGTGGGTTTGGCTCAATTAACTGGAAATGTGATGCGAAGTGGAGGCACTATCAATCATCCATCAGAAGAGTTGAATTTGATTCTGGAACAGAATGCTGCCAGCATCGAATCTGCCATTAGTAGGACTTCTGGCACTGTCAGTTTTAGCACTCTGACAGAGGATTTGGATACGGTATTAGAGCTGTTTGCGGAAGTGATTCGTCAACCTGCTTTTGACCCAGAACAACTGCAATTAATTCAAAATCAACAAAAAGGCGCGATCTCCAGACGCAATGATAACCCTCAAGAAATTAGTCAAAGAGAGTTTAATAAACTAATCTATGGTTCCCTGAGTCCCTATGCACGCACCACAGAATATGAAACTGTAGATAATATTTCTCGTGAAGATGTAGTCAATTTCTATGAAAAATTTGTTCGCCCAGAAAACATTATCTTAGGGATTGTTGGCGATTTTGAGACTAGTCAAATGCAAGGGATGCTGGAAGAAAAATTTGGTGATTGGCAAGTCAATCTTCCTGCCCCAACTTTAGATATTCCCACCGCAACTCAAAAATACACTAGTGGGGTCTTCGTGGTGGATCGCCCAAATTTGACTCAAAGTAGTGTTTTGTTAGGACATCTTGGCGGTCTGTTAAAAACTCCTGATTATCCTCAAATCAGCGTTCTTAACGGTGTGATTAATGGCTTTGGTGGTAGATTGTTTAATGAGGTGCGATCGCGTCAAGGATTAGCTTACAGTGTTTATGGCATTTGGAACCCCAATTATGACTATCCAGGAACCTTTACCGCTGGAGGTCAAACTCAGTCTGAAACGACTGTTCCTTTTATTGAATCTATCTTGGCAGAATTGGAAAAGGTTCAAGATAACCTCATTACAGAACAAGAATTGGCCAATGCCAAGGAGTCAATCCTCAATTCATTTGTGTTTAACTTTCAAACTCCTAGTCAAACCTTATCCCGTCTGATGCGCTATGAATATTTTGGCTATCCGCAAGACTTTATCTTCCAATATCAAAAAGGTATTAAAGCCACAACGGTAGAGGATATTCAACGGGTTGCTCAAAAATACTTAGCTCTCGATAAAATAGTTATTCTTGTGGTAGGAAACTCTGCAAGCATAAGTCCTTCTCTAGAAAGCTTGTCACCTGAAGTGACATTTCTTGATATTTCAATCCCGCAAGCAGCTATCTAGAAAACAACTAAGGAGGGTTAAACCTCCTGGACTCATTCTTTCTATTATTTAACCGGTCTATCAATTCCACTTGAAGACATTACGGCAAGACAAAGCGACAAGTCCCAATTAAAAGATGGGACATGCATTCACACTTCCAACTTCGACAATCAAAATTCCTTAAAGATATTTTTCCAAAGTGTTTGCCAAGGTGGTCTTGGGAACAGCGCCCACAACCATATCGACCCTTTGTCCATCTTTAAAGATCATAAGAGTGGGAATACTACGAATTCCATACTTGCTCGCAACGTCGGGATTCTCGTCAGTATTGAGTTTGACGACTTTTACTTGTCCTTCATACTGATCTGCAATCTCCTCCACTACAGGAGCAACCATACGACAAGGACCACACCAGGGAGCCCAGAAGTCAACTAAAACTGGAACATCTGATTCTAAAACACTTGCTTGAAAACTAGCATCTGTTACTGCGGGGGCTGAAGACATGCCTACTTATTTCCCTATACTGATAAAATTTCTATTCAATAATACAAGATTCTATCACTAAAGGCATATTGTGAATCTGATGCGTTTATTAAGTTTTAATTCTGGGTTCATAATTATCAGCAACCCAGTAAAAAAGAGAAAACCGCCCGCGTCACCCTTGGGCGGAGTGTGGTGTGAGGAGTGAACGGAAACATTTGTCTCCGCCTACTTCATTGTAAGCTAGAACGATAAATTTTCCAGGAGATTGTATACGGATTCGCAAATTTTATAGTTTTTTAACAAAAAATTTACCTATTCCTCCAATTTGATGCCCGTAATCAGAGCTGAAATTTTGAGTGAGTACATATACTCAAGCTTCATAGTTTCTTCAAGCCATTGCGAAGAAACTGTGTTTTTCATTAAGATTTTCTAGGGAATTGATATTATCTAAGTGTATTCACTTAAATCATTTTACGTAATTCTAAATATTTCTATTGTTATCTTTAAAGTATTATCAATTCCTCATGTTTTTTAAAATTTCTTCTAAGCCTCAAAAAGTCAGCTATTTAGTTATTATTCTTTCTTTTTTAGGGATTATATATAGCTTACAGAAAGAGCATTATGATAAGACTCGGCTTCAGATTGAAGCAAATAATTATCAAGAACAAATAGAGTCAGCTCAGACAACTCTTAATGCACAAAAAAGAATACCGACTTTTGGGTTTGATAATCTACGAGCAGATATAACTTACTTACAATTTTTACAATATTTTGGTGATGAAGAAGCCAGAAAACAGACAGGATATTCTTTAGTTCCTAGTTATTTTGAAACTGTGTCTGATTATGACCCCAATTTTACCCAAGCCAATCTAACTTTTAGTGTTGCAAACTCGCTCTATGCAGGTCACCCGGAAAAAACTATAACTCTAATGGAAAAAGTTTTAGAATCAAGTTCTCCTGACCTGGATGATGCTTATTTAATTTGGTTTACTAAGGGACTAGATGAATTGTTGTTTTTAGGAGATACCCAAGCCGCTCTAGATTCCTATCAAAATTCGACACAATCAGCAATTAAGCAGAGAAATAAGACTCGCAACAAGCTTTATTCTGATAAAATTACTAAGATTACTGTAGTTAGCCAAAGAAGAATTAAGTATTTAGCAACAGATCCTGATACAACAGAAGCTCAGATTACGTCCTGGAAATCTGTTTTGCCCAATGTGGTTGATCCTCTGAATCGCCAAAGAATCCGCGATCGCATTGTCTCTTTGGAACAGAATGCAAATTACCAAGCCAAAAATCAATAATTAGCCAACAATATAGACACCCAACTCAGTCGAGCATAATTCTAGTGAGAGCTGTTCATATAATCGCCCGTTCTCATTCGCGATCTCTAAAAATAAGTAAAAAATCATCTCCTAAAGCTCTGCATAATCGCTACTTAGTGCGAATCGCTTGTTCTTATTCGAGAATCGCATTCATTAAATCAACTATGTGCCTGAAGAATTATACTATAATTTTGAATTTTAATTGTCATGGAAAATCAACTTCTGGAAAGGATTACTCATAATCAAGATATTTGCCACGGAAAACCATGTATTAGAGGATTGAGATATCCTGTTGAATTTATTTTAGAACTTCTTAGTTCAGGAATGACAACGGAAGAAATTTTGGCAGATTATGATGATCTAGAATCAGAAGATATCCAGGCAGTTTTGCTTTTTGCTGCTCGATTAAGTCAAATAAAAAGTATCCATAAAATTGCTTCATGAAGTTTTTAGTTGATGCTCAATTGCCTATTCGTTTAGCTAAATTTTTGCAAGCAAGTGGCTATGATACTTTACATACGAGAGATTTACCTCAACAAAATGCAACTTCAGATAGTCAAATTAATGATATTTCTATTCAGCAGGAGAGAATTGTCATTACTAAAGACTCAGACTTTGCACCTGAGTATATTTATTTTCTGGCATTTCGAGACGTTCCAACTCTTCAAGCTCAGTTCAGAGAATGGGGATATATCACCAAATCAAAAACCCAACTCAGTCGAGCATAATTTTATAGGTCGCAGATTTCTTCTGAGACGTTAGGAGATCCCTCAAAACAGGGAAACAATCACATTAGTAGTAGAGAACAAAAAATATCTTCAAATCCTAAAGATTTACTCATAATTTCCTTCATTTCCTCTACCAAATAATATAGACATCATAGAGATGAAATTTGCTATCAGCCGTAATAATTGGAAGTTTTCTAATCTGGCTTTGAGCAATCAATAAACGGTCAAAGGGGTCATTGTGATGATTCTTCAAGTTTCGAATTTGAAGAACATCTTTCAAGCTAATAGAAAGAGTCTTAAACCTATAGTAATTGAGACGGCTGGGAATATAGATTTCAGGAGAATCAGGTAAAGGCAACTTTCCTATTTGAGATTTAATGACGATTTCCCAGGCACTGACAATACTAAAAAAAATATCGTTTTGACTGTCGCTGATAATATTACGAGCAGCAGAAGAGAGTTTGTTATCATTAGTAACCCACCAAAGGAAAGCATTAGTATCTAAAAGAACTTGCATGTTTAGAGTTTAAGTTTCACTCTCAAAGGCTTGAAGTAGCTCTGTCGGAAGAGGATCGTCAAAATCATCAGGAACAAAGAAGCGACCTTGATCTATTCCAGGAATTCTCTTTTCTGAGGCTTTGTCAGATGTAATTTTTGGAGTAGGAGATGAGGGAATAAGGCGTGCTTTTTCTTGACCTTCAACGGAAATAATAATTTCTTCTCCTTGTAAAACTTGAGAAAAAAGTTGAGGAAATTTTTGCTCGGCTTCTTGAAGGTTTACATAAATTGTCATGAGAGAGCAGAACTATTGGAACTATTGTTTCATTATATGATTGCAGATCTCTTCTTAGACGTTAGGAGGTCGCTTTTTAGTGTAAATCGCTTGTTCTGATTCGCGATCATCGCGTAATTTCGCCTGAAGTGAAGAAGCAAAGTCTGAATAGAAATCTATCAAAGGTTTCATCACTATAGAGAGAGCATAAAGTTGCAAATCCAAACCAAGTAATAATACAGTGATCTTACTCTAAAAATTACATCTCAAAAGTAATGCGTGTAACAAAAAAAGGGCAAGTTACAATTCCCAGAAATGTTAGAGAAGTTCTGGGCATAACTCCTGAAACTGAAATTGATTTTATAGAAGAAGATGGAAAGTTTTATATCGTTAAATCTGAATCTCCAAAAGTCGCAGGAAAATTTAAAAAATTCCGAGGAATCGCAACAGCCCAAATGTCAACTAATGAAATTATAAGTCTCACAAGAAGTTAAACTTATGTATCCTGGCTAAAAAACTTTTGGTATTGCTAATTTTAAGATAAAAATATTAGAACTAATATTCTTGGTTTTTCCCTTTGCGTCTTTGCGTCTTTGCGCGAAACAAACTCATATCTGGATTCAGCAACGTCGATTTCTGATGCAACAAAACATAAAAACAAGGAATAATAAATAAAGTCAACAAAGTTGCAAAAACCAAACCAGAAAAAACCACAATTCCCAACGGTTGTAAAAACTCTGAACCTTCGCCAATACCGATCGCCAGGGGAAACATTCCCAACACAGTAGTAATCGTAGTCATTAAAATTGGTCGTAATCTGGTAGCTGCGGCATGAACAATCACCGCCTGACGACTTCCCTTCCCAAAACTGTAGAGTTGGTTTGCCAGTTCAACCATAACAATGGCATTATTCACCACAATTCCTACTAGCAACACTACGCCAACTAAAACCGTTGCGCCGATCGCCGTATCCGTAATAAATAAACCAAAAATTCCCCCAGCTAAAGCCAAAGGAACTGTTAGTAAAATAACCAAAGGATCGATTAAAGAATTGTATTGCACTGCCATCACAACAAATACCAGAAATACAGCTAAACCACCTAAAGCCTTCAAAGCAGATTGAATTTCTTGGTTAGAACGGGCTGCATAACTAGGTAAAACAGTAATACCATCGGGTAAGTCAATATCTTGCACTATTGAGTCTAGTTCGGCCAGCGCATCGCTAAGGGTTGCTCCTTCATTGAGGCTGCCCAACATCATATATACCGATCGCCGATCTATACGTTGAATTTCTCCAGGAGCTTCCCCCAACTCCAAATTAGCCACATCTGTTAAAGCAACTGAGTGATCGCGACCTGCTAAAATCGGTAATTTTTGTAATTGGGATATGGACTGACGAGCATTGCCATCTAGTTGAACTCGAATATCGATTAATCGCTCATCTCTTTGTAATTGTGTCGGCACCGCGCCCGCGATCGCCCTTTGGACAGTTCTTCCCAAATTTTGAATAGTCAAACTCGTATCTGCCAAGCGGACTGAATCGGGAACGATCCTAATTTCCAGTTGTTTGGGGTCGAGATTAGATCTGAATCTAGACAAAGTAGCTTTTTCGTCTAATATTTTGAGTACCTGCTCACCAGTCTCTTCTAGAAGCCTCAGATCTTTACTTTGCAAGATCAAATCCAGTTTGGATTTTACTGGAGAATTATTTAAATTTAACCCGCGCACTGTTCCTGGAAAAATGCGTAGACGAATATCTACTAAGTTGAGCTTACGGAATTCTCGATTAATCTTGGTGATAAAAGAATCTAAGTTAGTCCCTGGGTGTAGCGTAATATTACTAGAACTGCGTAACATATTTTCAACAGTGTTATTGCCAAAGAGAAATCCCCCAACTGTGGTGAAAGCATAGGCGGTTTCGGGTTGAGCTTGAATGATGGCATCTACCTTTTCCATAACTCGTTGATTGGTTGGCAAATTGGTTCCTGGGGGAAAACGTGCCACGAGAAATGCCTGACCAGTATTAATTTTAGGCAAAATCTCTTGGGAAATATTTTGGAGCATTGTGTAACTGGTAAACCCGATAATAGTAAAGGCCAAGACAATTACAACAAGACGGTAACGTAAGATGCTGTCGAGAAAACGTCGATAATTGTAAGTTAATCCCGCAAAACCTTGATTAAACCAGACCAAGAAATTCCATTGATTAACCTTGCTAGAAATTGGAATGTTCAACAAACGCGAAGCCAACATGGGCACAATCGTTAAGCCTAAAAGCAAAGAAGCCGCGATCGCAAAACTGATAGTCAGAATCAATTCTCGAAATAACAAAGAAAACAAACCACCAATCAACAAAAAAGGCAAGACTGCCACCAAATTAGTCGCAGTAGAAGCAATTAAAGCCGATTCCACCTCTTGACTGGCAATTATCGCCTGCTCTATTCCTAGCTTTCTTCTCTCCTTGTCCTCTTGTTTCCTTGTCTTCTCGTCTCTCTGTTGCCTATTGCCTATTCCCCGTTCCCTGTTCCCCATCTTAATCCCAATATTTTCCAGCATCACAATCGAGTTATCCACCACAATTCCCACTCCCAAAGCCAAACCACCCAAGCTGAAAATATTGATTGATAAACCAAACAACTTCATCAAAATAATTGCAGTTAAAGTAGCTAGGGGAATTGCCATCACAATGATGAAAGTTTGACGCAGCGAACCCAAAAAGAAAAATACGACTAACGCCGCCAAAAGAGTACCTAACAAACCTGCGATCGCGACATTAGAGATGGAATTACGAATAAAAACCGACTCATCCCTAGTAGTAACCAATTTCATATCAGCAGCAATCAAACCCGATTTGCGCAACTGCTGTAATTTCTTTTCTACCTGTTCGACAATCTTGACAGTATTGGCATCAGGTTGTTTTTGAAGCGTAATTTTGACTGCTGGTTCACCATTTAAAGTCACAAATACTCTTTGCTCTGCATTGCCATCAATAATTTCGGCAATATCTCTGAGGTAAATCTGATTTCTGGCTCCCTCACTATCATTGCTATTCAAATCCAGCGTTAAATTAGCAATCTCCTCTGCCGATTGGAATTTTCCCACAGTACGAATCAAAGGTTCGCCTAAACTATCTTCTCCACCCTTTAACCTACCCCCTGCAATATCAATATTTCTTTGGGACAGGGCATCCAAAACTTCGTTAAAACTCAGACCAAAAGCTTGTAATCTTTTTAAATCGACCTCTACTCGTACTTCTTCGGTTAAACCCCCGGTCACATCCACCGAGGCGACTCCAGGTATGAGGTTTAACTCCCGACTCAACTCTTCATCGGCAAAAATCCTTAACGCCAAATCATCGAGAGAAGCCGATTCTAGAGCAAATTCATAAATCGGTAACTGAGAAGGCGCAAACTTAAACAACCTCACTCCAGTAACTAAGTTAGGTAAGCTGTCACGATTGCGGTTAAAACTTGCTGTGGCATCACTGAGGGCGCGATCTATATCTCCTCCTGGTTCAAAAAAGAGATTGAGCCTCACTCTGCCTTCACGAGTTCTAGAGTAAATTTGTACTACTCCTTCCGTAGCACCTAGAGCTTCCTCTAAGGGTTTAGTAATTTCTTCTAGGGCGACTTCGGGGGAAACTCCAGGGGAGTTGACGACTAATCCAATACGAGGATAGGTAATAGCAGGCAACAAATCAACCTGTAAGCGAAAAGCAAAAAAAATCCCTAAGACAATTAATGCTAAAGCCAGCATCAAGGTGCCAATATGACGACGAATGGCAACAGCACTAATCGAATTTTTTCCTGGGTTCATTACACAGCGCGATCGATGATACTTATTTGCTCAACTTAACATAAATTAAGATTGCTTCTTTTGGTCAAAGGCGAAGCTCTAAGTACTGCGATCGCCAAACGATACTCGTCACTGGTCTACTAAAAGAAGATTTAGTCAAATCCTCGGCAGTGAAACAATAAATTGTTCCTACAGCAAGTTGATCAATAACCTGCTTTTTATTTTGATAACGATTATCATTGTTGTACAATCAACAGGATTGATCTTTGAATCTAGAATCACGTGATCGCTTCTTATGACTTCCAATCCTAAACATTTCTCTATGCTCCATCGTCCTCGTCGCCTCCGTCGCACTTCTTCACTCCGTAGTATGGTGCAGGAAAACCAATTAACAGTTAACGATCTGATCTATCCCGTGTTTGTCACCGAAGGGGAAAATCAACAAGAGGAAATACCTTCGATGCCAGAAATTTATCGTTATTCCCTCGATTTATTGCTCAAAGAAATAGCCGATGCTGCCAATTTAGGAATAAATGCGATCGCACTTTTTCCGCTCATTTCTAATGACAAAAAAGATAATGCAGGTACAGAAAGCTATAATCCTGATGGTTTAGTCCAGCGCATAATTAAAGCAGTTAGAAATGAAATTCCTGAAATTACCATTATTACCGACGTAGCGCTCGATCCTTTTTCTACCTATGGTCATGATGGCATAGTCCAAGATGGCAAAATTCTCAATGACGAAACAGTAGAAGTGCTGGTGAAACAAGCAGTCTCTCAAGCGGAAGCCGGAGCAGATATAGTAGCCCCTTCCGACATGATGGATGGTAGAGTTGGAGCTATTCGTCGAGGTCTAGATACTGCTGGTTACTTCGATGTGGGAATCCTAGCTTATTCGGCTAAATACGCTTCAGCTTATTATGGCCCTTTCCGTGATGCGTTAGAATCTGCTCCAAGCTTTGGCGACAAACAAACCTATCAGATGAATCCCGCCAATAGTCGAGAAGCGATTAAGGAAGTAACTTTAGACATTGCTGAAGGAGCTGATATGGTAATGGTCAAACCAGCTTTAGCTTATCTAGATATTATTCGTCGCATCAAGGAATATACCAACTTACCAGTTGCTGCTTATAACGTCAGTGGGGAATATGCGATGGTGAAAGCTGCTGCCCAGCAGGGTTGGATTGATGAAAAGAAAGTAGTTTTAGAAACTCTTACCAGCATGAAACGGGCAGGGGCAGATTTGATTTTGACTTATTTTGCCAAGCAAGTAGCTTTGATGTTGCAGTAGGGATAATTTCGCTCTTTATGCGAAAGAATTGTAGTAATCAATTATTGTTGTAGTGCAACTTCTCTGACATTATCTCTAACAGTATTAAAATCCGCATCCTCGCCCACATCAGGCATCACCAGCAACAACTTTTAAAGAGAATTTTCTGCGGTTTTTTGTTTAAAAACACTGGTTAGAATGGAGTCTAGTTCCAATTCAAGGGAGTGATCGTGAATTGCGGCTCTTTGCTTTAAGCGATCGCGATTATCTTTGCTTAAATTATCAAAATTTATGCTGGTCGTAACTTGGTTTGATCGTGAGAGTGAATATTTTTGAAATAGGTAAGTTGCAGAATAGACGTACAATGGTATCTGCTCAGTAAGGATTTGGTAAAACAAATCTTATCAAGGTTATTCTTTATCATATGGCGAGTAATACTTCCTATGGAAAATTTTTAATAATGACCAATCCAGCAAATATAGATGAAACTCGAATCAAAACTTTATTTAAAGAAGCTCTTGTTGAAGTAATAGAAGACAACCAAGAATTAGTAAGCTCTATTTTGATAGATGCTTTGGAAGATATAGGGCTATCTCGCGCAATTGAAGAAGGAGAAAAAAGTAAAACTGTCAGCCGAGATGAAATATTCAAAGTATTAAGTGGAGAATAGTGAAAACAGAATTTAAAGATAGTTTTCTCAAGGATATTCGCTCTATCAAAGATAAAAAATTACTCTCCCGCCTCGAACAATTTATTCTTACAGTAGAAAGTCTAGATGATTTGAGTCAAATTCCTAATCTCAAAAAGCTTAAAGGGCAAAAGAATAAAGTTTATTATCGTTCGAGAATTGGCAACTATCGTGTAGGGTTGATTATTAAACAAGATATCGTGGTTTTTGTTCGTTTCCTCGCTCGCAAAAAAGTTTATCGCTATTTTCCATAACTTACGAAGTAGCAGCAATTGCGATCGCTTTATTAAGGTAATGCGGTAATGCTCACTCGACCATTTTCTCTAGCTTCGATTTTTAATTCATAACCACGTATTAAACTCATCCCCACTAAAGGTTCTGTTTCTGCTGCATTCACTTCAATAGTCTTGAGTTGTCCATCCCAAATGGCTGTAGCTAGATAAATATCAAAAATAACTTCACTTTCATCGCCCAAAGTCCCTCTATTCCTGTAACTCCAAGGTAAATTGAGTTCTTGAATGATACTTGATGGCAAGCTCACAGAACCTGTAAAACCAGTATCAATGACTGCATCAATTAATTTCTGTTGATTACTCGCTTGGTTAGTAACGACAAAGCGAATTACCGCCTCATAATTAGCATTAACATATCCTATTAGCATTAAATCTATTTAAGACTTCTCGCCCCGAAACGGTGAACTGCACGGTGTCCAACACGAACTACCCAAGTTTGAGCATGAGGGCATTTTGCCAAAAGTTCCTGGGAGGCGGCTAAAGTATCATCAGCCATAGCAAAAGTACCCGTTTCAATATCGATCGCGACAATCTTGCCATAATTATCTGCTTCTACTTGAGGACGTATTGTGGATTCATAGATTTCATCACCACGTCTAGCAAATTCTTCTTTACTATAGAGTGGTTGTCTAATTACCATAGTGTTTTGAATTTGATTTTACTTTTAACTTCATTCTAACGAACCAACCAAAGCGATCGCTTCTGTTTAAATTTGCTTACAATACAATTTCGACTTTTGGATATAATGATAACCGTTATCAAAAAATCTTGTTATGATTATTGCCGTAGTCAGTCCCCCAGGTGCGGGTAAAACCCACTGGATTAGCCAACAAATATCCCAAATCAATAAACCTATAGGCTATTTCAGTCCCCAAACCGATTCTCTACCCATTGATGCCACATATCTGCAAAGTGAATATCCCCAACTGAAGCTTTATCAGACAGGAGAAGAAGCGAAATTAAACAAAACAACCATCACTTATCTCGAAATTCCTTGGTATTTAGATTTAGCAGGAATTGAACCTATGCTGCAAACTTTGAATCCCCACCGAGTAGCGATAATTCCCAAGGAGACAGAGAACAAAGAATTAGAGACTTGGGCAGATGAAATTATTCCAGGAAATAATATCATTAAACCAACTGAAACTATACAGATTCAACGGGGAGTTTTGACAGGAGAAATCTTGGACTTTGACAGTTTAGCTACTTTTTGGCTAGAACTTACTCAAGGGGCTTATGGAGAAGTAGTTCGAGCCAAGGGAATCTTTGATTTAGTGGACGGACAAATTTATTATGGCGACTTTACACCAGGGAACTCGGAATTAGAATTCAAACCCTTAAATTTACCTCGTTGGTTAAATGGTAAACCAGATCGTAAGAGCGGTTTCGAAATAGTGGGAAGTAATTTAGACAAGGCTGAAATTGTCCAAACTATCCGAGATTGTTGCGTTCCCGAATCCGAAATTCTTTATTACCAACAACAAGTAAAAGAGTCTTTAGCAACTGAATTAGAAGCCGTATGAAAATAGCAGTAATGTCTTGTATTCATGGTAATTATGCAGCTTTAGATGCAGTTTTACTAGATATTGACCAACAAAAAGCCGAAAAGATTTATTGTCTGGGGGACTTAGTGGGTTATGGTCCTTATCCCAATGCAGTAGTCGAGCAAATTCGTTCTCTGGATATTCCCACCGTACAGGGTTGTTGGGATGAAGATATTGTCGAAGGACTCAACGCCTGTGAATGTAGTTATCCTTCTCTCTTGGCAGAAAAAAGAGGTAAAATAGCCCACGAATGGACGAATAACAAGGTCAATCCCGAAGTTAAAGAGTATTTGGCAACATTACCCCATACCTATAAAGAAGATAATCTCTGTTTTGCCCATGGTAGCCCTAGTAGCAACCATGAATATTTGTTACCTGAAATGGATGCTTTCACTGCCTTAGAAAGAGTCCTTTATAGCGATGCAGATATTTTATTTTGTGGTCATACTCATGTTCCCTATGTTCGAACCTTAGATGCTGGACAATTACAGGTAACCGTTCATCAACCTAATCAAAAAGAACAATCTCCTGTTAGTTTTAATGCTCCTCTGAAAAAAATTATCAATGTTGGTTCGGTAGGTGAACCTCGTCATGGTCGTCCTAATGCTACCTATGTCATTTATGATACGGAGACAGAAGCAGTAAACTTGCGGGAAGTGGAGTATGACTATCAAACAACCTGTGCTGCTATTTTAGATGCTGGTTTGCCGCCGATTTTTGCTTGGCGTTTGGCTAGAGGCTTGGAATTTGCCGAAAAAGCGGACGATCCGACTCATGTTTGTGAGAGGTAAATAGTTGTGTTTTTGTATCTGGCGATCACTTTTATAACTGCTTTTAAATCTCTCTGAAGTTTTTTATAAATTCCTTAAACTTAATAAGATTACAGCGGTGTGCAAACAAGTTAAGTACAGTTACAAATCTAAATCCTAATGAACAAGCAAAATAGTTGTACTTAATAAACCTGAACACCGCTATAATTTTTTTTCTTAACGGCTAAGTTGAGCGGCGGCAAATAAAATTGTGTAGATGGCTAGTATGTAGACGGCTAGGGGCTATCGTCCGTCCGCTCCAACGCAGTGCTAGGCTCCACTGTGAACGCAGATAGCTGATTTTTTTGCACCACTTTAATGAGAAATCGTAGAGCCTCATTGACTGATTCTGCGTTAGGGAATATTTCTGCCACATCGGGTTCTAGGCGCACTGTTGATCCACCAAAGCTCTTACGTTCTGAACCTAGTCTTCTCACGCGCAAATTCTTCAGGTCATACTCATCTCGAAGATCATCTTCCATCTCTAATTCAGTCTTCTTCATATGCTTTACGCTCCGATCTGGTAACTTTTCTAGCACTGATAACGCGAATTGAATTTTTGCTCTCCGTATACGAAACAATCAACAATTGTCCCTGATTAGATTTACCTACAATTAGGTAGCGTTCTTCATCCTCTGAGTGGTCTGGATCGTAGAAATCAACATAAAGTGGATCATCAAAGACAGTTTTTGCCTCGTCAAATGACACTCCGTGCTTTGAAAGATTTCTGACTGCTTTGTTATCATCCCACTCGAACTTCATGAGGCTATTATACCAAGTTTGTATTTAAAGCTTTTTGCACTTTCATAGATAAATTTGGTGATAAGTCGCCTAATTTTCTTTGAAAAACCGATCTACTAACTGTAGCTATTTTATCTGTTCTAATTAAAGATGTTTTCTTCAAGCCTGTTTGTGAAAATTTAGCATCACTATCTCGAATCAATACCCAGCTATTTTGCAACCCACCAGCAGGAATTTTGGAAAATATACCCACAATAATTACTTCTTCTCTATGTATTGCTAGAATTAGTGCAGGTCTTAATTTAGCAGCAGTGAGATCGCTAAAAGGAAATCTAACTAGCCATATTTCTCCAGGTTTGGGTTTAGACATCATAGATATCTTCTGGGAGCATCCCACTTTTTGACTAAGCAATAGTACTTAAAGAGATGTCGCCATTTAAATAAGCACATCGCAGTGTTAACATCTGGGAAATATTGTTTTTATTCCACTGTGCACCAGTAATCTTTACTCTTGAAGCTATTTGTTTAATCAAAGATTCTACCGAACCCGAGCCAATACAGATTTTTAGCTCTTGATATAGTTGATAATCAGGAATTCGTTTTTGATGTTTTCTCAAGTAGGCTTGAAAATTTTGTGCCTTTTTATTTTTCAGTCCTTCAAATTCCTCAATCGCTTCTTTTACAAAACCTTGCCAAAGATAGTGTTCGACTTTTTTTAATCTACGAATCGAACCGCCGACTCGATAGAGATTCTCTTTTAAATGATACCAATCCAACACTTCTCTTCTTTGTTGCTCATGACTAATTTCTTGAATGATATTCCAGATTCCATCATGACCATCTCCTAAACAAGTGATATTTTGACTGAGAGATTGCTGGTTTATCCATTCTATTAACCCTTCATTATCTCGAAAAAATGCTACCCCTATTTGTTCATGAACTTTGAGTGCTTTATAATTCCTCCACTCACTTTCCTGTCCTAATGCTGTTCTTAGTCTCACTGTCCCACCGTCCACACTTAATGCTTCAGCTTTTTGGGCTATTTTCGGTTTTGGTAATTGACATTTTTTCACTATATATAGTATTTCTGCTGCTTGTCTTAGATGTTCTTGGAGCTTCGCTTTTTCTTCTGGTGTCATGCTTAATTGGATAATTTCTTTTTTGCTTTGACATCAATAATACTTTAAGCATTTGTACTTACTGCAAAATTGAGATGCTCCCCCTGCAAGTGCTCTCTAATACTTAATTCTATGTTTTCAAATGAAGTTAATTCTTCCGAAGACGTGTTTTTATAGAGTATTTCTGCTACTTGTCTCAGGTGTTCTTTGATGGCTGCTTGTTCTTCTGGTGTCATGCTTAATTAGAGATTTTGTCTATTTTTTCTTGGTTACAATTTTACTCTAAGCATTTTTACTTACTGCAAAAGTGGGATGCTCCCAATTATTGAAACCATAGCTCTACGATTCCGATCCAACAGGGCTGAGATTTTCATATTTATTCTTTATCATTTTATATTATAATGATAATCATTCTCATAAAGTCTTCAATTCCCTAATAACCCGTTTGTAGCACCAAATTTAATTCCGCAGAATCTTCCAGATGATATAAGATGAGAATCATTATCAAAATATTCTGAGACGAATTACCTCAAAGATATGAATCGTCGCAACTATACTCTGTCCGATGCCTTGCCATCTTTACCGAAAAGAGGAATGCCAGTCACGATTATCACTGGTTTCTTAGGTAGTGGCAAAACCACCTTACTCAATCAAATTTTACAGAACAAAAACAATCTAAAAATAGCAGTATTAGTTAATGAATTTGGCGATATTAATATTGACGAGCAACTACTGATCTCAGTGGAATCGGATATGGTAGAGCTGGATAATGGTTGTATTTGTTGTACCATTAATGACAGTTTAGTAGATGCAGTTTATCGAGTTCTAGATCGAGAAGAGAAAGTAGATTACTTAGTAATTGAAACTACAGGATTAGCCGATCCTTTGCCAATTATTCTTACTTTTCTTGATATAGAACTAAAGTTTTTAACTCGCCTTGATGCGGTGATTACGGTTGTGGATGCAGCAGCTTTTGACGCTGAACATTTTGATAGTGATGCTGCCTTAAGCCAAATCAGATACGGTGACATAGTGATTTTAAATAAAATTGACTTGGCAAGAGAAGAAAAAATTACCGAATTAAAAGCATTTATTGAAGATATCAAACCAGGATTCAGAATTTTACCCAGTGAACACGCCAAAGTACCTTTACCTTTAATTTTAGATATTGGTTTAACTAAAGCAGATAACTATCAAGCTGAAATTTCCGAGTTTCGACGCAACAAATACACTTTTAGTAATCACTTAGCTAATGATGACTTTAATTTCGTTTCCTTCAAGAGTGATCGCCCATTTAAGATTGAGAAATTCGAACATTTTTTAACCGAACAATTATCAAACAATATATTTCGTGCCAAGGGAATATTATGGTTTCAAGAAAGTCCTTCCCGACATATTTTTCAATTGAGTGGACCTCGCTACGATTTACAAGCAGATGACTGGAAAACTCAACCAAAAAACGAACTGGTATTTATCGGGCGCAATTTAGATGAGTCTCTAATCAAACAACAACTTAATGATTGTTTAGCAGAGTTAGCAGTTAGAAATAAATTTAGTCTGCCTAATTTACCCTGGTGAACATCATGGGCTTATTTTCTCGAACTAGACAATTTTGTGTGTTCCCATATTTAAAATAAGACTGCTTAGATTAACAAACACAAGCTTCTAGTAATGCTCTTAATTTATCTTGTTCTAAATTCTGTCCGATAAAGACTAATTGATTTTTGGGCATACCTTTCCACTCATCATCTTCAATACCAAAACGTTTCCCACTAAGATGAAAAATATGACGGGCAGTACTTCCTTTTAACCATAAAATACCTTTAGCGCGAAATACTGATTCGGGTAGTTGGTTATCCAAAAAATATTGAAATTTACGAATATCTAAAAGCTTTTCTGTTTCAAAAGATAGAGAAGAAAAACTATCCTCATCTATATGATCCGAATGGTGATGATGATGTTCGTGACTATGCTCGTGATGGTGATGTTCGTTATGATGCTCGTGATGATGAAAATGACTTATTTCTTCTTGAAAATAACGGTCTGATTTAAACAAACCGACACTTAAAATTAAAGATAAAGCAACATTGGCTTTAACTGTTCGTAAAATTCGCGCATTAGGACGCTGTTGACGAATTTTGTCCTCAATTTGCTTTACTACTTGTGATTTTACTAAATCTGTTTTGTTGAGTAAAATAACATCTCCACAAGTAATCTGCTGTTTGGCAGCAATACTTTCTTCTTTAGTTTTGGCATAAAAATTATCACAATCAACCAAAGTTATAATTGAATCTAGCCGAGTTTTTCCTCTTAATTCTGTACTTAAAAAAGTTCCTGCTATGGGCAAAGGATCGGCTACTCCTGTAGTCTCTACAATCAAATAATCTATTTTTTCTTTTCTTTCTAAAATTTTATGTACTGTTTTAACTAATTCCTCATTGATAGTGCAGCAAATACAGCCATTATTTAGCTCCACGATATCATCATCACTGGAAATAATTAATTCGTTATCAATGCCAATTTCCCCAAACTCATTGACCAAAACCGCAATTTTCAATCCTTGCTGTTGAGTCAGGATTTGATTCAGGAGAGTAGTTTTTCCACTACCCAAGAATCCTGTAATGATGCTAACGGGGATGCCTTGTATCGATGTATCCATTAACTAATCGCTGAAAGAGGATGATAATCATTATCATGATAGTCTCAAACTTACAGAACAGCAAATTTAATTTCTATATAATATGAACGATAAAAGCGATCGCTATGGTGATATTACTGATTTTAGTATTGCGATCGCCTGTATTTTTACTTTATTCTGAGAACGATTATCGTTATAATCAATTTATGTAAACCAAAATTGCTTCTCTTCACTATGTCAGAGATTTCCCAGCAAGGAATTCCAGTCACTATCATCACAGGCTTTCTCGGTAGCGGGAAAACCACCCTGCTTAATCAAGTTCTGCAAAATAACTACCAGCAGAAAGTTGCCGTATTAGTTAACGAATTTGGTGATATCAATATTGATGCCCAACTTTTAGTTTCCTATGACGATGATTTGGTGGAATTAAGCAATGGTTGTATTTGCTGCACTATTAATGAAGGCTTGGTAGAAGCAGTAAAGCGAATCTTAGCCAGAGAAGAAAAAGTTGATCGTTTAATTATCGAAACTACTGGTGTCGCTGACCCTTTACCGATTATTCTAACTTTTGTGGGTTCGGATTTTCGAGATTTTACGCGCCTGGACTCGGTTATTACTTTAATTGACGCAGAAACCTTTACCCGAGAACATTTTGATAGTGATGTGGCGTATAAACAGATCGCTTATGGGGATATTCTCTTATTAAATAAAACCGATTTAATAGACAAAGAACAATTAACCATATTAGAAACCTATATTGCCTCTATTAAAAATAATCCCAGAATTCTTCGTACTCAATTCGCTCAAGTGCCCTTACCCTTAATCTTGGATGTGGGATTAACTCAGACAGATAGTTTGCCTGAAGAAAAACATTACGAACATCACCATCATCATTCCCATCATCTAGAAGCCGATGGTTTTGTCTCTCTGTCCTTCAAGAGCGATCAACCCTTTGATGTCTATAAATTTCAAAAGTTTTTACACGAAGGACTTTCCCTAGAAGTATTTCGTGCTAAAGGAATTGTTTGGTTTGCCGGCAGTGAATTACGTCACATTTTCCAACTCTGCGGACAGCGAAACGATATTAAGTCCGAACCTTGGTCAACTCCTCCTGCTAACCAACTAGTCTTTATCGGTCGTCATTTGGATACCGGTAAACTTCGCCAACAGTTAAATGACTGCTTGGCTAATTCTGTTACTGTTTAATTTAATGTAAATTCATGACCTTAGCTAAGTCCAAACCAGATCGAGTTGAAAAAATCGATAATAAATTACCATTACTAACTACTACCCAAAAGCCTCCCGTCTCCGAAGAAGAGATGCGCCAAGCAGTACGGACTTTACTCTTAGGATTAGGAGAAGATCCAGACCGTGAAGGATTACGAGATACCCCTAAAAGAGTGGTTAAAGCCTTGAAATTCTTGACTTCTGGCTATCATCAATCTTTGGATGAATTGCTTAACGGCGCAGTATTCCACGAAGATGCGAATGAAATGGTCTTGGTTAGAGATATTGACCTGTTTAGCTCCTGCGAACACCATATTCTGCCCATTTTAGGTCGCGCTCATGTAGCTTATATTCCCGACGGCAAGGTAATCGGACTATCAAAAATTGCTCGTATTTGTGAAATGTACGGACGACGTTTG
Source organism: Xenococcus sp. PCC 7305 (assembly GCF_000332055.1). Lineage (GTDB taxonomy): Bacteria > Cyanobacteriota > Cyanobacteriia > Cyanobacteriales > Xenococcaceae > Xenococcus. Next base: position 1,021 of record NZ_ALVZ01000114.1, on the reverse strand, counting down.
CAAGTGCAGGAAAGATTGACCGCTCAAATTGCGGATGCACTTCAAGGATTATTACAACCCAAAGGGGTAGCAGTAGTAGTCGAAGCCAGCCATATGTGTATGGTCATGCGAGGAGTACAAAAGCCTGGTTCTTGGACTTCTACTAGTGCGGTTAGAGGAGTGTTTGCCGATGATGCTAAAACCCGTCAAGAGTTTATGAGTTTGGTTCGCCATAACCCTGCATTACTCTGATATAGCGCTACGCGCAAGTCAAGAGTCAAGAGTCAAGAGTTTACTAATCATAGGCTTGAGGGTTTACTAATGTCCTAACCAAAATACGTAGTGCTATATATTTGCGTGTCACTATTAGAGATGAGTCATTGACCCATCTCTTTTTTTTATCGTTAATGAACTAGAAACCAGATATTAAACTGAGCTTCTTTCTCTAGATTCAGGATGTTGAAGCTCTTGCTCTTTAATGCTTTTTCTTGGCTGAAAGTCTTTTAATAATCCTATCAAAGCAGGAATTACCGTAGGAGTTAGCAACGTCGAAAGAGCTAAACCCCCGGTGAGCGCAATTCCCAAACCCTGATAAAGTTCCGCGCCCTTACCTGGAAGAATAGCTAGGGGCAACATACCCAAGACACTAGTTCCTGCCGACATGAAGATTGGCCGTAAGCGATCGCTGACTGCATAACAAAGAATCGCATCATCTTCCATGCAATCTACTCTACGTTGAAGAGCGCGACAAATTTGATTAATAATTGAGAATTCTGACTGCGATCGCATTTTACTGTTTTGTCCGATAAGCTTGTCCTGGATGATGCAGTTTGTCAGGGTATTTCAATACGATAAGTCCTTCTTCTACCATCTTTTGCAGAAATCGGCTCCTAAGTGTTGAATTAGCGCGATCAAGGATTATTGCTAATTCCTGTAGGGTTAAAAAATTGTCTTCGCACACATTTAAAATTACCTCGCGCATTATATCTGGGGGAACTTTTTTTTTGTTCCTAACAGGTTTGGCTATTGCCTTAAGATTTTC
>NZ_ALVZ01000113.1 GCF_000332055.1 Xenococcus sp. PCC 7305 | reverse complement strand
CAATGTCTCGATGACTGTCTCTATATATCCTAAAAGCACTGTGAAACTAAGCGCTTTGACTTCCATAAATTAGCTCACTCTTGATTTCTGACTTTTTTCTATCTTGCTGCGCTACCGTAAGCCTAGTTCTGTATCCCCTGTTACTTTCGAATTTGGAATTGCTGTGATAAAGTTTTTGACCTATATTCCATTCAGAGATTATGGTAGCTTAACGAGTCAAGGCTTTGCGCCGTACTTCAACGAAACATATATAATCTCCCCAAAGGCACCTGAGCAACCGGTTCACACATTGCCAATTCTCCATCGACTGTCACTCGAAAAGTGTCAGGATCGACTTCAATATCAGGACAAACATTATTACGATTGAAATTAGATTTAGATAAAGATCGAGTCCCACTAACAGGCAAAGCTGGCTTAAGCAACCCTAGGCGATCGCCCAAGCCATTATCAATTGCTGTTTGAGTCATAAAGGAAAAAGAAGTCGCTTGCGGAGCAATCCCAAAACTACTCCATTGAGGTCGATAGATAATCGGTTCGCAGGTCATCAAAGAAGCATTGGACTCCCCCATAGGTGACCAAGCAATAAAGCCACCCTTAATAATCAATTCAGGCTTAATACCAAAAAATCCAGGTCGCCACAAAACAATATCCGCAATTTTTCCTGGTTCGAGGGAGCCGACATATTTATCGATACCATAGGTGATAGCCGGATTAATAGTGTATTTTGCTAGGTAACGTAAAGCTCTTTGGTTATCGTTGCGATCGCTATCTTCTGGTAAAATGCCTTTCTGGTCTTTCATTTTCGAAGCCAATTGCCAAGTACGACAGATGGTTTCGGCGATCCGTCCCATGCCTTGACTATCCGAACCCATCATGGAAATTGCCCCCATATCATGGAGGATATCCTCGGCGGCAACAGTTTCGGCACGAATGCGAGATTCGGCAAAAGCAACATCCTCAGGAACTCTGGGGTTGAGATGATGACAAACCATCACCATGTCTAGATGCTCGTCAAAGGTGTTAATTGTAAAGGGATTAGTGGGATTTGTCGAAGAAGGCAAACAATAAGGATAAGAGGCAACTTTAAGAATATCTGGGGCGTGACCTCCGCCGGCACCTTCAGTATGATACATATGGATCGTGCGACCTGCGATCGCCTTGATGGTATCCTCTACATAACCTGATTCGTTCAGAGTATCTGTATGCAACTGAACCTGAAAGTCATATTCATCAGCCACCGCCAAACAAGTATCTATTGCCGCAGGCATTGCGCCCCAATCTTCATGAATCTTTAGTCCGATCGCACCACCTTCGATCTGCTCTATTAAACTAGCAGGCAAACTGGAACTACCTTTCCCCAAAAAGCCAAAATTAATCGGAAAAGCTTCGGTCGCTTGTAGCATTAACCCCAGATTCCGCGCTCCCCCCGAACAGATCCCGACAGTGACAGGCCCCAAACCGCCACCAATCATCGTCGTAATTCCACTAGAAAGAGCCTCCTCACACAGACCGGCACTGTCAAAGTGAACATGACCATCAATTCCGCCAGCCGTAGCAATTAACCCTTCAGCTGATCGGACATCTGTATTGGCGCTAACGATTAAATTGGGTGTTACTCCATCCATAATATCGGGATTGCCCGCCTTGCCGATGCCAACTATCTTGCCATCTTTAATGCCTAAGTCAGTTTTAATGATTCCCAACACCGCATCCATGACAATGACATTAGTTAAAACTAAATCTAAGGCCCCTGCGGCTGCGGTCACTCCTGGGACTAAACCTAAGCCATCTCGCAAGGTTTTCCCGCCACCAAAAACAGATTCATCACCATAAACGCCGGTATCTTCTTCAATTTCAACAATTATGGATGTATCTCCCAAGCGAATGCGATCGCCTTTAGTGGGCCCAAATAATTCTCCGTAACGTTCGCGATTGATTCTCATGAGTTGGTTTGTGGGTAGTAGGTATTAGTTTAGGAACAAAGACTTTTAGGCTATATGACCTGAATTTCGGGCATTGGCGATCGCAATATCTTTTGCTTCAGGAATATCTAGTGCATTATTGGTTAAATTATTGAGTCCGATCACTCGTCTGTTTCCTCCCAGAGCAACCAATATTACTTCCTTGGTATCTCCAGGTTCAAAGCGTACAGAGGTTCCCGAAGGAATATCTAACCGAAACCCAAAAGCCGCTACGCGATCGAATATTAAAGCTCGATTGGTTTCAAAAAAGTGAAAATGAGAACCAATTTGAACCGGGCGATCGCCAGTATTAGCGACAGAAATGGTTTTTTTCTCTCTACCCGCATTTAGCTCAAGCTCATCTTCTGCAAAAAATATTTCACCTGGAATCATAGACTTAACTCTTAAAAGATTAATTGTTTACGGCAAACCAATAGGATTATGAATGCTAATTAACTTCGTGCCATCGAGAAAATGCGCCTCTACTTGAATCAAAGGAATTAATTCAGCTACTCCTGGCAAAACATCATCAGTTGTGAGTAACCTTGCCCCTTCGCTCATTAATTGAGCCACGGTCTTATCTTCTCTGGCTCCTTCGACCATGACATCGGTAATATAGGCGATCGCTTCTGGTACGTTTAATTTAATGCCTTTAGCCTTGCGACGACGAGCAATTTCGGCAGCAGTAAATATGGTTAATCGCTCCATCTCTTTTGGTGTTAAATACACTCGCTACCCCTTTTGTGATTTTACATTTGTGACGAATTCACTGGTTATGAGCTAAATATATTTAGCTTGGGTTTATTTTTGTTGATTAATATATTAATTACCGAGAAATAGGCCGACAAAATGTATCAAATGAACAAAATGCGATAAATTAACAAATCTGCCATTTTGTCTAAAAATAAGTAGTCGTATGAGTCTAATCGTTAATAGTGATTCGAGGATCTAGAAAAGAATAAAGCAGATCGGCGATTAGATTGAAAAGTACAATGAGAATGCCATAGATAAATGCGATCGCCATCACCACAGGAGTATCACTGCGATAAATCGATTCAATTAACAAAGCACCAATTCCAGGAACCCGAAATACTTGTTCTGTGACCAAGGCTCCAGTGAAAATAGCAGGAATGTCGATCGCGATTAAGGTCACCACAGGAATCATGGCGTTGCGCAAAATATGATTTTTTACCACGGCAAAATAACTTAAGCCCTTTGCCAAAGCAGTGCGAACATATTCTTGTGGTAATTCTTCGGCCACAGCAGAACGAATAAATCGCATTAAGATGGCAGATTGATATAAAGCCAAAACCGCAACGGGCATGATGGATTGTTTGATTTGTGCCCAAAAACTCGACCAACTATCGACTTCTAACGTACTGTCATAAATAAAAGGGAACCAATTGAGCTCAACACTGAAAACAATAATAAATAATAATCCTGTAAAAAAAGTGGGAATGGAAAATCCGACAAAGGCGATCGTAGTAATAATTTGATCGGTAATAGAATTGCGTTTTAAAGCCGAAATAACGCCCAATGGCACAGCAATTAATAGCCCCAAAATATAAGCTGAGCCAACTACTGCTAAAGTTGTGGGTAAACGCTGTAATAAAATTCCTGAGACGGGACTCCGAGAAGTAAAAGAATAACCCAAATCACCTGTTAAAAAATTACCCAGCCATTTGAAATAACGAATATAGGCTGGCTGGTCTAGACCTAATGATTGACGAATATTGGCTCTCACTTCTGCTGTAATTGCTGGATTAGAGGCAAATTCTCCTAAAGGGTCTCCAGGAGCCAAGGCCAAAATCGTAAAAATAATTAGACTAATTGCCAGTAGAGTTAGTATTGCGATAAATGAACGCTTTATTAAATATAGAATCATTAATATTTAGGTACTATGCTCAAACAAGCTTACTACCAATCAAATTAAAAACAAGAGATAATATTATTAGATAAGAGATCAAAATATCTATTCTATGCAACTTCTAGAAAAAACTGATTTACCCAAACCGGAAGAGAAAATTACTCTCTACAATGTTACCTGGGAGCAATATGACACTTTGGTTTCTGTGTTTATGGATCAATTCCCTGGTTTGCGGATGACTTTTCTTGAGGGAACATTAGAAATTATGGGTACATCTTCAGAGCATGAACGACTTAAAACAATTATTGCGCGTTTGCTAGAAATGTATGCTGTAGAAAAACGAATTGCTCTCAATGGCTATGGCAGTACAACTTTTCGGAAAGAGGCAAAACAAAGAGGATTAGAGCCAGATGAATGTTATTGTTTAGGAGAATTAAGAGAAGTACCTGATATCGCAATTGAAATTGCTATAACTAGTGGTGGCATAGATAAGTTATCTGTTTATCAAGGATTGGGTATTACGGAGGTTTGGTTCTGGCAAAATAATCGATTTGTTCTATATCATCTCAGGCAAGAAGAGTATGAAAAAATCGATTACAGTGAATTTTTACCGGATTTAGATTTAGTTTTACTCAGTCAATTTGTTAATTACGATAATCAAACGGAAGCGGTAATTGCTTATAGAGATGCTCTGTAAACTGTTTGTTGTTAGATTATTCAAGAAGCATTATTTACTCATTAAAATTTACAACGAACTTAATTTTTGTAAAACCGCTTGAGCCACAGCTTCTGAAGAAGCCGGATTCTGGCCAGTAATTAGATTACCATCAGAGACAGAATAAGACATCCAATCTGCTGCTCTACTGAAATTACCACCATTTTTAATGAGTTCATCTTCCACAGAGAATGGCACAACATCAGTAAGTTTAACTTGAGCTTCTTCTGTATTAGTAAAACCTGTTACCGACTTGTTTGTAACCAAATAAGAACCGTCTTGAGTTTTTGCATGGCGTAGAACTCCTGGGCCATGACAGACCGCCGCAACTGGTTTGCCAGACTCATAGATGGTTTCGATTAATTTAAGGGAATGAGGATCTTCCGCTAAATCCCATAATGGGCCATGACCTCCAGGATAAAACACAGCATCAAAATTTTCTGGAGCAATGTTGGACAAGACCAATGTGTTGGCTAAGGCTGCGATCGCAGCTCGATCATTGTGGAAACGTTTGGTAGCCTCTGTTTGAAAATCTGGCTCATTACTTTTAGGATCAAGAGGAGGTTGACCACCGAGAGGAGACGCTAGAGTAATTTCCGCCCCCGCATCGAGAAAAATATAGTAGGGTGCGGCAAATTCTTCTAGCCAAAAACCTGTTTTTTCCCCTGTGTTTCCTAGTTGATCGTGAGATGTCAACACCATTAATATTTTCATGACCAAAACTGTAGTTCTCTCTAATATTTTTGAATTCAAGTAGCAAGCTATCATACAAGCCTTGGAAAAAGAAGAATGTCGTTTTAATCAACTAGTTCTCCATCGTGACATACTACCCTAATTCTTAATCATGCTTACAACAATGCCTATAAAGCACTTAGATGATTAACTTAATTGAGTTGACATGTTTGTTGTCGATATCATCCATTGCTTTTCGAATTAAAAATTCTTCTTAGCAAAACTTCAAAATATAATTTTTATTAAGAGTAGAAACTTTTGGATAGCCAATCACCGTAAAGTATTTTGGGATGGGGAAATGCTGATTCTTTATAGTTTTGGCTGCGAAAATAAGCAATACTGGATCAAGCGTAATGAGCTTTATTCGGTTTTCGGCGATCTTGATGCTGTTTTTTGCGATCGCTGTTTCTCCTAAATCTCATTTGTTTTATTGCAATATGTTCTTAAATTGTTACAAATTTTATAAGGTCTGCTTTTGCTGCAAATATTGAGGTTAGGACATTGACCTCTGGGTGAGACAAACAGTTTTCTCGTATTGTCTTGAACCTGAAATCTCACGATGAAACATTGTGGGAATTTGTTGAATATTCACAATTACTTTCACTACTACACAATTATGCTGCCGATTAGGGGGTTAGAAAATGAGTAAGCAAGCTAGTGCGACAATTAGCAGAGCTTCGGAACTACAATTCAATCCACAAAGTTTTGATTTAGCGGCCTATCTCCAGGCCAAGGGCGCGATCGCTGCGGTTATTCCCGCAGAGGCCAAAGTCAGAACTCCCGAACAAATCATTAAAGAGTTGTTTGCTCTGCCAGCTCCCGATATTAGGGATTTATACATAAGAGCTTTTGGCGATAATCAACCAGTAGAGCTCACCAGTGGCGCTTCGGTTGAAGATTTCCAACTGATTATCCGAGCTGCCTACAAACAGGTTTTTGGGAATGCTCATTTGATGGAAAGCGAAAGATTTCCCGAGGCCGAATCACAACTATGTAGTGGTCGTATTTCGGTGATGGAATTTATCCGTCAGTTAGCCAAATCCGATCGCTACCGTACATTGTTTTTCGATAAATGCCCTAATGTTCGCTTTGTTGAGTTGAATTTTAAACATTTACTCGGTCGGGCTCCTGAAAATGCCGCTGAAATCTCAGAACATATCAAAATTATTGCAGAAGGCGGATTTGAAGCAGAGATTGATTCCTATATTGATAGTGATGAATATTTTCAAAGTTTCGGCACGATCATAGTCCCTTATCACCGCATATTTGCGACTCAAACCGATAATGGTTTAGTTGGGTTTACTCATTTATTCAAATTATTACAAGGTGCTTGTAGTAGTGACAAATCGAACTCTATAAGTTTTAGTCCTACATTACAAAAATCTTTATTTGGGAATACTGCTAGCAAGGTTAATTGGCTTTCCACGGTGCCGAAAACAGCTCCTAGTGTCTCACCTTTTGAGGCAAATATAGCAGAGCTCACAGAATCCTATGTAGCAGAAGTAGTTAAACCACCAAAACCCGCTCCTGAACCAACAACTCTTACGATTGAAGAGGCGCAGGATAAGGACTCAGCTATTTTTGGGGCTTGGAGAAATCAATTCGATGAGCTACTTAATGAAGAATTTGCTGCTGATAATAAAGTAGAAACTCGGGTTCGTGAAGCAGGACGAGATGCTACTGCGGGCAGAAGATTTAATTCTGAGGGTTTTGATCTGGCAACTTATTTGCAGGTAGAAAAGGCCGCGAACTACAAACCAGTCACTGAGGCAAAAACAGGGTCAGAAGTCGTTAGTAAATATACTAATGCGTTTCGCGATCGCCCCGTCGTAGAATTTGCGCAGAACAACTCAGTCGAAGAGCTAGATCTAGTTGTCGAAGCTGCCTATAAGCAAGTTTTTGGTAATGCTTACATCATGGAAAGTGAGCGAGTAAGCGAAGCTGAATCTCAACTACGCAGTGGACGCATTTCCGTAATGGAGTTTGTCCGTCAACTAGCAAAGTCAGATCATTACCGCACCATATTCTTCGAGCGTTGCACTAACTTAAGAGCGATCGAACTTAACTTCAAACATCTGCTAGGTCGTGCTCCTGCCAATGCAGCCGAAATCTCAGAACATATTCAGCTAATTGCCAACGGTGGATTTGAAGCAGAAATTGATTCCTATATTGATAGTGATGAATATTTCGAGAATTTTGGCACGAAAATTGTTCCTTACTATCGTGGATATGACTCCCAAACGGCAAGCACTTTAGCCGCCTATACAAATTCTTTTGGTATTTTACGAGGAGCTTGTAGTAGCGACAAATCAACCCTTGGTGGAGCTGCTCCGATTTTACAGCAATCCCTTCTGGGTAATAAGGCGAGTAGTATTGGTGATATTTCTTCGGTTCCTGAATCTGTAGAACGTTTATCACCTTTGGGAGATCTAGAATTTCAGTCCCAAGAATATTTCTTCCCTGACAGACCAGAATTCCCCGACATGAATCTAGGGATTCCTGGATATAAATCACCAGAATTTTTGGCGACTCCTGTTGAGAGAAATCAAATCATTAAAACAGGAATTGCTTATCCTGTCCCTGATTATATTGGGCCAACAAAAATCTTTAACGGTGATGCTGGTGAAGATCTAGCAGTAGTGATTAACGCCGCTTATAAGCAGGTATTTGGTAATGCCCATCTAATGGGAAGCCAGCGATTGGTTAGCGCTGAGTCGCGATTGATAAATGGTCAACTTACTGTCAAAGAATTTGTTCGTGAATTAGCTAATTCTGAATTGTATCGCGATCGCTTCTTTAATAATTGTTCTAACATCAGAGCTGTTGAGCTGAACTTCAAACATTTACTGGGTCGTGCTCCTGCCAATGCTGCTGAAATTTCCCAACATATTACAACTTTGGTTGAAGAAGGATTTGCAGCCGAAATTGATTCATATCTTGATAGCGAAGAATATGAAAGTAATTTTGGGGAAAATATAGTCCCCTATTACACAGGCAGTAAGACTCAAACTGGTCAAAGCCTGGCTGGATATACCAGAATATTCCAATTACTTAAAGGTGCTTGTAGCAGCGATCGCTCTTTAGCCGAAGGTAGTCTTCCTCAACTTCAAGGGACCTTGCTTCGCAACCAAGCAAGTTTCATCGAATCTGTCAGTCTTGAGTTTCAGGATGCACCTCAAACAAATGAAGGAGCAACAGCGCAAACTAGTACTTTTGATTTGGCAAGCTATGTTGCAGAACAAGAAGCTACAAGAAAAGCAGAACTAGAAGTTGTGGTTGAAACTGTAGCCCCAGAAATTGCTAGCAACTTTACTAATGCCTTTTCTGAGATTAAACCATTAGAGTTAATTCCTGGTGCTAGTTCAGTTGAAGATCTAGATTCAATTATTGCCAACGCTTATAGACAAGTGTTTGGGAATGCCTATCTGATGGAAAGTGAAAGATTATCTGTTGCCGAATCTCAATTGCGCAAAGGCAATATTTCCGTTAGGGAGTTTGTTCGCCAATTGGCAATCTCAGAGCATTATCGTCGTTCATTCTTCGATAAATTCACTAACCTCAGAGCAATTGAATTAAACTTCAAACATTTATTGGGTCGTGCTCCGGAGAGTTACCAAGAAATCTCTGAACATATACAGCTGATTGCTGAAGGTGGATTTCAAGCGGAAATCAACTCCTATATCGATAGTAATGAATATCAAAATGCATATGGCGAAGATATTGTTCCTTTCTATCGTGGTTATCAGAGTCAAGTTGGCAAGAATCTGATCGGATATACCAACTCCTATCAATTACTGCGAGGAGCTTCAACTAGCGACAAAGCGAGTCTTGGAGGAGCCAGCACCAGATTAAAATCTAATTTGCTGCAGAATAATTCAAGTCAAATTAGTCCTATTTCTACGGTGCCTGATTATGCAACAGAATTTAATCCTTTAGCCGTCCCCAGACCAGTTCCCAGCACCGAGGAAATAATTGCCAAAGCCCTTGGTTTACCTTACGTCAAACCAGCTGTCCAACCAGCATTCCCTTCTATTCTTGAGTCGAGAACCTCCCCGGGAGTAGAATCGCGCCAAGATACTCTTAATTTGATTACCAAGGCTGTGGGATTGCCAGAACCCAAAGTGGTAGATCCGATTAAGACCTACATCAAGAGCGAAGCTCAATCTATCAGCAAAACGGCAGAAATTTATCAGCAATATGAAGTTTTACGGAAAGAAAATCCTGTAGAATTTTTGCCTCAAACAATTAGTGCAAGTTATCTCAATGCGTCTAATGGTAAAGAGCCAGTAGTGATGAACGGTAGTTCTGGTCAGGCTGTAGAGATAGTAATTGAAGCTGCTTATAAGCAGGTCTTTGGTAATGTTCACTTGATGGAAAGTCAGAGACTAACGGACGCTGAGTCTCAGTTCCGCAATCGGGAAATTAATGTTGCTGAATTTGTTGGGAAACTGGCCAAGTCCGATTTGCATCGTTCTTTGTTCTTTGATAATTGTTCTAACCTCAGAGCTATTGAATTGAACTTTAAACAATTACTGGGTCGTGCACCGGAAAATGCTCAAGAAATATCTGAGCATATTGAGATTTTAGCCAGCGGGGGCTATGAAGCCGAAATTGATTCTTATATCTATAGCGAAGAATATACTCAGAATTTCGGTGGGGATGTTGTTCCTTACTACCGAGGATTTGCGACTCAAACAGGAACTAATGTAGCAGCATATACCCATTCCTATGAATTATTCAGAGGTGCTAGTACTAGCGATCGCGCTACGGCGGTCATCTCTGGTGCCAGATTGCAAACATCCTTGCTTCAGGGCAGTCCTAGTCGGATTCAACCCCTATCTACTGTCCCCAAGGATGCGCCATCGATTTCTCCCGTCAAAAAAGTTGCCAAGAGTGCTGTTTCAGCTTCCAGCAATGGGCACCAAGATAATAATTATCTGCCATTTGTTCCTGCTGTGGCCTCTGCGCCTGAGTCGGCTAGTAGCAATCATCTCAATGCGATCGCGGATGATCAGCCTGTGGAGTTGAGGAATCGTGGTTTTGGTGAAAACCTAGACTTCGTGATTAAAGCTGCTTATAAACAAGTGTTTGGTAATGTTCACTTGATGGAAAGTCAGAGATTAACGGGCGCTGAATCGCAACTTTGCAATGGCAGTATTGATGTTGCAGAATTTGTTGGTAAATTAGCCAAATCGGAGCTGTATCGGCAACTATTCTTTAACAACTGTTCTAATCTAAGAGCCATTGAACTGAATTTCAAACATTTGCTTGGTCGTGCCCCAGCAAATTCCCAAGAAATCTCTGAGCATATTCAAATTTTGGCTAATGGCGGATTTGATGCGGAGATCGATTCTTATATTTATAGTGAAGAATATCAGGATAATTTTGGCTCGAATGTTGTTCCCTACTTCCGAGGATTTGCCACTCAAAGAGGTAATGATCTTGCAGGATACACCCATTCCTATGAAATATTGAGAGGTACCAGCAGTAGTGATAGCACAAATAATGGTTCTAAGCTGCAAAGTTCTCTGCTAGCAAATAATCCCAGCACGATTAATCCACTTTCTAGTTTTGTCCCAGAAGTTGTCACACCCAAGCCACCTAAAGCTATCAGACCGGATGATCTGCCAACCTATGTGCCCCGCTATCAACCTCTGGCACAACCAGTTTCCCCCGCAGCAGTTTCCTGGCAGACTCAATATAATGTGTTGGCTAATGCTAGTCCTGTGGAATTGGTTCCCGGTAGCTCGGATCAGGAGGCAGAAATTGTCATCAAAGCTCTTTACAAACAGGTCTTGGGCAATGCTTATGTCATGGAAAGTGAGCGTTTCCCCGTTGCAGAGTCCCAGCTCAAGAAGGGTAATATTAGTGTTCGCGAATTTGTGCGGATGCTGGCAAAATCTGAGCTATATAAATCCCGTTTCATTGATAATTGCCCTCGTTATCGCTCCCATGAGCTTAACTTTAAACATATCCTAGGTCGTGCTCCTGATAGTTACCAAGAAACTATCTATCACAGCAATATCTTAGATGCTCAAGGTTATGAGGCTGATATTGATTCCTATCTCGATAGTGATGAATATCAAACTGCTTTTGGGGAAAATATTGTTCCTTACTACAGAGGTTATAAGTCTCAAACTGGTAAGAATCTTTTGGGCTATACCAATATGTTCAAGATGTTGCCGAGTATTTCTACTAGTGACAAGGCAGGCATGAGTGCTAATAGTCCTCGTTTGGCTACAGCTTTGATTTATAAAAATTCTGGTGGTAGCTTACCTACTCCTGATATCAATCAGTTAATTAGAGATGCTCTTAAACCCAAAGCTGTTCCGGCAAATGATACTGCTGAGATAGCTAAGTTACAACAGGAATGCGAACAGCAATCTAGGGAACTTGAGAGTCTTACCGCTCAGCTCGAAGAGATGGAAGCTATTTCTGGCTTTGCTTATGCTGGTTCTTGGAAACCTGCCGTTTCTGGTGATACTTCGGTTGTTGCGAAAATCTCTGGTGTTTGTGAAACCCCTGGCAGTATTCAAGAATGGCGCAATCGCTCTAATGATCTCAAGGATCAAATCACAGTTATTCAAGGCAAAATTGCCGAGCGTAGAAGTGTCAGCGCGATCGCAGAATCTCGTCTTAATAAATGGCGTACTCGTTTCTTTTAAGAGCTACAAGCTGTCAGCTATGAGCTTTAAGCGATCAGTCAATAAGATTAGAAAATAATATTGAACTCTCACTCGTATTAGTGGGAGTTTTTTTTCTTAAAGCAACGGGCTGTCAAGGGTGATATGGCGCTACGCGCAAGTCAAAAGTCAAAAGTCAAAAGTCAAAAGTTTGCTAATGATAGGTTTGAGCTTTTACCAATGTCCTAACCAAAATGCGTAGTGCTATATGTAAGCAACAGAGCCTAAACCGATACTGGTTTTTGCACTGAATCCTTGGTGTTTTGGCTAGACTTTCCTGGTTGTTGAGGAGGTTCTATTTCCAATTGCAGAGTAGATGTTTCCGTAATTAGACGTGCTCCTCTGCCCAAAGTGATATAGTTCCAGGCCCACTGGATCATGACTACTAGCTTGTTGTCAAATTCTATTAAATAGTAGATGTGAGCAAATGCCCAAATAATCCAGGCGATAAAACCCGAGAAGCTAGCAAAGTTAAGATCCGCTATGGCTTTGTTTCTACCTATTACAGCCATGCTACCAAAATCATCATATTCAAATGGCTTAATGGTTTCACCTTCTAAGCGTTTAGCAATTAATGTGGCGACATATTCTCCTTCCTTCATTGCTACAGGAGCAACTCCAGGTAGAGAGCTATCCCCTTGATGAGTGTAGTTAGCTAAATCTCCAATTACAAATATGTCGGAGTAATTTTTGATGCTTAAGTCTGATTCGACTATTACTCTACCAGCCCTGTCTAATTCTGCCCCAGCGCGATCGGCTAGAACCTTACCCATAAAGGAAGCTTTTACTCCGGCTGCCCAAAGAATAGTGTGAGCGTTGATGGTGTTAGTTGTGTTGCCTTGACGAAAAGTTACAGAGTTATCGGCGATATTCGTGACTAAGGTTTTAGTGAGGACATCGACCCCGAGTTGTTCTAAAGCTTGTTGGGCATTGGTCGAAGATTCCTCAGGATAAGGAGGCAAAATACGATCCATACCTTCAAATAACAATATTTGGGCTTGGGTAGTATCGATATCTCGAAAATCATTCTTCACTGACTGATGGGCAATTTCTGCGATCGCACCAGCTAGTTCTACCCCAGTCGGGCCACCACCGACAACCACAAAAGTTAGTAGAGCTTTGCGTTTTTCGGGATCGTTTTCTTTTTCTGCTGCTTCAAATGCCATAAAGATTCGACGACGCATTTCTAGGGCATCTTCTACCGTTTTTAATCCTGGGGCATCATCTTGCCACTGATCGTTACCGAAATAATGATGGCTAACTCCTGTCGCCACAATTAAGGCATCGTAATTTAATTCGTCTCGGCCTTCCAAAAAAACTTTTTTTGCTTCTGGATCGATGTCTACAACTTTATCTAGTAAAACCTGAGTATTTTTGTGTTTACTCAGAACAACCCGTAGTGGGGAGGCAATGTCTGCCGGAGACAAAGTCCCTGTCGCGACTTGATATAGCAAAGGTTGAAATAGGTGAAAGTTACGCTTATCAATCAAAGTGACTTTGACAGACGCATCTTTAAAAGATTTAGCTGCATAAAGTCCGCCAAAACCACCGCCGACGATAACTATATGAGGAAGCGATGTCTGCTTAGTTGGAATGTTGTTCATGATTAAAATTTGGGGCTTGATAATTAGAGATCTTTGTTGGATAAATATGAACAAAAAATTGGCTTTAAGCGGAATAGCATGAAACTTTTTTGTTTAGTTAATATTATTGATAGCATCTAGTTTTTGATAGTGATGTAGCGATCAGAACAAAAGCAAGATAAATATTTTAAATATTAGCAATTCATGATATTTTGACTAGGACTTCGTTCTTGAAGGCAGAAGGCAGGAGGCAGAAGACAGGGCAAATCTCGATAAAACCGCCCCGCTAATTGAAGAAGCAATTGCTCGGCGTTGTTGGCAATCTAACCGGAAATCTGGAATTTTCTCGTTATAATCATTAAACCGACTAGTAATACCTGATGAATAGCATCTAATATATGGCGAGAACCATTCAGCAAATCAAGCAAGAATTAGCAGCATTAGAACAAACTGTAGCTGAAACTGCCACTCAACTTCAGACTACCTATGATGAGTATTTAGATATATTAGGCGAGTCAGGACAAAAGCAATTAATTCTCGCTAGCTATCAACTCTGTACCAAAATATACGCCGAATCTTTTTTGAAGCTTAGTTTTAGTCAACGTCAAAAACTCCAAGTAAAATTAAGAGAATTAGGAAAAGAAATTCAACCCGAACTAAAGAAAAAATATAAACCGTCAAAAGCAAGTAGAGAACAAGCAGATCTGAGCTTGATTGCGGAAATGCTGAAGAATTTACCTCTAAACAAAATGGGTCAATCCACAGATGGGGAGGACGAACCGGATGAGAATAGGACTAATGCTTCGAGTATAGAGGGCGACCTAGCAGAATTAATAGCAAAAAATACAGATGGTATTGTCTTAGAAAATGGCAAAGCAATTGTCGTTGATGGTAATCAGGTGATTAGCATCGAAAGGCAAAATACAGAAGAAACTGAAGATGTGGACGCAGAGAATTCTGAAGACGAAGAATACCAAGAGTCAGAAGAAATTCCCGAAACAATTAATTTAAAAGATCCCAATAGTCTACTAACTTGGCAAGGAAATATTGAAAAGCAAATCAAAAAGACTCTAGATAATATCTCCAAGAAAGCGAATATAATCTTGCGAGAAAGGGATATTGTTCCCCAAAGACTGCCCATAAGAATCATGGAAGTAGCTCTACGCAATGCTGAGACTGGTTCTCGCATGAATAAAGTCAAAAATATTCCTAATATTTTGAGTTTGGTTATAGAAGTAGACAAAGGTAAAAAGTCTAAGCACAACACTAATTATGGCAATATAAGCCTGCTACGCCTCAAGTTGTTGGAAATAGAGTTTTCTGCTCCCAATTTAAGCAATAAAAGAAATGAGATTCGTAATCTGCTAAAAAATATCTCTCGACTTCAGAAGATTTATCAAGAGAAAAAACAAGAGCATGCCATGGCAGAAGCTGATGCTGCCTGGCGTGCCAGCTGGTATGAAGACTAAAAGAAGGGATGAAGGATAAAGGATGAAGGATGAGGAGGAAAAAGCAAAGTCCTGCCCCCTGCCTTCACTAGGCTGCTAAAGCTTCCCAATGAATATAGCGATCGCCGCCGACTTCCAACACGACTTTTATCCGAGGTTCGATCTTCGGTAGGTTAATTAGATATTCTTTCTCCTGACGAGATAAGATATTGCCTTCAATAATCCATAACACTAGCCCCTTGGAGTTCTCCGGCAAAGTCGATAACTCATAAGTTGCGATCGGAGGCACAAAATAAATTTGACCAACTGCCGCGTCCTGACCAATAGTTTTCTTCCCCAAGTGAGGTGGTCGAACTCCATGTACAGTCGTCAAGTATGCGGGCAAATCTCCCAAACCCCGAGCTGTAATATTAATTGTTTGATAACCAGCCGCTCTGACTCTTCTTTGATAGCGTCCTTCGATGCCTCCTTCTAGGGGTACGTATAACCCCAAAGCACCATGTTTTTCTAGATCTCGGATAAATCCTTTGCCGGTAACAATTAGTCCTAGTCCCATAATGTCTTAAAAATTTAGTTCAGGGTTATTAAATAAACTATCATCCCGTACATTCTATCTGTTCTGCGTTTTTTTCACGAAAATTATGTTGTACCCTCAAAATTTACTGACTATTTAGTGGGAATTTAAAGAGAAGGATTGTAAAGTAATATTAAGTAAAAGAGAATTTTTAACATATGCCCAAACCAACACAAGCTCATTTAGACCGTACAGTTGATAAAAATCAACCATTAGAAGTCAGAAAGAAAACTCTAAGTCAGATGTCTTATTACATGGGAGCGAAGCTTCTAGAAGTAGGAGTTGACCCTCAAGCTGTTACCTATCGCTGGTCCGTCAAAGATCGGCAAACAGAGCAAGTTTGTACCCTCAGTGCCTTTTGGGGAAGTTCACGGAAAAAGTTGTTGTCTGGAGAAGAGCCCCTCACTGGTGCAGAGCTAATTGATTGCGCTAGAGGTAATGGCTATACTGGCGTTGAGA
The DNA here is from genome assembly GCF_000332055.1 of Xenococcus sp. PCC 7305. Classification (GTDB taxonomy): domain Bacteria; phylum Cyanobacteriota; class Cyanobacteriia; order Cyanobacteriales; family Xenococcaceae; genus Xenococcus. The sequence continues at coordinate 4,234 of NZ_ALVZ01000113.1, read as the reverse complement.
ATACTGCTAATCTATGCGGCTATTCTACCAAGATCAAAGATTTTCAGTCAGCACTGAAGCAAGCCTGTGAAGAAGTGGGGTTAGATATCGCAGCCACCAACTCACTGAGTAAATTGATCTAGTGCCGCTGCGCGGAAGTAATGAGTAATAAGTAATGAGTCCCATCTTCGTGGGATCGAGATAATAAGTTTTGATACATTAGCTTTTTGCTCTTCGTTGATAGATAGCTTATTTACGCCCGCGTCCACTAGTATTTATCCTTCGTAGGGGGGATTAACCAATCGCCCTTACATAGCTACATAGTTGTATAGTTTTTATTGGTGATGGCTGTGTGACCGCATGCATTTTCCAGTATTGTAACCGGGCTAAATAAAATCATTTCGGAAATTATAGAGAAATATAGGTTTACAACTACACACATAAATATCTATTAAGTCTTCATATAATACAGACTGGAAATGCCTTAAAATTAAGGGAAATCACTGATGCATATCTGCGTGTTTTGGCTTAGCTGTATTCAGGGTTTTATGAGTTGTTGCTAGGAATAGCTATTCGTTCTAATGAATACTGAAGAGAGATGAGACAATGAGAAAGTTCTATCTTGCCGGTTATGGGGTTGTGATTACAGGGCTCGCATTTTTCCCTGCGATCGCGAGCTTTGCGCAAAGACCGCCCCAAGACCATTTCATCCTCGCTGCTGATTCTAGTCAAACTTCTGCCATTGTCACAGGCAGTACGGGAGGGGGCTATTCTTTGGCCTCTATTATAAATCGCGATCGCGATGGTAATCCCTGCATGGGCTATGGTGACCCAGAACCAGATCATGTCATGGTTTTGGAAAATGAATTTTCCCAACTGAGCTTAAAAGTTAATAGCCGAGGTAGTGATACTACCCTAATTATTAAAGGCCCAGGGAAAAATAATGTCCGTTGCGGTTTCGGTAAAAATCATCATCGAGATGCCTTGGTTAAAGGTTCTCAATGGCCATCAGGAGAATACAAAATCTGGGTTGGTTCTGTTACACCCAATCAAAGAACAGGCTACCGCCTTTCCATTCAACAGTAGCTATTCAACGATAGGTAAACAAAAGAATCAGGAATAAAAATCAGCATTTTAGCATTTTCCTCATCCCTCATCCCTCATCCCTCATCCCTTTTTCGAGATCGGCTGACACGAATTGAGTTAGTGATCGCAAAATAGCAATGTGACGATAAAATGGTTAGAGATTAAAATCAATCAGAAATTTAACCCGTGTTATCTTCCTTAGTCGCCGACTTCCGCATCATCTTTGACCGTGATCCAGCAGCCCGCAATTGGCTAGAAGTCTTATTTTGCTATCCAGGACTACAAGCCTTAATCTTGCATCGCTTTGCTCATTGGTTATTCCTTATGAGAATTCCTTTGATTCCTCGATTGATATCTCATATGAGTCGATTCATTACAGGTATCGAAATTCACCCAGGTGCTCAGATTGGGCAGGGAGTGTTTATTGATCATGGTATGGGGGTTGTCATTGGAGAAACCGCAATCATCGGCGATCGCTCTTTAATCTATCAAGGCGTAACTTTAGGCGGTACAGGGAAAGAGACAGGCAAAAGACATCCTACTTTGGGGGAAAATGTTGTTGTCGGAGCAGGAGCCAAGGTTCTAGGAAATCTGCAAATTGGCGAAAATGTTCGTATTGGGGCCGGTTCCGTTGTGCTGAGGAATGTTCCTTCCGATTGCACCGTAGTAGGAATTCCTGGAAGAATAGTCCATCGTTCTGGGGTCAAAATAAATCCTTTGGAACATGGCAATTTACCTGATTCTGAAGCCACTGTAATTAGAGCTCTTATAGATCGCATCGAGTCTTTGGAACAAGAAGTTCAGCAGTTGAGATCTTCCCATTCCCGTAATAATTCTCTGGTTGCTTCGGTATTGTCTGAATCAACTAACAGCGAAACGGGAGAATCTTGTAAATTGAAAAACAAAGAAATTGTCGAATTTCTTGAAAGCACTTGTGAATCCAATGGTCTATAGATAATTTGTTTGTAGATAATGGCTGATCGCAAGGCGTTTTTAGACTATGAAAAAACTTCTCGTTACTGGTGCTAGTGGGTTTTTGGGCTGGAATTTATGCCAGGAAGCATCGGCAAAATGGGAAGTTTTTGGCGCTTATTATTCTCATGCTGTCAAGATTGCGGGCGTTACTTTATCCCAAGTAGACCTTAGAGAATATGAGCAACTCAAGGAATTATTTTCTGCCATTAAGCCAGATGCTGTGATTCATAGTGCAGCAGCTTCTAAGCCCAATTATTGCCAACAAAACCCTCAAGAGTCCTATGAAATCAATGTAACGGCGTCTGTTAATATTGCCAAGCTCTGTGCCGAGTATCAAATACCATGTGCTTTTACCTCTACGGATTTAGTATTTGATGGCCAAGGTTCTTTTTATCAAGAAAGCGATCGCGTTTGTCCCATTTGTATTTATGGGGAACAAAAAGTATTAGCAGAACAGAAAATGCTGTCGGTTTATCCTAAAGTTAGCATCTGTAGAATGCCTCTGATGTTTGGCTTACCTTCCCCTGTGGCTAATAGCTTTCTTCAAGGATTTATTAGTAGTTTAAAAGCTGGTCAAGAGTTGAATTTATTTGTCGATGAATTTCGGACTCCTGCCAGTGCGATCGCCGCGGCCCAGGGATTATTATTGGCTATTGAAAAACAAGTATCTGGGATATTGCATTTAGGGGGAAGAGAGAGAGTATCTCGTTACGAGTTTGGTTTATTGCTAGCTGAAGTGATGCAGTTGCCCAAAGAGTTGATACGATCAGGCAAACAATCGGATATTGTGATGATTGCACCGCGATCGCCTGACACCTCTCTTAATAGTAATAAAGCTTTTGCTCTAGGATATAATCCCTTGCCATTAAAAGAGGAATTGATTAAGATTTATCGTCAAATCAGTTAGAAAATATTGTCTTGTAGAATATGAAAATCTTATTTCCTGCTACTGTCATTACTTTAGTCACTCTGGTTGCTGCGGCTAAAGCTATTGCAGCTGCTGATGTAGGACTCCATATTGAATTTAGCGAGATAAAAGACACTTTTCATCGTCATCTGACCAAATATACTGGAGATTGTCCTGGGGAATCTTGGTCAGGCGTTGCCCAAGATGGAGACTTACGATTTATTGATCATAACTTTGAGCCCAATAAGCAATTAAAAGTGAATCTGATTAATGTCTCTACAGGTAAGAAAATCACTAGAGATTATAAAAAAATTCAACGAGGTTCTAATGATTTTACTTTAAAACAATTGGGAAATAGTGATGGGGAGCATAATATTGAGTATCAAATTTATGATAAGAGTAGCAAGGAGACAATAGCTACAGGAAATTTTACTTATACTGTGACATCTTCTGAAGAGACTAAACAAAGAGATGCCCAATGGAAATTAGAATTATATTGTGAGAGTGATTCTAGTGACAAGTTGAAAGATTGTGATACTTTAGGCAGTCGCAAAGTCAAGTATTGCAATGGATCAAGAACTAGTGATGTCTATAATCAAAGGATCTTTAATTTGGATCGTACAACAGTAGAAATAGATCTTTAAATGGTAATAATTTTGCTATTGAGTGCAGCAAAGTTAAGCTTTAGGGAATAGGGAATAGGGAATAGGGAATAGGGAACGGGAACAATATACCTGATATGCTTTGAGAAACGCTATGGCACAAAATATTTAAATACAAATTAAAATCAGATTTTAACATTAGAAATAAACTCTACTACTAAAGGTTTTTCTCTTTCTAAATTACTAACACCCAGTACAGAAAACCCTAATAAATTTCCTTCTTCGTCAACTCTTTCCATAACGGCATCGTTATCTGTTTCTCTCATATATCCAGGTTTATCTGAAAACAAAACTTCTAAATAATCGCTTTCTTTATCAAACCAGACTTTTACTGTTGAAACCATAATATTGATACTTTTTTACTGCAAGTATGTTAACTATACTGTTAAACTAAATAGGGCTTGCTGGAAAAGATGAAAAGTAGAGCCAAAGAAGGCTACAGAGATCTCAAGGGAAGAAAAAATGAGGGTCAATGGACGGAAAAGCCTTAAAATTGGTGAAATCCCCTTGCACTAAATAAGCAAGAACAAATGTACTATAAATCACCTCAGACTTCCATTACGCCAGAAAAGTTTGAATTACCTGTTTCTGCTAAATTATCATTAGAGAATCGTTGGGTAATCAT
>NZ_ALVZ01000112.1 GCF_000332055.1 Xenococcus sp. PCC 7305 | reverse complement strand
TGCCGCTGCGCGGAAGTAATAAGTAATAAGTAATGAGTAATAAGTCTTGATACATCAGCTTTTTACTCCTCGTTGATAGATAGCTTATTTACGCCTACATCCACTAGAGAGCAACTATGAGCTGATATAGAGGAGGAAGCAAAATACAAGCAGCCACTAATACCGCGGCGATCGCAGATATCAGAACTGCCCCTGCCGCACAGTCCTTGGCGATCTTTGCTAGCTCATGATAAGTCTGCTTAACAGTTAAATCTACAACCGATTCGATCGCAGTGTTGAGTAATTCTAAAACCATAACGATCGCACAAGTGACAGCAACAATTGCTATTTCGACAGCACTGATATGCAGAAACAAGCCCAAACTAATGGCGAAAGCACCAATGACAGTATGGATGCGAAAATTTCTTTGGGTAGCAAAAGCATAACGCACTCCTGCCCAAGCATATTTAAAACTCAAAAAGAGATTCGGTGCCACTTTCCAAGCTAGACTGCGTAAATTCTTACGACCAGAAGCAACGCTGTTAGGACTTTCTGCTTCAAGCCAGGATAATGCATTAATCTTGCTATTGGTGGATTCTGTCATATTAAAAAAAGTTATTCTTAGTTTAAGAAACTCAATTTGGATTATTTCTTTATAGTAGATATAGTAACTCAGTATAGGAATAAATGATGTTCAACAGAAACAGCTAATTAACTAAGAAAGATCAGTGATTCCTACTAGCTCAAGTAAGGTTACTTGTTTTGACAGCATTTTTTGCAAATTTTCTTCATCAGGATGATCCCAACCAAGTAAATGCAATAACCCATGTCCCGCTAGCCAAGCCACTTCAGTTACCAGAGGATGTTGGCGATCGCTTGCCTGCTTGGCAGCTGTATCCAATGAAATGACGATATCTCCCAAATATAAGGGTTCTCCCATGCTTTCTGGGATTATAACCTCTGTTTCCAGGGCGGCAAAGGCTAAAACATCGGTAGATTTGTTTTGCTGTCGATATTGGGCATTTAGCTCCTGCATTTCGCGATCGCTGTTGAACCGTAAGCTAAGTTCATAGCTATTGGCAACTTGAACCTCAGACTCAAGAGCTTCTAACCAATTTTGAAACCAATCTTGCCAAGGAATTGCCGCCAAAGACTCTAGAGACGATTGATTAATCAAGCCGTTCCCTTCGGGATCTCTCGTATAAGTATTTTCTATATAAGCCTCTACTTTCATCAGTTATAAATTATGAAAGGTAATGAACTTTTGACTCTTCAGAAACTAAAAAATCAACAAAATTGACTAAAAGTCTTGCTATCATTAGTTTCTAGCCTTTATTTTCGGTGTATTTTTCCCTTCTGCCCTCTGCCCTCACCCCGTCAGGGGCTTTTGACTTAATCACTCTTCATGTTCAAAGAAACTAAATTGACTTAAAACAGTTGTATTTTCAGGAGTCAGAATTTTGTGTAATTCAGAAACTTGATTGACTACAGCTAAAAGACGCGTAAATTCTGTTTGTAAATTATTAAGATGTTCTTCTTGCTGTTCATCCACAGGAGTGCCTTTCAATTCTTCAAGCTCTTGGTTGAGCTGGTTGATCGAGGGCTTGATTCCCTGCAACAAAAACTTGAATAAAGAACTCTGAGCCTCACTAAAATTCTGCAACTGCTCCATTTTATCTTCAACATTGTCTTGGGAATCTGCTTCGACTGTAACGTAATTGTTAATCGTTACTTCTTGTTTTCTGAGACGACTTGCGATCGCAGCCCGTAGCTCCGCACTAGTAACAGGTTTTTGAAGATAGTCGTCAGCTCCCATCTCCATCCCTAAACGGAAACTAGAGCTATCTTTAGTTGCCGTGAGAAAGATAAAAGGAATTGCTGCGGTATTCGGGTCTTGTTGTAAATAAGTCAAAACATCATAACCATCAAGATCGGGCATCAAGATATCACAAATAATGAGTGAAGGAATATGCTGTTGTGCAAGCTCAATGCCTTGTCGACCATTTTCGCCTCCTATAGCATCAAAACCCTCACTAAGAAGAAATTCTAAAATGCTATTTAACGTTGTTTTTTCGTCTTCAATAACTAATATTTTCCTTTTCATTAACTTAAAATTCCCTTTTTGATAATTTTTATAACTTTAAAGATATTAACTATGTATCCGACATAATTATGGCAGTGACAAGAGCTGAGTCGCCACAAAATGCCGTCTGCATATATGTATTGTATTTCAAAAAAAATGCAAGTGATAATGAAATGTTGTTGCTCTAATCTAGACAAAAGAGACTTGGAATAGAACAATAGGCAAAGACTATTCCCCAATATCCCAAACAGAATGGAACAACTGCTCAATCCAAACCAACTAGCGAAACTATCTTTAGCTGGAGAGTTACTTGACCGTCAAAGTGCGATCGCAATCCTCGAAGCCTCGGATGATATCTTATTAGATATTTTGGCGGCAGCCTATCAAGTACGTCGTCATTATTGGGGAAATCGAGTCAGGTTACATTTTTTGCTCAATGCCCAAAGTGGTCTATGTCCCGAGGATTGTAACTATTGTTCCCAGTCGAAAATTTCTACTGCCGAGATTGAAAAATATCCTCTCATGGCTCAGGAGAAAATACTCCAAGCGGCAGATCGTGCAGCCGAACTAAAAGCAGGAACTTTTTGTTTTGTGATTTCGGGGCGATCGCCTTCAGAAAAGGTGTTCGCTAAAGTAGTAGAAGCGGTGTCAACAGTCAAAGATAAACATGACTTAAAAATCTGTGCTTGTTTAGGGTTACTGAGTGAAGCGCAAACTCAGCGCCTGGCAGAAGCTGGGGTGGATCGGGTTAATCATAATCTCAATACCTCAGAAGCTTTTCATGGCAATATTTGTAGCACCCACACCTTTAGCGATCGCGTTAACACCCTCAAGAATGTCCAAGCAGCAGGGATTACTACTTGTTCTGGAGGAATCTTGGGCATGGGAGAATCCAATGCCGATATTGTGGATTTAGCCTATTCTCTAAGGGAATTAAATGTTACTAGTGTGCCCTTAAATTTCCTGATTCCGATTCCTGGGACTGCTCTGGCTAAGACTAATTATTTAAACCCTCGTCAATGTTTGCGCATTTTAGCTCTGTTTCGCTTTATTCTGCCTTCTCAAGAAATACGGATCGCTGGTGGGAGAGAAGTTCATTTGCGATCGCTACAACCTTTGGGGCTTTATGCTGCCAATTCAATTTTTATTGGGGACTATCTCACTACTGCTGGGCAAGCAGCGAAAATGGATTTGCAAATGATTGAAGATGCGGGATTTGTGTTAGAAAATCCTGATGGTTCTGAAATTGCTGGCAACTCTTTAGCTCTACTAAGCGGACTTAAAGGGAATAGGGAATAGGGAATAGGGAACAGGCAACAGTTGTTAGAAGTAAAACCTTCTGCCCTCTGCCTTCTGCCTTCTGCCTTCTCTCTTGGTGCGCGTTCCCTAGCGCCTTTGCAAGGCGCGGGGTCGCACCGCTGCCTTCTGCCTTACGGGCGAAGCCCCGCAAGATGTTGCTTAAGTAATTTTTTGAGTTTTCTGAGCTGACATGTTTCGATCAAGGGACGCAGTTGTTGGATAAAAGGAATTAATTGAGGTTGATTATCTTGCAATTGATCGATCACAGATAAGACTTCTCGGATTTCCCCTTCCATTGCAAGCTCCAAGAGTTGGGTTAATTCTGCTGTTGTTGGGGTTACTATTGATTCATTTGATTCTTTTGAGCTAGTTTCTGTTGCTACTTGCTCATTAGAACTAAGAAGTGATTGTGCAGTAAATGCCGATCCCGCCAAACCATCTTGAGTAATCCAGGTTAGGTTCAGATGCCTTTCCAATAGCTTAGTAAGTTGGGTAAAATTCAGAGGTTTGGCTAAAAAAGCATTGGCTCCTGCGAGATAACATTGAGACTCATCTGCCGGAAGAGTACTAGCAGACACAATAATAATCGGTAAATTTTGCCAAGCTGATTCTTGTCGGAGGATTTGCGTTACTTCCAGTCCATCCAGTTCCGGCATCACCAAATCTAAGATCACGAGATCTGGCTGATGTTCTTGAATTTTTGCGATCGCATCTGTCCCCGAATCAGCTTCAATAATCTCAAATCCCAAAGGAGTCAAAAAATCAACCAAAACTTCCCGATTATTCTCCAGATCGTCTACGACTAAAATCTGATGTTTATTTCCCTGGTAGCCCGAAATATTAAGATGAAAATTATTTACAATTACTGGATCTTGGGAAGAGTCGACATTAGGAAAATCCAAATCGAACCAAAATTCACTACCCTCACCCAAAGTACTCCTAACTTGAATTTGACTGCCCATTTGCTGGGCAATGCTTTGACTAATGCTTAAGCCCAACCCTGTCCCCTCCTGGGAGTTGTGCTCACCGTCTAGTTGCTGAAAAGGTAAAAAGATTTCTGCTAATCGATCTTCAGGAATACCAACCCCCGTATCGGCGACATGAAAGCGAATTTTGTGGGCATCTTCTGGGGCAAGATCAGCTTGTTCGTCCTTAGCGAAATCGCGGACATAACCAACACTAAAAGAAACTTTGCCTGTGGCGGTAAATTTGACAGCGTTACTCAGAAGATTTAGCAGGAGTTGGCGCAGTCGAGTTTCATCTCCTCGGATCACTGTTGGCAATTCAGAAAGAATTAGATGCTCTAATTCAATAGCTTTTTGCTGACAACGAATCTGGATCATAGCCTGCAAATTATCTAAAAATGAGGAGAGAATCAAATCAGTGTATTCTAAATTGAGCTTTCCTGCCTCAATTTTGGCAATGTAGAGAATGTCATTAATTAGAGTCAGTAGATGTTGCCCAGAGCGCTGAATGACCTCTACTCCTCGTTGTTGTTTAGCCGTGAAATCCGATTCTCGGCGCAAAATCTGCGCAAAGCCCAAAATAGCATTAAGGGGTGTTCGTAATTCGTGGCTAGTATGGGCAATAAAGGCACTTTTAGCTTGATTTGCGGCCTCAGCAACTTCTTTTGCCTGCTGTAGCTGTAGGGTTTGATTCTGAAGTTGCTTAAATAGGTCTACTTGGGTAATGGAGATCCCTAACTGAATGCCAGCTTGAGTCAAGAGACTAACTTCTCCCTCTTTCCATTTTCGAGGTTCTTGGTTTTGATAAGCAGCAAGTAAACCCCAAAGGCGATCGCTTTGAAAGATTGGGGCAATGCAAAAGGCTTTTACCTCAAATTTTTCGTACATGATGCGATGGCATTCGGTAAATCCTGCCTCGTCTACATCTTCAATCGTAAAAGTTTGATTATCTTTAAATCTGCCTCCTTGAGTTTCTTGCAAGCAAGTATCTTGCCAAACATCCTCCAGTTGTAGCTCGTCGATAGAAGCTAAACCCGTTGCTACTGATTCGGCAATAAAACTACCCGTTAGATCAGAATTAAAACGATAGATCAAAACGCGATCGCATTGTAAGGTGTTGCGAATTTTTTCCGTCGTAACCTGGAATATTTCCTCCAAATCTAGGGTTTCGCGAATTTTCTTGACAACATTGAGAATTGTTCTTTCCCGAGTGGCGCTAGCTCTTAATTCAATCTCGGTTTCTTTTTGTTGACTAATATCAGTAGAAATGCTGCAGGTCGCATAAACTTCTCCATGATCATCAATTAGTGGTGCTTTGATTGATATATAAGTGCGTAAACTACCATCGGGGAGATTAATCTGCTCCTCAAAGTTCAAAACCGATTTCTCAGCGATCACTTGGCGATCATTATTGAGTAGTTCTTCTGCAGTCTGCGAGGGAAAAATATCGTAATCGCTCTTTCCTAAAATATCCGCTTCTCTGAGCTCCAGGGAGTTTAAATATTGCCTGTTGGCCAACAGGTAGCGTCCCTGGAAATCTTTGAGATAAATTAGCGAAGACGTGGTTTCCAAAATAGCTCGCAATCTTGCCTCCGATTTTTGTAAGGCTTTGGTGCGCTCTTCTACCCGCTCTTCTAGGTCTTGATTGAGCTGGCGTAGCTCGGATTGCGATTCTTTGAGTTCTTTGTTGACGGAACGAACTTGTTGTTGGATGGTTTTAAGTTCGTCGATATCAATAAAAGAAATGACTACCCCATCTAACTGACCATCTTCTAGAAGATAGGGATTAATACGCATCAATAAGTGAAACTCTTTTTCTAAAAGTTGCACTTCCTTATCCAAACCCTGTTGGGTATTAATTACTACTTTGAGCAATTCCATCAGATTAGGACAGTCAAGGTTATGGGTAATATGCTTGAGGGGACGGTGAATATCCGCTTCGACGAGATTAATCGCGACAGTGGCGGCGGGGGTAAATTTGCGAATCTTGAGGTCTCGATCTAGAAAAACCACTCCAATATCAGTGCTGCGCAGTAAATTGTCTATATCATTATTTAACTCAGTTAACTCACCAATTTTTGACTGATATTCGGCATTAACAGTGTAAAGTTCCTCATTAACCGAATGTAGTTCTTCGTTCGTGCTTTGTAATTCTTCGTTGGAGGCGGTTAACTCTTCGTTCGTGGCCTGTTGTTCTTCGTTGGTGGTTTCTAATTCTTCAATTACTGCCTGAAGATTCTCCCGCGTCTGTTGAAGTTCATATTCCAACTCCATAATTCTTTGGGAAGCCTCGGCATCAGCTTCAAATCGCTCTCCAGTAGCCTGTTGGGGTCGAGTTTCATCTTCTTGAATCACAATAAAGAAGAAGTCATCGGCTAGTTTATTGCTTTCGTGATAAATGACTTCTAGCTGAAAATTACCTTCTCGTTGCTGTATTTTAATTCCCAAATAGGAGACAGGCGATCGCTCTCGCTTAGCTCGATGCAAAGCAGTAATCAGCGGCAGCTGAAGATCGGCAACGATCATTTTGGTGATATCTGTAGTTGTCCTGCCGGAAGGTACTTTAAGAATATTGATATTATCATTAAAGGCATGGAATAATTTATGCTCGCGATCTACTAGTAAACAAGTGGCATTGTTCTTTTGTAAGAAATAGCTAAAAGCCACATCCAACATTGGTTCGAGGCGATTTTCAGAACTAGTTTTAGGCGAGACATAAGGAAGTAGTTGGCGAGAAATTTTTTCGAGTCCTTTTGTTGGGACATTTAAGCGAACATCCCGCCGTTTTTGGTAAATTTTGTTTTTCTTATCCAGATATTGAAATTCAGACTCAATGTACCCGAGAGTTTCCGCCTCTCCCAAAAACAAGATTCCCTTAGAGGCCAAAGAAAAATGGAGGTTGCGTAATACTTGCTGTTGCAAATTTGACTGTAAATAAATCAGCACATTGCGACAGCTAATTAAGTTCATACGGGTAAAACCGGCATCTTTGGTGATGTCGTGGGGGGCAAATAACAGTTTTTCCCTAATTTTGCGGATTATCTGTAGAGAATTATCTTTGCGGATAAAATAGCGTTCTAAGCGTTCAGGATTGATATCTTTGGTAATTGTTTGGGGATAAATACCTTGAGTCGCTTTTTCTAATGCTGACTTGTCAATATCAGTGGCAAAAATTTTAAACCTGACTGGTTTCTCCGAAAGAGCGATCGCTTCTTCCAATAGTATGGCCAAAGAATAGGCTTCTTCACCTGTGGCACAAGCTGTTACCCAGCAGCGCAATTCCTCATGGGGTTCGGCTTTGGCAATTAATTGGGGAATCACTTCAGTCTCCAAAAAATCCCAGGCTTGGCGATCGCGAAAAAACTGCGTGACGCTAATTAGCAAATCGTGGCGGAGAATTGATCTCTCTTCAGCCGAGGTTTCTAGCAGATTAATAAACTCATCTAAATTACAGCAGCCACTAATCAAATAGCGGCGATGAATACGACGGGAAAGAGTACTAGTTTTGTAACAGGAAAAATCAGTTTGCTCATGCTGTGCCAATATTTTGGCAATATGTCTTAAGCTATCGGGATTGAGGAGATCCGCGCGATATTCGTTACTTTTCTCTAAAGAATTAGGCGATCGCACCAGCTGATTGATGGTTTGAGCCAATTCGGCCGGTGGTAGGACTCGATCCACAACTCCTGTCGCGATCGCAGTACGGGGCATACCGTCAAATTCAGCTGTCTCTGGTTCTTGCACCATCGCAAATCCCCCAGCCTCATTAATTGCCCGTAAACCATTAGTCCCGTCGCTACCTGTTCCCGACAAAATTACGCCAATGGCTCTTTCTACATTAGTTTTGGCTAGAGATTCCAAGAAGATATCAATGGGAAAATTCAGTCCGTGGCGGTTCCTCTCTTCCTGCTCTAACAAATGGAGCTTTTGCTTGTCTAAAATTAAATTCTTGCCAGGGGGAATCAAATATACTGAATTGGGCTCTAGCTTCATGCCTTCAGTTACTCGATAAATTGCCATCCTGGTTCTTCTTTCGAGCAATTCCTTCATCAAGCTCTTGAAATCCGGAGATAGATGCTGAATCACCACAAATGCAGCTCCACTGTCTGTGGGCATATGCTCAAAAAACTCTTCTAGGGCACGTAGTCCCCCTGCGGAGGCACCAATTCCCACCACAAAAAACTTTGCTTCTTGGGGGTCGAGAGCAGAATGTTTCCTCGATTTTTTTTTGGGCATGGAGCTGATTTAACCTAATACCTAATACCTAATACCTAGATCATAAACCGCTAAGCACTATGGATGGATTTTCCTAATCAACTTTAGAATCAGCTAAGTCTCTAATTAAAACAGTCCTCGACCCGATATATCTCGAAAGAATCTTGCTATCGTCGGGACTCAGAGAGAAGACCCTGACTATTTCCTGGAGCAATTGCTCCTTTAGTTCATGATCAGAAAGCTTCAAAATCAGGTAGGGATTAGATTTTTCGACTAAAGCCCACACCATGCGGATAATCTTTACCTCTAAATTCATCGCTATCACCCAGAACAATATAAATATCATAATCGCAAATCTTAAGAAAATCTAAAGAAAATATAATTGTTTTTTTATTTGTGCATTATTGAGGAGCTCTTTTGTAAGCTAATGCACGCGAAACTAATACATTTCACGATTTGAATAAATTGTTCGCGCTTCTGTCTCCGGGATCACTATGCTTTTCAATGACAAAGCTCTCAAACTTTTAAGGTCCAAGAGCTTTGCGTCGTTTTTTATATGCCAGCCTTTTTATAAAATCAAGAAGATGGCCAGCGGTTTTTAATATTATGAAAATTATTGTATAGCTTTGTGTAGCAATGTAACAATCAATTGACATTATCTTAAGACTTTCTTTATATTTCCGCCCAATATTTGATTTAAGGCCAGCTAATGGTCTGTGGACAAAAAATTATGTTCCACATAAAGTTACAATGACTACTGAGATATTAAGAAATGCAAACATTCAACGACTAAATTTTCATCTCGGTTCTCCTTCTCCAACTTATGCTGAAATACCCCAAGCTAATATCCTCATCAACGGTAACCATAGATCGATTAATGGGAACTGCCCCTGGTTCAAATCCTGAGGAGCAAAATCGAGAAAATGAAAATAAAGATAGAGATAGAGAGTTCGAAAAATTTTCCCGGGCTACTCACGATTTCGCATCAAAGCCTCAAGATGCCGAAATAGCTACAACTACAGCTCATTGGGAGCAGACAAAACCGGGGACAATACTCATCGTAGACGATACTCCTGACAATCTTCTCGTGTTGTTTTCTTATTTAGAAGAACAAGGATTTAAAGTCTTGTTAGCTGAAGATGGGGAAACGGCCCTAAAAATTGCTCAATCCAAAGCCCCAGACTTAATTTTGCTGGATGTGTTGATGCCCAAGATGGATGGGTTTGAAACCTGTCGTCGTCTCAAGGCAAAGCTAGCAACCAAAGAAATTCCTGTGATTTTTCTGACGGCACTTTCGGAAACAGTGAATAAAGTTCAAGGATTTAAATTGGGGGGAGTGGACTATATCACTAAACCTAGTGAGCAAGAAGAGGTTCTCGTCCGCATTCAAACCCATCTCAATCTGCGGAACATGCGTCGGGCTTTGACAATACAGAATAAAGAACTGCAACAAGCTTTGGATTTTGAAGCTTTGGTGCGTCGTGTGACTGATAAAATTCGTGACAGTCTTGATGAAAAGCAAATACTAGAGACTGCCGCCCGAGAATTAGCGATCGTTCTTGATCTGAGTACTTGTCAGATTGAGCTCTATAACTTGGAGCAAACTACCGCCACGATCGCCTACGAGCATAGTATTACCTTGCCCGAATGTCAGGGAAGAAGCCGGAAAATTGCGGATTTCCCCGAACTATATCAGCAACTTCTGCAAAAAAGTCCTCTGCAATTGGTAGAGCCAATTCCCGAATTCAATCCGCAAGGAATTCAAGTAAATCGCCTGGCCTGCCCTGTCTTTGATGATAGAGGAATTTTGGGAAATCTTTGGGGACTTAGACCCCCAACGGAGGTCTTTACCGAATTAGAAGTTCAGCTAATGCAGCAGGTGGCTTCTCAATGCGCGATCGCAATTCGTCAGGCTCGACTTTATCAGGCTTCTAATAAGCAAGTCGAGGAGCTAGCCAAACTGAATCAGCTTAAGGATGACTTTTTGAAAACTGTTTCTCATGAGTTAAAGGCTCCGATGAGTAGTATTCAGTTAGCTACTGAAACAATGAAAACCTTATTGGCGACTAAGCAAAATCCCCAAAAGTCTGCTACCTTTCAGCGAGTGCTCCAGATTTTTCACGAGTCATGCGATCGCCAGAAGCAACTGGTGGATGATTTATTGACTCTTTGTTATATAGATGCCAAAGCTAAGACTATACAGCCTGAATTAATTGATCTTCATCTCTGGATTCAGGAGCTAATCCAGCTATACTTGCAACGTACTCGCAACCATCAACAGCAATTAGTCCTTGACTTAGCCGCAGAACCATTAAATATTGCAGCAGACCCGATGATCTTAGAGAGAATTGTTCGAGAGCTTTTGCAGAATGCTTGTAAATACACTCCCGCATCTCAAACAATTACAATTCAAACCCAAGCCCATGAATCAGAAATTGCTCTTTGCATCATTAATACTGGTGTGGAAATTTCTGCTGAAGAGCAAAAATTAATTTTTGATCAGTTTTATCGTATTCCCAATAACGATCCCTGGGAGCATGGGGGTACTGGACTAGGATTAACCTTGGTCAAAAAACTGGCAACAATGCTTGAAGCCTTTGTTGATGTGAGAAGTGAAAATGACCAAGTTGTTTTTTGTGTGAGATTTCCCAAAAAAGTTAAAGAGCTTTGATATCATTTGTAGGTCTTTTGCCCAGGGCTGAATTTTCTATGAGTCAGATAATAAATATTGAAGCGGAAGAAGCGATCTTGGGGGGAATTTTACTCGATCCAGAGGCGATCGCCAGAGTCGCCGACACTCTGGTAAAAGAAGCTTTTTCCCTGCAAGCTCATCAAGAAATATATAATGCCGCCCATATTCTTCATGCCCAAGGCAAACCGACAGATTTGATGGCAGTTAGTACTTATCTTGCCGATCACGGTTTACTAGATAAGGTAGGGGGCACCACTAAGCTGGGTCAATTGCTGAATCGAACAGTTTCGGCGGTGAATATCGATCGCTACAACAGCTTGGTGATGGAAAAATATTCCCGTCGTCAATTGATTAAAGCTGGTCACGAGATTGTCGATCTTGGTTATGAAACGGCTAAGGAGTTAGAAATTGTCCTCGACGAATCGGAACAAAAGATTTTTCGTCTCACTCAAGAGCGACCTCAAGAGGGTTTGGTCTCAATCGCGGAAACTCTAGTCAATGCTTTTAATACCATTGAGGATCTACATCAAGAGACCGCATTGCCTGGTATTCCTTCAGGTTTTTACGATCTTGACGGTATTACTAGTGGGTTTGGTCGTTCCGATTTAGTTATTATTGCAGGGCGTCCTGCTATGGGAAAATGTTTGGCAGCGGATTCTGAGTTGGTTTGTGCGGATGGTAGCATCGCAACTATCGAAGAAATTTATCATCGTCAAACAGATTCACTTCTTACATTACAAGATAATTGGAAATTCGGTTGGACTAAACCTTCTGCTTTTGTTGATGATGGCATAAAACCTGTTTTTCGTGTGACAACTTGTTTGGGGAGATCAATTGAAACAACTCTAACTCATCCATTTCTCACTATTCAAGGATGGAAAAGTCTAGGGAAATTGCAAATTGGAACTAAAATAGCTGTTCCTCGTCAAATCAATTCATTTGGACAGCAAACCATTTTAGAAGAAAAAGTCAAAATATTAGCCTATTTGATAGGTGATGGATGTTTAACAAGAAGTTCTCCATTATTCACCAATAGTAATCAACTTTTATTAGATGATTTTTCTAACTCTGTTTCTGCTGGGTTTATGGGACTTAGTTGTAAACTAGAAACCTCTAATAGCACAAGAGTACCATCAATAAGAATTAGCAAAGATAAATTATTTGTAGAGCACAATCGTCGTATATTTGCTCAAAATTTAAAACAAGCACTGAACAATCAAAGTCGAACTAATTATCAAATTGCTGCTTTATTAAAAGTTAGTCCTGCTTCCATTTCACTTTGGACTAGAGGGGATTGTGTTCCTAATAGGAAAACTTTCGATAAATTATGTCAATTACTTCAGATTAAACCTCAAGCTCTTGCTCCCTATGGCATTTTAGCTATTAGCAACAACAGTTCTAATGCTTTAACTCTTTGGTTACAAGAATTGGGTTTATGGGGCAAAAATGCCTATAACAAAACTATTCCCAAACTAGTATTTTCTTTGCAACGCTCTTTAGTATCTTTATTTCTGAACCGTTTGTTTGCCACAGATGGTTGGGCAACGGTATTAAAGAGTGGTCAAGCTCAAATTGGATATGGCACAATGAGCGAACGATTGGCAAAACAGATACAACATTTATTGTTACGGTTGGGAATTATTGCTTCTTTGAAGAGACGTTTTGTTAAATATAAAAATGATCGTAGACAGACTTGGCAATTAGACATCACAGATAGAAAATCTCTTAAGAATTTCATTACTGAAGTTGGGATTTTTGGCAAAGAAAAAGCTGTGGATGCATTGCAAAAAGCAATCTTACAGAAAAAATATCACACTAATCGGGATCTGATACCGATAGAAGTTTGGCAGCAACTCGAAGAAGCAAAAGGGGAAGAACCTTGGAGTATTTTAGCCAAACGTTCTGGCATTAAGGGATATAGCAATATACATGTAGGGAAAAGAGCCATAACTAGGGAAAGATTATTTAAGCTAGCATCTACTTTGGAAAACGTTCATTTACAAAATTTAGCAGCTAGTGAAATTTATTGGGACGAAATAGTTGCTATTGAAGCAGTCGGCAATAAACAAGTTTATGATTTAACCATTCCCGATACCCATAATTTTGTGGCCAATGATATTTGTGTGCACAATACAAGTTTTGCCCTCAATATCGCGAATAATATTGCCAAACAACAAAACCTGCCTGTAGCAATTTTTAGTCTAGAAATGTCACGGGAGCAATTGGCTCAAAGAATGTTAGCCAGTGAAGCCAAAATTCCTAGTAATCGCTTGCGTTCAGGACGCATTAGCCAAAATGAGTTTGAACCGCTGATCAACGCTGTCACCAATCTTTCTGAATTACCAATTTTCATTGACGACACTGCCAATTTATCCGTTACCCAAATGCGATCGCAGGTGCGTCGTCTTCAGGGGCAAACCAAACAAGAGTTGGGCTTAGTTTTATTAGATTATTTACAGTTAATGGAAGGAAGTGGTAGCGATAATCGGGTACAAGAAATCTCCAAAATCACGCGATCGCTTAAACAACTGGCGCGAGAAATTAATGCTCCCATTCTTGCTTTATCTCAGCTCAGTCGTGGTGTCGAACAAAGAACGAATAAACGCCCCATGCTATCTGACCTCAGGGAAAGCGGCTCAATTGAGCAAGACTCGGATTTAGTAATGATGTTATATCGAGATGAATATTATAATCCTGACACCCCAGATCGCGGTTTGGCAGAAGCCATTATTGTCAAACATAGAAATGGCCCTGTCGGCACAGTAAAATTACTTTTTAAAGGGGAACTAACCAAGTTTGAAAATCTAGCAAAACCTGGAGAATATTAAGAAAAAGGTATTAGTTGTTAGGTTTTAGGTTTTAGGAAAATCCGGAATATCAATAGATAGTTATTAATTCTTAAAGTAGTGATGAAGATAAATAATTATTGATAAAATAATGTAGTATTTGAAAATACGATTAAAACAATAGGCCTCTCAAGAAAAACCTAAATAGTATGGTTATAAATAATTCTCTCAGTAGCGAAAAGATTATTAACAATAATCTCAGTGAAGAAGATCTTAAAAAATTTCGAGAACAAGGCTTCATCGGGCCCTTTAAGTTCATGGAAGCTGACGAAGTGGCATCCCTCACCAAAGAGCTCAAAAAAATAACGGCAAGAGCTTTCTTCTGGAAACGTCTTGTGGCAAAGATCGCTAGGATATTCAAAATTCAGGATCATCAAATACCTAGCTTTGTCTGGGGGAAAGCCAAATGGGGCAAGGGCTTGCATGCAACTATCCCTCTGATGTACAAAGTTTCCAATGATCCTGTTATTTTAGATAAAATCTCCTCAATTCTCGGCGATAACGTTTTGCAGTGGAGCACTCAAATCTTGAGCAAAACATCCGATGTTGATTATCCCTGGCATGGAGACGTTGAGCATATCGAATGGGAGGGAATAACGGTTTGGCTTGCTCTCTCAAACGTCTCAGATCAAACCCCCATGGATATCGTCACACGAACTCATGCTCTGCCAAACTATACTTATCCTCAAGAATTAAACCGTAATGAGGGGATAGATCTTAATGACGACCAGGCAGTTCTAGAAGCAGCTCAAAAACTAGATCCCGAATGCGAACTTCTTTCCATGAAGCTCAAACCAGGAGAGTTCTTCATTTTTGCAGGGCGTTTATGGCATGTCCCCAGAATTTATTCTTCATTAGAGCGAACTGTGATGATTTCTCAGTATTCCCCACCGAGCGAAAAAATTCAGATCCCCACGACCTTCGAGCCTCCCATCACCTGGAAATCTTCTCTGCCACCTTGTGTGTTGGCAAAGGGAAAAGATGATTATGGTCACAATCTAGTCGTCGAGCCACCTGAGTAGGCTTTTCCGTAGAAGCAGGATCAATCCTTCTTGTTTAGGGAAATGGGGAGTTAGGGAAATAGGGGATCAAGTGACAATTAATTCTTGATTTCCCCAAATTCCTTAGTCATTATCAATCCTTCCAATTAGCCCAGTCTTGAGGTGTTAGAAAAGTTTCATAAAGTTCTGCTTCCGGAGTGTTTGGCTCAGGAGCATAACTATATTGCCAACGAACTAAAGGCGGTAGGGACATTAAAATCGATTCGGTGCGTCCGTTGGTTTGCAGCCCAAAAATAGTGCCTCGGTCATAGACGAGATTGAACTCTACATAACGTCCTCGTCGATAAAGTTGGAAATTACGCTCGCGATCGCCATACTCAATATTCCTTCTTCTTTCTGCGATCGGGACATAGGCAGGTAAAAAAGTCTGGCCACAATCTTGCACAAAACTGAATAGCTCTTCCCAACTTCGAGGTTTTATTTCTGGCAAATTATTGCTATAAGCAGCTGCTTTTCCTTCAGGATTAGGGCCCCGATAGAGACTTCCTCTACCATCTTGATAGTCAAAAAATAAGCCGCCGATACCTCTTGTTTCTTGACGATGTTTCAGATAAAAATATTCATCGCACCAAAGCTTAAACACTGGATAATATTCTTCATGATGTTTATCACAAGTTGCTTTGAAACTATTGTGGAAATGACTCGCATCTTCGCCAAAACCATAATAGGGGGTTAAATCTGCACCACCACCAAACCACCAAACGGGTCCAGCTTCAAAGTAGCGATAATTAAGATGTACTGTCGGAATATAGGGACTACGAGGATGCAGTACCATTGAGGTTCCTGTAGCATAGAAGCCATGTCCTGCGGCTTCAGGACGTTGCTTAAGAATCGAAGGAGGAAGTTGGCTGCCCCAAACTTCCGAGAAATTGACGCCACCTTGCTCTAATAAGGCCCCTTCTGTAAGAATCCGTGATCTACCTCCACCGCCCTCTTCTCTCTCCCAACTATCTTCTCTAAATTTTCCCGACCCATCCAATTTTTCCAAACCAGCACAAATTTCATCTTGCACCTGCTTCATAAAATTACTGACTCTTTCTTTGGAGTCAGCGGGAGGAGCGAAAAATTCACTAGTATCAGTATTTATAGCGGTCATGGTACTTGTAATAAATTAAATAAAATTCCTTATCCAGACTATCCCGAATTTGGCATGTTCAAACTACCACTCAACCAGAATCTTGGGGTTTGTGTCGTAATTAGCAAAATTTCTTAACGAAAAACTATTCTATTTTTGGGGATCAATGCCTAGATATTAGTTACAGTAGGAAATTAGATTAATTTGGTGAGGAGAGTTAGGTGATTCTAAGTTTCTATTTTAAACTCTGGAGAAGAAAAAGTAAGTGCTCCTACAGATTTTTAGTTTGTAAGACTTATCGAATTGTCAGTAAAGCTCCCCTCGATATTTTGTGGCAAAGATTAATTAATATTGCTGATGTTTCTTGGCATCCCTTGTTTTCTAGCACCAATTTACCAAGAGGTTTGATTGCCAAACCAGGTTTATTTTATAAGGTAGTCACCGCAGTAATCCCAATTCCAATTAAAATGTTTGTCGAAAATGTTCGTCCCCAAGAGTTACTTAGTCTCCGTGTCTTAGCGATCCCTGGAATGGAACAACGCATTACTTATCAGGTGGAGTCTACACTCTGTGGTACTTATATTTCCTATTCTGTAACCCTTAAGGGTTGGTTGTCCCCTGTGATGTGGTGGTGGATTCGTCCCTATTGCGATCGCGTTGCCATAGAACTAGTTCATGCCGTGGAAAACAAATAGAGAATTAATTTTCAATTTTCAATTTTCAATTATTCTTTCAGATCACATTGATTTTCTACCGACTCGATCGCGTTTAATCTTTCCTTAGTCACCAAATCCATTTTGTCTAACAGTCGGTTAATTTTCCTCTTGTTTTTGCTGTCGGTGCTAATTTCACTTCTTTGCTCAAATAACTTCGCTTTTTCTTGCAACTTATTCGCTATTATTTGGCTATAATGTTTTGATTCTGGGTTTAGATTCAAATCTAAGTATTGCTGGGAAACAGAATTAAGTTCTTTAGCTCCTTTTTGATAACTTTCAACAATATTTTGTGGAGTAGAAACAACTTCAATGTAACGATGATTTTCCGAGTTATAAACCTTATTTTCTCCAAGGTAAATCTCATTAATTAATTGCTGACAATCCTCTATATTGAGGACTGCAATTTCTTCGGTGTTCGTGACTTTCCCCGACTTATTAGAAAAAGAAGTATCCACATTAGTAAGCATATTAATTGCTGAAATAATAGCAAGCATTAACATAACAAATAAGACCAATAATGCGATCGCAATGCCTAGATTTGCAATGGGCTTGGTAGAGTTAGACTTTTCCTTATACTTCCAAATTATTTTAATAACTACCTGGGATAGAAAAAATAATATTATTACAAGAATAAATATCGCAATTATCGGAAATATCGGATTCATTAGGGGTAATTTGTAAGTTACGCAAACCTTCGCTATATATTTCCCATTTAGTCCTGCAAAAATATAAGGATTAATGGCTGAATGCTCTGACTCCTGTTTGAACTTGCCATAAATTGGCGTAGACTCCTTGTTTTGCTAATAATTCCTCATGGGTCCCCTGTTCAACTATTTGTCCATATTCAACGACATAGATGCAGTTGGCATGGCGAATTGTGGAAAGACGATGAGCGATCGCAATTGTTGTCCGATTATGGGTGATTTTCTCCAAAGACCTGGCGATCGCAGCTTCGGTTTCATTATCAACAGCAGAAGTTGCTTCATCCAAAATTAGAATCGGCGGATTTTTTAAAACAGCCCTCGCGATCGCAATTCTCTGTCTTTGCCCCCCAGAAAGCTTTTGTCCTCTTTCCCCGACAATGGTGTCGTAACCTTGGGGTAAATGACCAATGAAATTATGCGCTTCCGCTATTTTTGCTGCGGATATTATTTCTGCTTCTGTTGCACCGTACATGCCATAGGCAATATTTTCTTTGACTGTGCCATGAAACAAGAACACATCCTGACTTACTAAGCCAATACTTTTGCGTAAATCTGTTAGGTTAATATCACGAATATCGATTCCATCAAGAGTTATTTTTCCTGATTTAAGTTCATAAAACCGTAATAATAATTTTACTAGAGTACTCTTGCCTGAACCGGTGGAGCCGACAATCGCGATCGTATCTCCTGAAGGTATATTTAACGTTAAATTTTCGATTACAGGTTTTCTTTCATTGTAAGCAAAGGTAATATTATTAAGCTTAATTTCTCCATTGATAATATTATTTGATAAAGATAAATTGCCTGAATGAATTGCGATCGGCGTATCCAAAATATCTACTAGTCTGTTAGTCGAAGACATAGCTCTTTGGTAAAGATCTAACGTTTTCCCCAAGCGAGTTAAAGGCCATAACAATCGTTGCGTCATGAAAACTAACGAGCTATAGATTCCCACATCTAAATTACCCTCAACAACTTCCATGCCTCCATAAAGCAGAATTGCACTAAAGCCTGCAAGGATAATCATTCGGATCAAAGGAGTGAAGGCTGCGGAAAATGCGATCGCCCGACGATTACTTTGGCGATAGGCTTCACTTTCGATACGTAATCTTTCTATTTCATAGGCTTCAGTGGTAAAACTTTTAATTGTGGTAATGCCACTTAAATTATTAGCGAGTCTACTATTTAGTAAACTAACTTTTTCTCGAACTTCTGCATAACGAGGTGCCAATTTTTTTTGAAAGGCGATCGACCCCCAAACAATCAGCGGAATCGGCAACATTGCCATCCAAGCAACACTAGGGGTCAAAATAAAAAACATGCTACCAATAATAATGATAGTAGTTAGTACCTGTAAAATTTCATTGGCCCCAACATCCAAAAATCTTTCTAACTGATTGATATCATCATTAAGAATAGAGAGTAAACTGCCAGTGCTTCTATCTTCAAAATAGGCTAATTCTAAATCCTGAACATGAGCATAAGCTTCTAAGCGCAAATTATGTTGGATACTTTGTGCTAGATTACGCCACAATCTTTCGTAGGCATATTCAAAAACCGATTCCAAAATCCAAACCAATGCTGAAAATAGGCATAAGACTGCTAATTGTTGGAAAGTATCAGTGACTCCCCATCTCGCAATTATCGAATCTTCCTGTTGCACCACGACATCGATCGCAACCCCAATTAAAAGTGGCGGTGCCAGGTCAAATACTTTATTAAGAATTGAACAGGCGATCGCTTGCCAGATTAAGATACGATATTTATTTCCATATCGAGATAAACGAATTAAAGGATGTTTGGTTGATTTCATGAATTAACCAGGAGTTGAGATTATTTGCCTAGCAGAATGTCATTGTATCGTAGGTTTTGAGTTGAAGCAGGCAAACGAAGTTTAATGATCCTCTTAGAGCTATAGTCTTCGTAAGAAGGGAGGTGCGATCTCAAATACTCAATTGACAATCAACTTCGCAATTTGCTAAGTTCATAGATAGAGAAAACAATCAAAGAAACAATAGTTGCGAAATGCGCACTATTTTAAAAATGTTAATCAATGCATATCATTTCAATAAAAAAGCTAAGACTATTTTGGCTCAAACATCCTAATGCAGAGGTAAGCCTACGCTACTGGTATAAACTGACTGCACAACATCGCTGGAAAAACTTTAATGATATTTGCCAAACTTTCCCCTCAGCAAGTCAAGTCAGAAACTTTGTTGTTTTTAATATTGGAGGTAATAATTTTCGTTTAATTAGCTATATTGACTATCAAAATAATAAAGTTTTTATTCGGGCAGTTTTAACTCATGCTGAATATGATAGGGAGTATTGGAAAAAAGATGAATGGTATAAATAGTGAATAGACCTCTTGCATAATTAATTGAGGGTATTTCTATAAACCCCTAATCATAATGTATATAGCGATTGGTCAAAATCGCTGAAACAACCAAAACTCGTATTTTTGCAAGAGGTCTAATA
>NZ_ALVZ01000111.1 GCF_000332055.1 Xenococcus sp. PCC 7305 | reverse complement strand
GGCAGAAGGATAAAACTACTTCTAACTTATCCCTTTAGGTTGAATTCCTCCACTTCTTTAAGTGGAACAGGGCATAGTGGTGAGTCTAATTCTCCCACTATGCCAATTACCTTCTGCCTTCTGCCTTCATTCTTCTGCCTTCGATTTAAATTAATTGCCAAGAGCAGCCGCAAGCTGGAATAAACCTGACTGCCTGATAGCAGTATTGAAAAGCTAGATCTAGCAAGATGGAGAGGAAAAGACAGAGCATTCATAAAAAGCTAAAAATGGATATTTTGTTAGCTCATAGTTCATGTCAATTTTTACCCCTGTTTATAATCAATTGTTAAGTGTTCTACGTCAATATAGTCAATATCAAGATTTACGTCATTAAAAGGATTTGGGAAACAAGTTTGCAACCCTTGCTCTGGTTGGTTGACAGGAGATCTCCAGGAAATTTCTCTGAAAATCAAGGTGATGAAGTGAACTTCAGACTATAATTTGGACGCGAATGTTCAATATGGGAGAACTTAAACACTTGCACCAGAACATCATTACTGCTTCGAGGGCAATTATCCCCTTACTGAGTAGCACAATCATGATTTCCAGCACTTTGGTGTTAACGAATGCGGTTCAGGCTCAAGAGTCTTTATCCATTGTTTACCCACCCGCAGGCCATGAAACTACTGCCGAGCAGATTTTTATAATTGGTACTTCCCCACCTACTCAAGAACTCCTAATTAATGGTCAAAAAATAAAAAGAAGTCCCCAAGGACATTTTGCTCCGAGTTTTCCTTTGCGACTGGGAGAGAATACCTTTACCTTGCAGGCTGGAAGTCAAGAACAAAAAGTAACCGTCTCAAGAATTAGTTCGCAACCAATTATGACCACTGGGGTTGCCTTTGCCGAAGGCTCCCTAACTCCCGCTGTTGATATTGCTAGATTGCCAGGAGAGTTGATTTGTTTTAGTGCGATCGCATCACCTAATGCTCAAGTATCGGTTCGTCTGCCGAATAAATCCCTCACATTATCGGCTCAACCAGAATTAGTCCAATTACCCCCTAATTCTGCGGTGCTGATTGCTGAGAATCAACCCACTACTACTGAGATTAGTAGTTATCAAGGCTGTAGTAGTTTTGCAACTATTGGCAATTTGGGAATTCCGCAATTCGAAATTAGTTTAGACGGTAAACAAAAAACTCAACCCGGGACAGGTGCGATCGCAATTCTGACTCCCGATAATCTTCAAGTCATCGAAGTGATCGCAGATCGTGGAGTTGCCAGAACAGGCCCTTCAACTAATTATTCCCGTCTCACTCCTTTACCCAAGGGAACTCGGGCTAGTGTCACAGGCAAAGAAGGAGAATGGTTACGTTTAGATTATGGCGCTTGGATCAAAGCCTCCGAAACTCAGCCCATTGCTAGTAAAGTCCCGCCGCGATCGCTAATTCGTAGTATCACATCTCGCAAATTACCCAATGCCACTGAAATTATTTTTCCTTTGCAAATACCTGTTCCCGTAAAGGTTCACCAGGAAGATCAGAAAATAACTTTAACTCTTTATAATACAACTGCTCAAACAGATACCATTCGCCTTGATGATGATCCTTTAATTCAACGTCTTGATTGGCAACAAGTAGATCCCACAACAATTGCCTATACTTTTCACCTCAAAACAGCTCAACAATCGGGTTACGATTTACGTTATGAAGGAACTAGTTTAATCTTCTCCCTGCGTCATCCTCCCCAGCCATCAAGTAATAGTAGCTTGCCATTGCAAGGTATCAAAATCTTACTTGATCCCGGACATGGTGGCTCGGAGTTAGGTGCTAGAGGACCTAATGGTTATCCCGAAAAGGAAATGAATCTAGTGATTTCTCGATTACTAGAAAAAGATTTACAAAAATTAGGTGCTACTGTTTATTTGACACGCAACAGCGATCGCGATTTATCCTTAAAAGAGCGCATGACGGCGATTGATAATATCAAACCAGATTTGGCAATCTCAATTCACTACAATGCTCTACCCGATGCCGGTGACGCCGAAAATACCCAAGGAATCAGTACTTTTTGGTATCATCCCCAAGCCCATGATTTTGCCGTATTTTTGCATAATTATTTAGTTACAAAATTAAACCGTCCTTCCTATGGCGTATTTTGGAATAATCTGGCTCTAACTCGTCCCCATTCTGCCCCTTCCATTCTGTTGGAATTAGGTTTTGCAATTAATCCTTGGGAATTTGAATGGATCACCAATCCCCAGGAACAGAAAAGATTGAGTAACGCGATCGCAGAAGGAATAGTTGAGTATTTAGGCCGTAAATAATAATTTAGATATGCTATTTTGCCCCGAGTCCTTTTGCTCGCAATTCCTCACTCATTCCCAATAATTCACTCTGTGCGATCGCCTGTTGTTCTCCCGAAGCCAACCATTTCAAATTTACAGTTTGCTTTTCTGCTTCGGCATCCCCTAATACCAAACAAGCCACAGCTCCAGAGCGATCGCCACGCTTGAACTGTTTACCAAAAGCACTACCACTAAGATCTAACTCCACTGTAAAACCAGCATTCCGTAATTGTTGAGCCAAAACCAATCCTTGAGCCTCGGCCATTTCACCCCGAGAAACTAGATAAAAATCTGGCTTAGCTGTGGGTGATTCTTGAAGTTTTTGTAAGAGCAAGACCAATCTTTCCATCCCCATTGCCCACCCAAAAGCTTGAGTTTCGGGGCCACCCAATTCTCCGACCAAACCATCATAACGACCACCACCACAAACCGTTGCTTGAGCCCCCAGATCAGCAGATTGGATCTCAAAAGCTGTGTGAGTGTAATAGTCTAAACCCCTGACTAAACAGTGATTGATCTGATATTTGATTTCTAAATCAGTAAGTAATTGTAAAACGGTATCAAAATGTTTTTTGGAGCTATCGCTGAGATACTCAATTAGTTTTGGAGCATCTTGGGCAATTTCTTGGGTTTTTTGATCCTTGCTATCTAAAATTCTCAGGGGATTGCGGGTTAAGCGATCGCGTGAATCTTCATCCAAATCTGCTTTGTAAGGTTCGAGGTAAGTAACTAATGCCTCGCGATATTTTTGGCGATCTTCGCCTCTGCCAACAGAGTTAATATCCAATTGCAGATCATTTAAGCCAATAGCTTTGAGAATATCCGTTGCGATCGCGATCGCCTCAACGTCTGCTCGGGGAGAGCCCGTGCCCAATACCTCTAAACCTATTTGGTGAAACTGTCTTTGCCGACCAGCCTGGGGACGTTCATAACGAAACATAGGCCCCGTGTACCAAAGGCGCTGGACACCTTGAGCATGAAGTTTATTACTAATATAGGAACGAACCACTCCTGCTGTTCCTTCAGGCCGCAGCGTAATAAAGCGATCGCCACGATCCTTAAAGGTATACATTTCCTTGCCCACAATATCCGTCGCTTCCCCAATGCCTCGTTCAAACAGGGAAGTTTGCTCAAAAATCGGGACTCGAATCTCACTATAAACTGCTTTTGTGAGAATTTCTCTGGCAGTTTGTTCGAGCTGCTGCCAATACCCTACGTCTTCTGGCAAGATATCCTTTGTTCCCCTTAATGCTTGGATCATGCTTTTCCCAATACAGTTACCAGTTACCAGTAAACAATAGTTGCAATATTTTTAGCAAAATTTTTGCCCAAAGTCATGAAATAGCAACAAAAGAGGTAGCAAAATTGCCCCAGATACTGTAATTATTATAGTGTAAGCATTTATACATAATTCACAATGTCCTAGCGAGCCATTCGAGCCCCGCTCCGCTGAGCGGATAAAGCGAAACTCTCGCTAATTTCTTATCATCCAGGAAATAACAATATGGATTCTAGCCAGATTCAATTTTGCTCTGATAAATCTCAGATAGACCTTCAACAAGTTCAGAATTTGTTTGTTCTAGGAGCATTCTGGGCGCAAGATCGCACGATCGAAGATATTAAAATTGCGGTGGAACATAGTGATCCTGTCATTACAGTTTGGGATCGCGATCTCCTTATTGGCTTTGCCAGAGCAACTTCTGATGTGGTTTATCGTGCAGGCATTTGGGATGTGGTTGTTCACCCTGATTATCGTGGACGGGGTTTGGGGGGCAAACTAGTTGAGACAGTATTGGCTCATCCCAAGGTGAATAAAGTGGAAAGAGTTTATCTGACAACAACGAATCAAAAGAACTTTTACAAAAAGATTGGCTTTAAGCAAAACAGCAGCACCACAATGGTTTTGGAGAATGCCCGACCAGTAAATCTTAATTCTTTATTGGAACAACAAGCTCAACGGTGAAGACTGGTGTTAGGTTTTAGGTGTTAGGTTTTAGGTTGCAAAGAGTCATATTATGACGAATATCCGAGAAGAGTTAGCGCAAAAACTCAATCAACTATCCACTGAACAACTCTATTCAGTTTGCCAATTTGTGGATTTTCTAGAGTACAAGCAACAGCCTGTTAGAGCAGAAACACCTCTAACCAACAATGATACTTTACCAAAAGTTGTTAACCACTTAAAAGAAGAGCAGGGGATTTCACACCGAATGCGCCAGCCTGGAAGTGCGATCGGAACAATAAAAATATTAGCTGATGATGATGAACATTTAGAGGATTTTAGGGACTATATGCCATGAGGTTTCTTTTGGACACTCATGCCTTTCTCTGGTTTGTGCTTAATGATACTCGACTTAGTCGGGAGGCTTTGGGGTTAATTAGTGATCCTAAAAACGATTTGCTGATATCCCCAGCATCATATTGGGAAATTGCAATTAAAGTTAGTCTTGGTAAATATGAAATTCCTAGCTCGTTTCAATCTTGGATAGAGCATCAAATCTCGATTAATAATTTTGAGATTTTACCGATTCGCATTGCTCATGCTGCGAAGGTGGCAACGTTATCGTTTCATCATCGAGATCCGTTTGATCGTCTTTTGGCAGCTCAGGCTTTATCAGAGCAGATTCCGATTATTAGCGCTGATAGAAAGTTAGATCTATATTCTATTGAGCGCAAATGGTGAATATTGTTGCCTTTCAAAATGATTCTGATAAGCTATGCTTCATAGATCGGCACTGTCAGGTTAAGTTTCTAAACTGATTTTTATTGGGAATAGACTCAATTTCACTTACGAAATAATAGGGTTTTTGGTCATCAAGATTCTAAGATTTTTCTCAATAAGATGCTTGATTTTAGGTAACCTGACAGTACCAGCTGAACAGTTTGTTCTTGACAGTGCCTGCTATAAATCTATGCTATGAATACCATTTCCCTTTCTACCCTTGATACGATTATTTTGCTCCTCTATTTCCTGGGAACCCTTGGTTTAGGGTTTTATCTCTCGAAAAAAGCATCTCGAAGCATCTCTGATTACTTTTTGGGGGGGAGAAAAATTCCTTGGTGGGCGATCGGCATGTCGGGAACAGCTTCGAATTTTGATATGACCGGGACTATGGTAATGATCTCCTTTCTGTTTGCCATCGGTCTGCAAGGGTTCTGGGTAGCTTTACGTGGTGGTATGGCTCTGTATATGGCGATCATCATGATTTATATGGGCAAATGGTTACAGCGCTCTAATGTGATGACCACAGCAGAATGGATGGAACTGCGGTTTGGGTCAGGATTAGCGGGAAAGCTGGCGCGTCTTTTGAGTGCGGTTGCTAATCTTATCGTGACGATCGCGCTACTCGTATATTTTGTTGAAGGGGGTGGTAAGTTTCTAGCGGTGTATTTACCCTTTAGTCCCACGGTTTGTGCGCTGCTGATGATGATTGTGGCTCTAACTTATACCACTATGTCAGGATTTTATGGGGTCATCTACACCGATGTCATACAGGAAGTTTTGATTTTGCTGGTAGCGCTCTACGTCGGCTATCAAGCCTTTACTCTCCCCGATCACGCCGCTGTGATTGCCTCGGCAACTTATCCCGGCTGGCATAGTTTAATCCCAAACTGGGAAGCAGCTCCGATGAATTGGCTAGCCAATCCCACGGTTTATCAGTCCTTTGGGCTATGTATTCTGTTCTGGTTTTCTCGCTCAATGTTTGAGGGCATGGGCGGTTTCACGGGAGGTTATACTCCCCAACGATTTTACGCGACGAAAAATGAGCGGGAAGTCGGACTTTTGACCGCAGAATGGATTCTGCTGCTGCTATTTCGCTGGATGTTAGTGGTGGGGACCGTAATTTTGGGCTTAAAGCTAGCTTCTGGTAATCCGGCGATCGCGAGTATCTTGAGCCAAGATCCTGAACAAACTCTTCCTGTCGTCTTGAGTCAAGCGATTCCGTCAGGGCTGCGGGGTTTATTGATCGCTGGATTAATTGCGGCTGCGATGTCAACCTTTGACTCGACTATTAATGCGGGAGTTTCTTACTGGATTCGCGATATCTATCAACTTTATCTCAAGCCGCAAGCTAGCGAGAAGAGGCTGATTCGTCAAAGTTATGGTGCAACTATTGCTTTAGCAGCGATCGCCATTATCCTAAGTCAGACAGTGCAAAATATCAATGAGATTTGGAGTTGGATTACTGGTTCTCTCTCGGCTGGTTTGGCTGCTCCCACGGTATTACGCTGGTATTGGTGGCGCTTCAATGGCTACGGTTTTGCGATCGCGACAGCCGTGGGTTTGGTGACTTCTTTGTTGCTGAAGATTTTGCATCCTGAATTGGCATTTTATGTCTCTTTTCCTCTGACCCTGGGAATCTCGATGCTGGCCGGAGTTGGAATGGCCTATCTAACTCCGCCAACTGAGCTGAAAACGCTGAAGAACTTTTGGCTGCGAATTAGACCTTTTGGTTTTTGGCGAAGAGTGACCTCAGAGTTGGACCCAGCGATCGTGAATAAGTCTCAGATTCAGAATTCCCACGATCTCAGAAATGTCTTTTTGGCCCTTATCTGGCAGCTTTCTGGAGTCGTGATGGTCATGTCGGGACTCCTACACCAATGGTTAACGGCGCTGGGGGCGATTGCGACTTTTATTATCTTTAGTACTTTACTCTATTTCCAGTGGTACAAAAGACTTCCCACCGAGCAAGCTGCACCCAAATAAGTACCTAGGCAAAATTAATGGTTCTCCCAAGTTGAACCACGAAGTAATAGGCTTTTCCCCAAATCCCCAAATCCCTAAATCCCTAAGTCCCTATTCAGAACTAGTAAATTTTGTACTCATCGAACTCACGTATTCAAGACTCCTGCTCTTGCTGAGGTTCGCGGGGCTTAACCTGCATCTTCGAGAAAGAACTAATCGCATAATAAAGTTGCTCGGCCACCATCTCATTAGCGGGCTCTGTTAAATGAATCGCATCGATAAAACTAGGCGAAGGATATTTATCACTAAGATTATACAGATTGAGAGCCTTGACATTTTTGGGGAAGATTTTTACCAAATAATTATTAACTCCTACAAACCGAGGATAAGTATCCTTGGTTTTTCTGATATAGGTTCTGCCTAGCTGGGTCGTAATTTCTCCTTCGGTAGGTGTAAGCTTGCTGGGTTTGCGCCCTGTAATCTCGGGTTGAGTTGCAAAAATCACAGAGGCATTGCTCCCCGTGGCCAGGGTCACCATTTGTTTATGATTTTGAAAATAACGATCCACCCGGCGTTGCAATTCTTCAGGACTTTCCGGAATATATGAGGCTAGTTCCTGTCCATTGATATTGAGTAACAAATCCGTTTTACTTTCGGGAAGCTCCACTTGTAAAACAGTATCTTGTAATACCTTGGCTAAATAACTTTTGTCTTCTAACGGCTTAAGTAATTTGCTAGTAGAAGCCTTGACATAATCGGTTTTACTGTCGAATTTTTCATCGAATTGAGGCACTTGTGCCGCCGTTTCTTCACTGGGTAAAATCAAATCTTCATAACCATCTAAGACGATTATAAAATCAGGCTTATAGGGTAAGACCTGTAGGGCCAACTGGGCTAATTGATTGCCTGAGGCGTAACCAGGAACTGCGGCATTGATCACACGGTAATTAGCCTGTTTGAGTTTTGGTGTTTTTCTTCGTGCTTCTGCCCTAAGTTCCTCATCTTCTGGTAGAACATCGGGCTTATAGAGTTGAGGTAATTTTTTTTGCTGTTCTAGACGTTTTTGCAAACGGTTTTCTAATTGGTCTGCGATCGCAGTTTCATTACTCGAAGACCCATAACCAAAAGCTGTCGAACCACCCAAAATAAAAATCCTAATTTCATCCTGAGGCTTCGTGATTGGTAGCTCATCGCGATCGCGAAAACCATGCTCATTGATTTGCCAATAGGGATTTTCCTGATTTTTTACTAGTTGATATCCCACAGAAAGACGTTGTTGCGCAATCAAATTTCCTGTATTGGAGATCCCCTCTAAAGGGTTGCCCTTTTGATCGAGAAATTTCAACTGATAGGACTCGGCGATATCTGGTTCACTAATCGCCTGGGCAAATTCTTCTCGTTTGCCTGAAAGATCGATATAAATACGGGTCAACAACTCCAAAACTAACAATGACAAAATAGCAGATATCAATAACCATAGCCAAGTAAAATTGCGTCGTGGCTTGGGTTTTCGCTTGCCAAAAATATAATCTCTCCGAGGTTTTGTTCTAAACATAATTTTTTTATAATTTTATTGATTTCTACTATTTAGATAACTGCTATCATTGCCATCGTCAACTCTGTGATACATTTACTCTGGCTAGCCAAAGTTCAATCGACAGCAAATCTTAAGAATTCTTAATTGTTTTATGAGTTACAAATTACTATTCGTTTGCCTGGGGAATATTTGCCGTTCTCCCTCCGCCGAAAATATCATGAATCATCTTATTAAAGAAAGAGCTTTAGATGTACAGGTTTTTTGTGATTCTGCTGGGACTTCGGCTTACCATATCGGTTCGGCTCCAGACCGTCGCATGAACGCGGCAGCTCAAAAACAGGGTATTGAGCTTGTGGGCAAAGCTAGAAAATTTCGCACTTTGGATTTTGAGAAATTCGACCTCATCTTAGCTATGGATCGCTCTAACTATCAAGACATTCTCTATCTAGATCGCGAGGGGAAGTATCAAGATAAGGTACAAATGATTTGCAGTTTTGCGGCCAACCATGATGATAAGGAGGTTCCAGACCCTTATTATGGTGGTCAAGATGGTTTTAATTATGTCATTGATCTATTATTTGATTGTTGTTCAGGGCTACTAGATTATGTAGCCAAAGAGAAGTTATAACACGCCCAACGATGAAAAGATTTAATCTAAAAGTATTTAAAGAATTTTGGGCGATCGCGAAACTTTATTGGTTTGGCAACGAAAAAAAAGGTGCTTTATCGCTCTTAGCCTTATTATTTATTTTATTAGTCGCTTACTCTCAGCTCAGTGTCATCCTAAGCCAGCAACAAGGTGAGATCATCTCCTCTTTATCCAGCAAAGATGCAGATCGATTTTGGCGTACGGTTCAAATATTTTTAGTTGTTCTAGTTGTCTATGTGCCTTTGTTTGCCGGTTTTAGCTATGTGCAAAATAAATTGGGTATTTATTGGCGTAGATGGCTCACTCACCATTTTGTAGACCGCTATTTTAAGGGTCGAGGTTTTTATGCTCTGGGGAATTTTAATACTGATATTGATAACCCTGATCAGCGTATTGCAGAAGATATTAAAGGCTTTACCCAAGACTCTTTGCTCTTTCTTCTGGTCATTGTTAATTCAGTTTTACAGGTCATCTTCTTTAGCCGCGAACTCTGGCGAATCTCTCCTAATCTGGTATTTGCTTTAGTCACCTATTCGATACTCGGTACGGCGATCGCGATCGGCTTCTTTGGGAAGAAATTAGTAAAAATCAGATTTGACCAACTCCGCAAGGAAGCAAACTTTCGTTTTGGTTTAGTTAGGGTGAGGGAAAACTCCGAGTCGATCGCTTTTTACCAAGGAGAAGCCCAAGAATCTAGAAACTTAAAACAAATCTTTACAACAGTATTTAAAAACTTCAATCTTTTGATTATCTGGCAAGAATTATATCTCGGGACTTTTAGTAATGCTTATCAGTTTTTACCCGATCTCATTCCTGTACTCATCGTCGCCCCCTCCGTCTTGTCAGGAGATTTTGAAGTCGGAAAAGTCAGAGAAGCAGAAATTGCTTTTGCTCGGGTTTTCTTCTCTTTAAACCTAATTATTAGCCGTTTCGATTCTTTAACAGCTTTTGTCGCTGGTGTTGATCGTCTAGATTCCTTTTCTAAATATTTGGATGCCAATGAACAATTAGCCTATACCAGAGATGAAGCGCGCCCCATTATAAATAGAAAACACCAGGATGCTCTAGCAGTCGAAGATCTGACACTGCAAACCCCTAACTATAGTCAAACCCTAATTAAAGAACTATCTTTCAACTTACAAACTGGAGAAAGTTTGCTGATTATGGGAGCTAGTGGAGGCGGCAAAAGTTCTCTGCTAAGGGCGATCGCAGGATTATGGAATTCTGGAACAGGTTCTATTACTCGCCCCAGTTTAGATAAAATACTCTTCTTGCCGCAAAAGCCTTATACAATCCTCGGTAATCTTCGCAGTCAAATAATCTATCCCCTTACCGAAGCAAATATGTCTGATCAAGCAATATATCAAATATTAGAAGAAGTTAATCTATCAGATTTAGCTGAGCGTTTTGGTGGTTTGGATGCTGAGAGAGATTGGTCTGACGTCCTATCTTTGGGCGAACAGCAACGCCTAGCTTTTGCTCGTATTCTGATCAACAAACCTGAGTACATTATTCTTGATGAGGCGACTAGTGCTCTAGATGTAGAAAATGAAGAGAATCTATATCGTCATTTGCAACAGTTAGAAACCACTTTCATTAGCGTAGGTCATCGTCCGACCTTAATTCAATATCACCAAAAGTTGTTGAAACTAATAGACCATGATTCTTGGGAAATTGAGGATACCCAAGATCCAGTTTAAATTTTAAGTGTTAATTAATTAACCGATGAGACACAAGAGCTGAAATCGAAACTATTTTCTATGTTAACTTTTGTTAATTTTCTCATCTTACAGTCTTGATAACCTGGCTTCATGAAAAAATGATAATATTTCGTTACAAAATTCCTCATATTATCATCTCTTATTCTTTGGAGCTAATTTAGTAGAATGCTTAAAAAATTACTTGGTTTAGATAGAAAATCGGGAGGGTTCTACTTAGAACTCGACGAAAATGATTCTAATAACGGCAACACCGCCGTAGCGACCAAAGCACCAGCACAGAAAGCGCCAGCACAGAAAGCAAAGGCAGCTAAGTCAACTGAGCCAAAAGCAAAAGCAGCTGAGCCCAAGAAACAAGTTCCTGCGGCGGCAGTCAACGAGCCAGAAACTAAGGTAGAGCCCACAGCCTCTAAGGAGTCAAAATCGGTTGCTGAAACCAAGCCAGCAGTCGCTGAAAAAAGCTCTACTACCATGGCACCTGCGGTTGTCAACGATAAGTACCGCAATTCTGTTGCTGATAGTCAATCAGTAGAACTGACTCGTAAACCATCAAAAGAAAATCTCGAACTAGTTATTGCCGCAGCATACAAACAAGTTTTTGGTAATGCTCATTTGATGGAAAGTGAAAGATTGCCCATTATTGAATCCCAATTAAAAGATAATCAAATTACGGTGAGTGAATTTGTTCGCAGATTGGCACAATCTGATCGCTATCGAGCATTGTTTTTTGATAAATATCCTAATGCAGCCGCAGTTGAGCTAAATTTTAAACATTTACTCGGTCGTGCCCCTGAAAACCAAGCAGAAATCTCCCAGCATATCCAGATATTGGCTGAGGGTGGTTTCGCCGCAGAAATCGATTCTTATATTGACAGTGAAGAATATTTTCAGAATTTTGGCGAATATACAGTTCCCTACTATCGTGGATACGATAGTCAAGTCGGGACTAATTTAGTTAGTTTTACTCACTCATTCCAAATCTTGCAAGGTGCTTGTAGCAGTAGTAAGTCGACTTTTACAGGTGCTGTTCCCAAGCTGCAAAATAGTCTAATTCAGAATGCTCCCAGTGCGATCGCTGTCCCCCGAGAGATTCCCGACTCCTTCCCCGAATCTATAATGATGGCACCGCCAACTCCACCTAAGACAATTCCCGATGTGGAAGAATTAATTGCTAACGCTGTGGGTATTCCTTACTGGGGAATTCCTGCGGTAGTACCTGAAAAAGTCGCGCAATCTGCACCAGAAGAAGTTGCCGAAGAGGTGGTTGCAGAGAGTGAAGCACAACCACAAGAGGCTACTCCTGAAATGACTTTTGCTACGGATTATCTGATTTCCAAACCTGCTCCTAATCGTCGTCCAGGAGCCAGTATAAATAAATTTATCGCTATGACTCGGACGATGAAAGTTAGATGATGAAAGTTAAAAGATAGGGTTTTGGAATCATACAGAGACAAAAAAAGAGGAAAAATTTCTCTCTAGCTCTTACAATAAATGCCTACAAAAGCCAGGAAGATAATTGAGATCCCTGGCCTTTTTCTTAGACTAGAATATTATGTTCACGACTTGGCAATTTTATGGTCTAGTCAGGACTGGTGTTAGGTTTTAGGTAGTAGGTTTTAGGTAAAAAAAGTCATATTTTGATTTAGATCGGAGAATATTTTAGATATAAAGAATTTTTATGTCTATCATTGCTGGATTCATCGTTTTTCGGAAGCTGTCTAACACCTAACACCCAACACCTAAAACCTTTTGCTCGCAATTAACTTAATTTTGCCAAGTCGTGTATGTTTGTTTCTTGCTCCAAACTTTGATTATGACTAGTTTCTTAGATAAACCCATTGTTTTTTTTGATGGGGAATGTATTATGTGTAATCGGTTTGTCGATATTCTGC
This sequence comes from Xenococcus sp. PCC 7305, assembly GCF_000332055.1. Classification (GTDB taxonomy): domain Bacteria; phylum Cyanobacteriota; class Cyanobacteriia; order Cyanobacteriales; family Xenococcaceae; genus Xenococcus. The sequence continues at coordinate 7,133 of NZ_ALVZ01000111.1, read as the reverse complement.
TGAGGATAGATACAATAGGCACAATTATGGTTGCACCACTCCAGGGTCAAACAGCAGCTAAGGTTTTACCGGCCTTACCTAGCGATCGCGAGAAATGGTCGATTTTTTATATTGACCAGGGAAAAATTTCTGAGCAATCAGATGCTTTTCTCAATATTTGTCTACGGCTTGGTGGTCTTTGGTCAATTTTGAGTTTATTTAAAATAATTCCCCGTCCTATTAGAGATTTTATTTATAGAATAATTGCTCGCAATCGATATCGACTATTTGGCCAACGCGCCACTTGTCGCATGCCTAATGAGCAAGAAAAATCTCGTTTTTTGCCATAAGTTTTCTGGTTCCCCCTTCTACAAACATTCCACCATCAAGCGAGTATCCGGTAAGAAATCGAGTTCTGGCACTAGATATTGAGGATCGGTTACTTTGTTTACCGCATTAATCGCCGAAGCAACTGCTCCCTCTTGCCAGCCCGGTAGAGCCGAGAGTTGGTCTCCAATAATATAAAAATCTTTATCTCCTTGTAGTAAAGCGTTGAAATAGGTCGCGTTTTTTGCTCCTGGTTCTTTCTCCGCCACCGCACTCCAGTTTGCCCAGCCACCTTGGAGATAGGGTACATTTTGCCAGGCGATCGCCAAACCATGAGCCAAACCATGGGCAAAATCATTACCACCTAAGTTTCTCGCTCCCTGACGAGCATTTTCAAGACGACCGGAAGGAGATTCTTGACCCCATTCATATGCGATCTGTTGGAAATTATAGGCTCCAGTTAAGACTCCCAACTCAGCATGATAATTGTCCGATGGGTACCAGACTTGCACAATTTCGTCACTGCTCCAGGAAATGCCGCCAAAGATTGGCACGGCTCCACTGCCTGGGGCTTCTTGCCATAGGTTGCGAGGTGCTTGCCAGCCTACTTTGGTTGTATCGGCAAGGAACCCAGCTTGGTATTTTCCTTCAGGAGTTATGCGATCGCGATCTTGAGCTTGATAAACAGCATGTAAGGCTTCGCGAAAACTCGGCTCAAAATGACCATCTTCTAATACATCCTTCATCAAGGGAATAGGCATATTGCTAAAACAATAGTCAGCTTCGGTTTGGCAGGTCTCACCATTCTGTAGGTAAGTAATTAGATATTTGCTATTGTTATAGGCAATTTTTTTGACAACTGCTCCCAACTTAATTTGGCCTCCAAGTTCTTCTACCCGCTCCTTAAAGGCATAAACAACCCAATTGTCTCGCCGAAAGTTTGCAAAAAGCTACAAAGCTTATGGTTTCTTTGTCTATATTCTGAGGTCAAATTCGGATATTTTCTCGATTAAATTAAAGCTCAATATTAAAACTATTCAAGAATTCTGACTCAATATTTAAAGCACTTTCTGTGACATCTCGATTAACAAAGGTTGTCAAAACTTGAGAATTGAGATGAGTTAAAAGACTGCTAACAGCAATTTCTAGATATTTATTGTCTTGTAGTTGATAAAAAGTCATATCATTATCTTGCCAGAACCAAACTTCTTTGACCCCTAAAGCTCGATATTTTTTAAGGTCGTCAGTACTGCCACTAGAAAATATCACTTCAATTGCCAAATCGGGCAGGTCTTTATCTGCACAGAAAGCAAAACTCACATCAGGTTCTTTACCTGCCAAGGGCTTATTTTTGAGTCTTGTAGAACCCATAGGGAAATAATCTATCTTAAATTTTCTACAGTAAGCAGACACTAAAATGGCAATAGTTTGAGCAATTCTCTCATGATTTTTACTCGGTGAAACTAACGTAATCACTCCATTAAGGAAAGAAGTTCTATAACCTGGATATTCTGCAAAATTGAACTTTTCGTAATCCTCCCATGTCATGCCCGCCAAGCTTAAGGTTTGGTCTTGATGTTCCAGTAGATTGACATCTATGGGCAATTGAACATTAATGAGCATTTTGTTTGGATAATACTATGTCTAATCTGAATTATATAGTTCGATCACTTTCCAGGTAAAACTTCTGCCCTCTGCCCTCTGCCCTCATTCAAAACATATGATTTTTAATTTCTCGATAATTGACTACCGACTCCACTAACCCTATACCAATAAAATTACTTAAAAGTGCCGATCGCCCATAGCTCATAAACGGCAACGGAATCCCTGTAATTGGTGCTAAGCCAATTGTCATACTAATATTCGTGATCACTTGAAAGGCAATAATGGCCAGGACGCCGATCGCTAGTAAAGAACCAAAATTATCTGTTGCCCGATTCGCAATTAAAACTAAGCGCCAACAAATCAGGAAAAAAACCACCAGTAATAAAATACTACCGAGAAAACCCCATTCCTCTCCGACCGCTGAAAAAATAAAATCCGTATGTTGTTCAGGGATAAAATTAAGTTGAGTTTGTGTCCCTTTGTAGAGACCTGTTCCCCAAAATTTTCCCGAACCGATCGCAATCCGAGACTGGATCAGATGATATCCTCCGCCTAAAGGATCTTTTTCCGGGTCTAAAAACAAAATCAGACGATCTTTTTGATAATCCTTTAGTAAACCCCAGAACAGATTGCCCAACTCGACGGCTCCACAATTAATCGCGATCGCACTTAAGGCTCCTACGATTTTGACGGGAATAGTTAACCAAGCAACGCCGGTCATAGCCAGAGTCCAGAACAACCAACCTGGAAGATGTAAATGATAAAGAACAGCTGAAATTACCGGTGAAACCATCAAAATTAGCCAGCCAGGATTTACCTTTGCCCAATAAAGCATCGTCATCACAATCACCCCGAAGACCAAAGATGTTCCTAAATCTGGCTGTAAAAATACTAGTCCCCAAGGAATAGCTGTGATTGCTAAGGTACGAAATAGAGTTGCAAAATCAGCTCGCTCCTTATGATGTAATAGGGCAGCCAAAGTAATGACCACGCCGATTTTGGCAAATTCTGAGGGTTGAACATTAAACCCTGCCACCGAAATCCAACGCTGTGCCCCTTTCGCTGAGACTCCTGCTACCATCACGGCAATCAGCGAGATGTTGGTTAAAACATAAATTACCCAATGCCATTGCAGTAGAGAACGGTAATTCACACGCGCGATCGCGATCGCAATTCCTAAACCTAAACAACCAATAGTCAGATGTTGATAGGCATGATTTAATTCTTCAACTCTCTCGATACTATAAATAGTTAAACTACCAAATCCAGTTAAACCCACAAGCAACAAAAGCAATAGCCAATCGATTTGTTTCCAAGGAGAGATCAAAGAAAACAAAAATTGTCCCAGGTAGCGGATAGGAGAATTCTTAGATTTAGATTTCTTTGACATGGTGAGGGATTGGGGCTTAAATATCCAAGACGTCTACATCATAATCGAAGAATTTTGAATCATAGGATAATCAGAATAGAATTACGCCCTCAGAATTTAGACGTATATCCATCTGCCCTCCGCCTTCTGCCTTCCGCCTTCAAGATGATAGACTGGTCTTTACTTTTTGTGCAGTCTCAAGCTCTATTTATTAACAAGAAAAGAATGAATTAATTTCTGACAAGCGACAAGACTTACTTACCCAAAGTTTTCTTTTACTCCTAAAATATACTTTATGGAAGAATCTTTTGAACTCACCCTCCAAATTGTCATCGCTGTGGTCGCTGGGATCAGCGCGCAGGTAATAGGCGAATATCTAAAAGTTCCAAGTATTGTTTTCTTGCTTTTGTTGGGTATTTTGTTGGGTTCTGACGGCATAGATGTCCTCCATCCCAATGAGTTGGGAGTTGGCTTAGAGGTCATAGTCGCCTTGGCGGTTGCGGTGATTCTGTTTGAAGGGGGATTGAATTTAGAATTACGAGAACTGGGCAAAGTTTCTGGTAGCTTACGTAATTTAGTAACTTTGGGTACTCTTATTACTCTGGTTGGTGGGGGGATGGCTGCTCATTGGTTAGCGGAATTTCCCTGGGCGATCGCGTTTTTGTATGCCTCCTTAGTCGTGGTCACAGGCCCTACAGTGATTGGCCCCTTGCTCAAGCAAGTTAGAGTAGATCGCCAGGTATCAACCATATTAGAAGGGGAAGGAGTTTTAATTGATCCAGTAGGAGCGATTTTAGCTGTTGTGGTATTGAATGCTATTTTAAATAGTGATGCTGCTCCTGTTACCGTAGCTAGTGGTTTAGTCTTGCGTTTAGGTATTGGCTCTCTTGTGGGTGTTATTGGTGGTTGGTTACTCGGGCTGTTTCTCAAAAATACAGATCGTCTTTCAGAAGAACTCAAAAATTTGGTTGTATTAGCTGGATTATGGGGCTTATTTGTCTTATCCCAAACTCTCTACAGTGAATCGGGGTTAATGGCAACAGTCGCAGCGGGGATTACGGTCAAAGCTTCGGGGCTTCCTGAAGAAAGACTCTTGAAAAGATTTAAGGGGCAATTAACAGTTTTATTTGTATCAGTGCTGTTTGTTTTATTGGCCGCCGATCTTTCTATTGCCAGTGTTGTTGCCTTGGGATGGGGAAGTGTCATTGCAGTGCTGGTCTTAATGTTTGTTATTCGACCGATAAGTATCGTAATTTGTACTTGGAGTAGTGGTCTAAATTGGCGGCAGAAAATATTTTTGGCTTGGGTCGCACCGAAAGGAATCGTTTCAGCTTCCGTTGCCTCTTTATTTGCGATTTTATTGACAGAAAATGAGATTACTGGTGGAGATGCGATTAAAGCATTGGTCTTTCTCACTATAATGATGACTGTATTTTGTCAGGGTTTAACCGCGGGATTTGTGGCTCGTTTTTTAAGGATTACCTTAAGTGAATCAACTGGTGCCGTGATCGTCGGTGGGAATAATTTGGGACGCTTAATTGCCAAGCTATTTCAAGAAGCCGGAGAATCGGTGGTTTTAATCGATACTGATGAAGAAGCTGTTAAAAAAGCCCAAACAGATAATATTCCCGTTGTGCAGCGAAGTGGTTTAGACGCCGAAGCCTTAGAAGAAATTGGCATCGAATCTATGGGTACTTTTATTGCCCTAACCAAAAATGGCGAAATTAATCTGGTATTGGCGCAACGGGCCATGGAAGAGTTCCAACCCCCTAGAGTATTAGCGGTGTTTCCCAAGAGCGATTCTGAGTCGGGAAATAACAATACGAAAACTAATCTTAAAGTGAGCCAAGCATTTATTTCCCAGTTATCAATCAAAACTTGGAATACTTATTTGCAGGATGGACAATTTAAATTGGGGACAACTTCCTTGAAAGAGAAAAACTTATCTTTCCAGCAAGCTCAAATCCAAGCTTTAATTCGTTCTGGGGAATTATTACCTCTGTTGGTCAAAAGAGAAAAGAAATTGCAAATCGTCAAAGCAACCGAAGAATGGCGCTCAGGAGATGAAATTACCTGTTTACTCCATGATCCTCGACCCAAATTGCTCAAAAGACTATCTGGTAGCAATCAATCTTCTCGTTTGGCATTGGAAAAACTCCCGAAAATGGAGGAGATTTCTTTGGCTTCTAATGCGACTGACAATGAATCTTAGGGATTGGGTAATGGGTAATGGGTAATAGGTAATGGGTAAAACTTCCTCGTTCCTTGTTCCTCGTTCCTTAATTCCGTATCTTTAATTACAAAGTTTATTGCCATACTGAGATTAGATTGTCCGTATACGACTTGGCAAAATTTTCGATTTAAATCAAAATATGACTTTTTTTAACCTAAAACCTAACACCTGTCCTGACTAGACCATAAGTTGCCAAGTCGTGCCTGTATCCGTAACCATTAATTTCTAGAATTATCCGACAAGATGCAAAATTCGTTTAAAAAGATTCTGATCGGAACAGCGTTTTTTGTGCTCACAATTATCATTGCCGTTGTCGGTTATATTTTCTTTGGTTGGGAAATATTAGATGCTATCTATATGGTGGTAATTACAATTTTTGGGGTGGGCTATGGTGAAGTTAAGCCATTGGAAAGTCCATCGGAAAAAATATTTACCATCATGGTTATCCTGGCAGGTACTTCGTCAGCCTTATATATTGTGGGAGGGTTTGTCCAGATGATTGCAGAAGGGGAAATTAATCGTGCTCTTGATGCTCAGCGAAAGAAGAATACGATCTCCAGTTTGGTGAATCATGTACTTATTTGCGGCTTTGGACGAATTGCTCAGGTCATGGCGAAACAGTTGGCAGATGGCGGGCAAGCATTTGTGATTATTGATAATAATAGTGAAAGAATCGCGATCGCCGAAGCCATGGGCTATTTAGTCCAGGAAGGTGACGCCACGGATGAAGATATCCTGCGATCGGTTGGTATTAACTGCGCCACAGTTTTGGCAACAGTCTTACCTGATGATGCCACCAATGTTTTTATTGCTCTCACAGCACGGGAATTAAATCCTGATTTGCTGATTTTAGCGAGGGGAGAATTGCCCAGCACGGAGAAAAAACTGCGGCTTGCTGGTGCTGACCATGTTATTTTACCAGCAACAGTCAGTGGGATACAGATGGCCAATTTGATTACTCGTCCCACCAGCACCGACTTTCTCCAGCAAAAAGATAAGCAAAATTCTTTAAATGACTTATTGGCTCAAATTGAAGTTCAAATTGATGAATTAATCGTTTCCAATCATTCTCCCCTAGTGGGAAAAACTATTCGAGAACTCGAAATTAGAGGTAAAGGTGCCTTTATTATTGTGGCTTTGCGTCGTAGCAATGGTCAGTTATTGACCCATCCCCATTCATCTCTCATCTTAAATTACGAAGATACTTTAATAGTTTTAGGACATCAAGAAGAGCTACCAAAATTTGCTAGATACTATGAATTAAATCATGCGCTGTATTATCAAGCAGGAAGGGAGAAAATGCTTCGCCCTTGAGGTTATATCATTTTAGTTTTTAGTTAAGACAGATAAGATCAAGAAGAGAAGAAAGAGAATGAGAATGAAAAAATGACTGGAGTAACAAGAGTTGTCATACAAGAAAGCGCTGAAGAACTGAAAGAGAAAATGAACCAACAGTTCCAAGCCAAAGGCCATGAAAGACTACAAGCTCTCTACTTACTAAAAACAGGACAATGCCAACAAGTAATTGAAGTAGCGGCAATAGTAGGAAGAAGTAGAAGCACAGTGCATCGATGGCTTCATACTTATCAAGAAGGAGGGTTAGCTCGATTAATTGGACCA
>NZ_ALVZ01000110.1 GCF_000332055.1 Xenococcus sp. PCC 7305 | reverse complement strand
AAGAATTAAGGCAATACCAGCAAGCCAATGATTACTATCTCCAAGCTTTGGATATCTACATTGAATTCGGCGATCGCTATTCGAGCGCTAGCACTTATGGACAATTGGGTATGCTAGCCGAAGAGTTATCAGAATTTGAACAGGCTAAAAGTTATTACTTGCAGGCTTTAGCGATTTTTGTGGAATTTGAAGATCAACAAAGTTCAGGTTTAGTTATCAGTAAACTAGCTAGTTTGCATCAAAAAACACAAGATAATAGTCTGCTAACAGAAGTTGCCGCAATGTTGAATATGACCGAAGCAGAAGTTAGGGAATTGTTTGAGAAGTTTAAAGACACCTGAGGAGAAGTCAAGAGTCAAGAGTCAAAAATTTTAGTTAATTGGGCGTTGCTGAATCCAGATATGAATTCGTTTCGCGCAAAGACGCAAAGAAAGCAAGATCTTTTCCACGTCTTTTCATGAGCTTTCGATCACGTCGAAAGCGATTGCTTTCCCTTGGTTTTAGGATTCCTATTTATCTATGTCCCAATCCTTGAACATTTCATCAACGCTTTCATAACACTTGAGACGCTCAGGATGATTTTCGATCTCTTCAATGACTGCGAGCGTTTCTGCATTGGGCATTTTGACATCAAAGGGAAAACCCTGATGCAATTCAACCTGCTTATAAAAAATACGGATAGCATCAGAAGGGGTCATACCAAGCTTAGAAAAAACAGCCTCAGCAGCTTGCTTAAGATCAGATTCGATGCGAGCTTCAATTCGGTCTGTCTTGGTCATTGCCTTATCCCATTTAATCCCAATTAACCATATCATAAACAATTGGATAATTAGTTTCACCTATCGAGTTTCGTAACTAAACCGCGTCCATATTGAGAAATGGAGTTTTGAAATAAAGTTATAGAGGCCTCAAACCCTGTTCCCCATTCCCTATTCCCTGTTCCCGAAACAATGACAAAAACTACAGGTTTCAAACTAGACGCGGTTTATGTTCAAAAATTAAACCAATAAATTCTCAAAAAATAGTGTTTTTCGCTCTGTTTTTGTATTGTCTAAAAACCTGTTTAAAGTTTTAATTTTCTTAATATTTTTTTCAATGAAGAAGGGGTTGACAAGTGGCGATCGCTCGCTGTATCATGTTTTTAATTCTTCAAAATCGGAGTGGTGACTCTTGCAGCTAAACGCCACGATTACCATTATGAAACAAATAATATCACAGTTTAAGGTCAATTCCAAGCATTTCCCAAAATTAAATTTTTTCGTTCATAAAAGTTGTTTTTTCAAGGAATTAAATTCCCACTTTACAAAGATTTTTTTTGCAGCGCTAATAATATTTTAGAACATTTTCCGGTCTAATTTCAGAAAAAGAGATTTAATCAAGATTGCTGGGCTCAAGATATAGCGCGATCACTTTAATTTTTGAGATGAAGACGAAGCAACTGAAAATATTAGCCAAATACTTTAATCTTTCCAGTTAATAACCACCAGATTCTTAACCCTCTGAAAATGTTTTAGATTGTTGGTGACAACTACTGCGTTGTGCCGTAATCCTACAGCGGCAATCATAGTATCGCAATCGCCAATAGACTGACCTTTGCTAGTCAAATAATGTTTAATTTCTGCTGCGAGCAAAGCTGATTCTGCGTCAAAAACTAAATCTTGAGCTTGCTTAAACAATAGTCGTAATTGCTCGCCATATTTTTTATGTGCCTGGGAATTTTTTCGCAAGCCATACAACAATTCATATTTAGTAATACTACTAATTGCCACCAAACTATGGTGATGACGTTTGAGATTTTTGAGAACCCCTGGATTTCCTCGCAAATAATCGGAAACAGTATTCGTATCCAAAAGATACATCATAATTCTAGGTCTCTCTCAAAGCCTGTTAATTCCTCTCGCTGCAACTCTAAGTCGCATCCTTGCCAAGCCATAATCTCCTCACACCAGTTTTCTTCGCTCTCCACCTCATCTAAAAACTGTCTGATCGCCTCAACAATAAAAGCATTTCTACTTGCAAGTTCACAGTTAGGAGAAGACATATGATTCTCCAATCTTCGAGCTAAGTCATCGGGGATATGTACTGAAGTATTCATGATTACGTTTTATTCTGGCATACCAGTATAATATACCAGGACTCTATAATCATACACACGAAGAAACAAATAGGGAAATAGGGATGTAGGGAACGAGGGAAATCTAGCTATTATGATTCCCCAAACCCCTAAAACCCCAAATTCCAAATCGTTAGGTTTTAGGTAGTAGGTTTTAGGTAAAAAAAGTCATTCTAAGCATCAAGAACACTTGCCAGCAAAGCCTTCTGAGCATGCATTCTATTTTCCGCTTGATCCCAAACTCGTGATTGTTGACCTTCGATGACGGAGGCGGTGATTTCCTCTCCACGATGGGCAGGTAAACAATGAAGCACAATGGCATCGCGATCGCAATGAGACACTAGAGCATCATTAACTTGATAGGGTTGGAAAATGGGAATGCGACTATCAGCCGAATCTTCTTGCCCCATGCTCGCCCAGACATCGGTATAGATAACTTGAGCATTCTCTACCGCGGCGATCGGATCATTTGTGATCGTAATCTCCGAGTTATCACCTGCTAATTGCTTAGCTTGAGCAACTATTTCTGGACTGGGCAAATAGTCTTGGGGGCTGGCAATGCGAATATTCATGCCGGTCAAAGCCCCTCCAAGTAAAAGAGAATGAGCCATGTTATTGCCATCTCCGACATAAGTGAGGGTAATACCTGCTAAAGAACCAAAATTTTCTTTGACTGTTAAAAAATCCGCCAAAATCTGACAGGGATGTTCAAGATCTGTGAGGGCATTGATAATGGGAATATCTGCATATTGGGCGAAAGTTTCGAGATCCTGGTGAGCAAAAGTTCTAATAGCCAGAACGTCTAAATAACGATCTAGAACTCTAGCTGTATCTTCAATAGGTTCGCCTCTGCCCACTTGAGTTTGCTTGGGGTTGAGATCGATTACCTGGCCTCCTAATTGGTACATTGCCACACTAAAAGAGACTCGGGTACGAGTTGAAGCCTTATAAAATAGTAATCCTAAAACGCGATCGCATTTGGGGGCGATTTCCCCTGCCTTCAACTGTTGCGCAAAGTCGAGTAATTCTTGAATCTCTTGGGAAGTGAGATCAGCAATACTTAATAAGTCTTTTCCTTTTAATTGTTTCATTAGTAGCTACGTTTAATCAATTCAATTATATGGATCTAACCTTATAACATCACAAGGAACATTGACATAGTTAGGAATATCAAATGTAGAATGAACTGGTGACTAGATAAAAATAATACCTAATAAATTTAAATATTTATAGTCGGTTAGATAATCCATGCCCTCAAACAACTCCGATACTTCCGTTGCCGAACAAGAGACAGATACTTACCTCGACGAACTTCCCGGTGAAGTAGAGATGTCTCTATTTGATCATCTCGAAGAACTAAGAATGAGGATTTTCTACGCTGCGATCGCGGTGGTCATTGGGATTATTGCTTGTTTTATTGTCGTCAAACCCCTAGTCAGAATCCTAGAAGTTCCAGCACATGGAGTAAAATTTCTCCAACTCGCACCAGGAGAATTCTTTTTTGTTTCGATTAAGGTTGCCGGCTATAGTGGCATCCTGATCGCTAGTCCGTTTATTCTCTATCAACTGATTCAGTTTGTCCTGCCAGGTCTTACCAGAAAAGAAAGACGTTTGCTCGCACCAGTAGTTTTTGGCTCCAGCATTTTGTTTTTTGCGGGTTTAGGTTTTGCCTATATCGCGTTGATTCCGGCTGCTCTAAATTTCTTTATTAATTATGGGGCTGATGTTGTAGAACAATCTTGGTCGATTGACCGCTATTTTGAATTTGTGTTGCTTTTGATGTTTAGTACAGGTTTAGCTTTTCAGATTCCTGTTATTCAGCTTATTTTAGGTTTTCTGGGGATTGTCTCCTCCAGACAAATGTTTGCTGGTTGGCGTTATATAGTTCTCGGTGCAGTAGTTCTTGGGGCAATTTTAACTCCTTCAACCGATCCTTTGACCCAATCTTTACTAGCTGGTGCCGTTTTAGGTTTATATTTTGGCGGAGTTGGCATGGTGAAATTAATTGGGAAATAGGATTAGGTTTTAGGTTTTAGGTTTTAGATGTCGAGACAAGATAGTTTATGGTCTGGCGAGTAAAAACTGCTCAGTAGTAATGCATTCGACTCCAATATTGGATATGTCGTAGATGTTTGCCTTGGCAACAGCTTCGGTTTCGGCTCCTGCCGCGTCCGTGACAAGGGTCACATCATAACCCAGAGAAACCCCATCATAGATTGTGGCTCGAATACAGTTCGGATATTGCACACCACAAACCACAATATTGCTCACTTCCAGCCTGCGCAACATAAAATCTAATTCGGTGTTCATGAAGCCACTGAAATGATTTTTGACCAAACGATATTCTCCGGCAACTGGATTTAGCTCCTCAATAATTTCCCATCCTTTGGTGCCAGGAACACAGTAACTTTGATCAGTGAGAAAGCGATCTCGTCTGGGTTTTTCGATATCACTGCCATCGGCTCTATATTCTCGAATAACATGAAAAACAGGCCAAGAAGCACGACGAAAATAGTTCAGAACTTTTTTGAGATTGGGAACAATTGCCCTAGCGCCAGCAACCTCCATCGGGGCACCAGCTAACACAAAATCATTCTGCATATCAATTATGATTAAAGCTGTTTGTCTATTCATAAAAATGAACTAAGATTTACGATTCGCAGGAATAGCCAGTAACGGACAAGATGCTTTTCGTAGTACTTGCTCGGTGGTACTACCTCGCAAAACATCAAAAATTCCCTCATGCCCCGCAGTTGGCATGATGATCAGATCTGCCTGATGTTTCTCAGCAGCTAAAAGAATCTCTTCTACTGGCTCACCTTGACGAGTTTCTACCTGCCAGTTAAGGTCGGATACTTCCTGAAATTCAGGAACTACTGGTTGAGATTCCCCAATATGCAGCAATGTAATCGAAACTTTGCCATCACCAAGAATTTCTGCGGTGCGCTTGGCAAATTCCACTGCCCCAGTCCAGTCAGGTTGCCAATCTATGGGCACCAGAATATTTTTTAAACTACGACTCCCATCCTTGAGGGAAATCAAATCTCGTTGTGATTCTGTTGGCACAAACAATGTCATGGTTCTAGACCATCTAGCTATGGCTTCGGCATTGGAACGGTTGAGCCAACGGGTTGCGCCTTCTCTTCCTTCAGTGGCCAGGACAATTAGATCGGTAGGTTCATGATCAAGAAACCCTGCGGTTGCTTTGACGGGATGACGACTGCGTAGGGCCATCTTTCTCACTTTAAGTCGAAATTTGTCAAAGACTGCTGACTGAGGACTTCCTGTTTCTAATAATCCCCAGCGTTCTAAGGTTTGACGCACAGAGGGATAGTTTGTCCAGTCGATATCCGATTCATGTTCTGGCCCCACATGGAGGATCGTAAATTGGGTTTCCCCCAAAAGGGCGATCGCCAGGGCATGGGCAAAGGCGCGATCGCTAACCTGAGAAAACTCCAAATCTGTAGGATATAAAACAGAACTCACAAGAGGCATTGTATCTAAGTTGTCTTTTTGCATATAATCCATAGAGCATGAAATGTTAATAATCCTGACTATTAGGGATTTTCTTACTTTTCTAACTTTTTTTCAATAACTAGCAACTTGGGTTACATAGAGAATCGGCCAATGAGTCAACAGATCGCTTTTTTAGGATTAGGTTTGATGGGCGGCCCCATGGCAGCTAACCTCGCTCGTCAAGGGTATCAGGTTATGGCCTGGAATCGTACTCGCGATCGCCCTGGAGTTGCGATCGCCAAAAAAGATGGTGCAATCATTGTCAACTCGATCGCTGAAGCTGTGGCCAATGCAGAGATTATTTTTACCTGTGTCGGCGATGTTCCTGATGTCAAAGAAGTTTTACTCGCAGAACAAGGCGTAATTAACTATGCTCGTCCCCATAGTCTAATCGTCGATATGAGCACTATTGGCAGCAACGCTGCTAGAGAAATCAATACAGAGCTACAAAAAAAACAATTGCGGTTTATGGATGCACCAGTTTCTGGAGGAGATATTGGAGCTATTAAGGGCACACTGACTATTATGGTGGGGGGAGATCCTGAAGATTTTGCTGAATGTAAACCCCTGTTGGAAGTGATGGGAAAAAATATTCATCTTTGTGGATCAGTTGGTAGTGGGCAAGGGGTAAAAATGTGTAATCAAGTCCTAGCGGCCCTCACAATGGTTGGGTTATCAGAAGCGATGCAGATGGCCAAAAGCCAGGGTCTTGATCCGAATCTGATAGTAGAGGTTTGTGGTACGGGGGCAGCGGGTTCTTGGGCATTGTCTAATTTGGGCCCTAAGATTATTGAAGCTGATTATGATCCAGGATTTGCGATCGCCCATATCATTAAGGATTTACGCCTTGTCCAAGAAATGAATCAAGCAACGGGAGGTCAGATTCCAGGAGTGGAATTAGCAGATAAATTATTTAAAATTGTTCAGTCAATGGATGACGGAGCAGGTGGACAACAAGGAACTCAAGCGATGATTCGCGCTTATCAAGAGTCTCAATCTTGAGCCATCTGCTTTTTAATTTCTATGTTAGCATTCATTATTTCTGTGAAAATCTCACCATATTCTGTTGCCTGCTCGTTGATATAATGCTCATTAAGCATTCCTAAATCCAACAGGAATTTATCTGGATTGTAATCGGGATTTTCGAAAAGAATACCATCGGTTTTAAGCGAGGCGATCAAATTATTTCTGATCTCCTGCAATGTTGTTCTGAGTTCGGTTTTGCTATCGTGAGAACTTGTTTTATTCCTAATTTTATCAAGTTCCTCTGCTACTTCTATCTGCTTGAGAATTTCATTAAATCTATTAACTTTCTTCCACAGACTAGCCATTGTTTTCCGCTTTCTCAGAATTATTTGCTTTTGAAAACTATTGACGCCAAAGTAGAGAAATACCGAGGAAGTTAAAACTGTTGACATAAAAACTAAGGGAAGAACCCAAGATTGTCTTGACTCACAAGTTTTTAAATCACTGTTCAACCTATCTAATTTACTTTCCCCAGAGATGTCCTCCAGCGTTCCTTGTAATTGACCAAAAATGCCCCCCGACTTTCGCCTCTGCTCTTCTTGCTCAACTTGACTTCTTTCATGATTGCAAGAAAGCCCAACTGAATTGGCAATAGAAGGAGCAAAGAAAATTCCCAGTAACAAGGCAACAGAACCCCCTATAATCGCGGAAATAGCCTTAGTCCTCTTCTGAGGATATCTACTATATCTTATTAGCTCTTCAGGAGAAATATATAGGTTTGAGCTTTCATTGGCCTTGATTTTCATTCTAAGTCTTCTATGTATGTCTATATAGCAAATAGCCATTACAACAATTATAGAATGCAACGCTCAAAAAGAATTTTTTGGCCTTCGTATTATGAAACTAAAATTCGTAACTTTCGTTGCCTGCCCCTTCATGAACTGTTTTCACCCATTTCAATTTTTTGGGACGCACTGACATCCTTACTGTGATGCTGGCCATGACTATTTGCCAATGCAACATATAGATAATACCTCTGATGGTTTGCCAGGTAATTTTTAACAAACTAGAGAATGTCAAGGGTTCTTTAGTTAGGTGAACTCTGGCTAATCCTTGGAACATAGAATTAAAACCAAAGCAACAGAGCAAAGTGCTTAAAGGAGCAAGAATTGGCAAGTGATGGCGCATGACCATCATGACAAAATCGGGAATCATTGCCGCAGGCAAAATATATTGCAGGAGAACAAAGAAAAGTAAATCGATCCTCTTGCCAAAACCAATGGGACTGTTGAAAATGTAACGCCAATAGTCTAGATAACGTTGATAACCACCTTCTGCCCAACGGTTGCGTTGATGCCAAAGTGCGATCGCGGAAGTAACCCCTTCTTCTTCTACTGGAGCATCTAACAAAAAGCCAATTTTCCAATCATCTAAATGTAAACGAACCGTAAGATCTAGGTCATCGGTAATAGTTTCCTCGTTCCAACCACCACAACTTTTGAGGGCTTCACGACTCACAAATTGACCATTGCCGCGCAATTCTCCTACGCCTTGCAACCCAATGCGCTGTTGTTGCACATAGCTATCTAAGGCCATCTCGGCAGCTTGCCCTTTTGTCCAGAAGTTCTCATTTTCATTTGCGATCGCCTTTCTCACTTGCACCGCACCAATTCTTTCTTGAGCAAACATTGGTACCACTCGGCGCAAAAAGTCTTTTTCAACCACGGCATCGGCATCGAATACACCAATTATTTCGCCTTTGGTTTGGGGCAAGACTTGATTTAAAGCTCCCGACTTACCACCTGTTGCCCCCGCAGTACGATGTACAACCTTGAGTTGAGGATATTCCAAAGCTAACTGATCTAAAATTTCGGGAGTGCGATCGCTACTACGATCATCGATTGCCCAGACTTCATATTTGTCCTGAGGATAATCAAGATTACCTAACATTTCGATGAGGTTGGCAATCACTGTTTCTTCATTTCTTGCTGAGACCAACAAAGAAACAGTAGGGGCCGAGTTGAGATTTTCATCAGATAAAGGTTGCGGTGATTTTTCTGGTGTTCTGGTGATAATCCGTAGCAAGTGAACACTGACGAGTCCCGTTAATGCAATAACGAACCAATAGCCCCAAGATAATAGATGGAGCAAAATGACAACACTCCAAATCACCGTTAGAATGAGTGCTGATTTTTTTCTACGTCCTGACAATCCCTGGAAAAAGTCACTTCGGAATTCGTCTTCCTCATCTTCTGGATCTGTCCATTCTGATAAAAAAGAACTAATGGGGTCTAATTCTTCTTCTTTCTGTGGATTTTCCCAGTAATTCTCTGACATAGTTAATTTTGTTTTTTCTAGTTATCTGTAAGATATCAGTTCAATACGGAGTATTGTATTGAGGTCGATTAATTGTTAACTTTATTAACTAATTCTAAAGTAATTTAGAGATTTTTGACCATTGATTTTTCTTATCAATGGCTTACTGATGGTGTTTTTGCTTAAACTAATCAACAAAAGCCAATTTTTAGATAATTTAAATTTGAGTGAATTATTAATTAAGTAATTTTAAGTATGACTAATTTTTATTTAACTTTTGCCCTTGCTCTAGTCTCGATTCTGTGGGTGGAGTTGGTGCGAGATTGCTATCACGCTTTGGCTCATGTGGTGCCGCCGCTCTATCGACTGCATATTTGGCATCATAAGGTGTTTCGTCCTGATTTGACCCCAGTTAGTGAGGAGATTTATCGCCAAGCCCATTGGTACAACGATGTTCCCGAAGCTTTGGTGATGTTATTACTCAGTTGCTTGCCTTTACTTGTCAGCTATAGCAATGATTTACCCTTGCCTTGGCTCGCTAGTGCCGGTTCAATTTATACTGCGGTATTTTTGTTGGGTGCGATCGCAAGGGGATTAGGTATTTCGGGAGTTGATGAGTTAACCGATATTACCCATCGCCCAGGAGAATTTAAATCTATACCATCCGATCTATTTGTAAATCGTCCCTATCATTGGCGACATCATTTCGATAATCAAAATGCTTATTTTTGTGGCACAATCACTTTAGTCGATAAATTCATGGGTACAGCTCTATCTTTGAAAGGAAAAAAAGTTGCGGTCACTGGCGCATCGGGTACTTTAGGCAAAGCATTATTAAAACAATTAACTTTGGCAGGAGCCAAGGTCACAGCTTTCACCTCTAGTAGTCAAGAGATTACGTTAAATATTAAGGGCGAAGTTACACCTGTAAAAACTATATCCTGGTCGATAAATCAAGAAGATGATTTAGCAAGAGAATTGGAGAAAATTGATATTTTAATTCTCAATCATGGTATTAATGTTCATCAGGAGAGAAGTGATAGCGCGATCGCAAAATCCTATGAGATTAATGCCTTTTCTAGTTTGCGATTAATGGAATTATTTTTTAAAACTGTAAAAACGAATAAAGATATTGTCACCAAAGAAGTTTGGGTAAATACTTCAGAAGCAGAAGTTAATCCTGCATTTAGTCCTCTGTACGAGTTGAGCAAGAGAACTTTGGGTGATTTGGTTACCTTAAGGCGTTTGGATGCACCTTGTATTGTGCGAAAGTTAATTTTGGGGCCTTTTAAAAGTAATCTTAATCCGATTGGCATTATGTCGGCAGATTGGGTAGCGAAACAGATTGTTACTGCGGCGAAAAGAGATTTTCGGAATATTATTGTGACGATTAATCCTCTAACTTTTTTAGGTTTTCCGATCAAGGAGTTTTGTCAGTCTACTTATTTTAGATTTTTTACTAAAAATAGTTCGGACAAAAATTAAGCGCTAACGAAATAATAGGCGTTTGAGCCTTAAGAAGAAAAAAGCACAGAGAACAACTACTGGCAACAATGATAACTATAAATATAGGATGGAGGGGAAGTACAGAATTAACGGAGGTAATGCGCTTTTTGTTACGGACGTTAGACAAGAAAGAAATGAATATCGTCTCTACTGTCCGGAAGAACGGTGGTCCGGGTATGGAATGTTAGATGGGAAAAAGTATTTTGGGTATTTCCATTATTGGGACAAACCAGCAAATAAGGACAAGTTACCGTATAAACACCTTCTGGTTGAGGTTCTAAAACTAAAGGTAATTTATAAATATTTTTTTATATTAAATGTATTATTTTATTGCTTAATTTAAGGATTGTACTGGAGTTGAAAACTGCGCTCCGTGAAGAGATAAGATTCACGATCGCGTTTCTTGTGATGTGATTACGCGATAATTAAATCTTAAAAGCTTTTCTAAGACATTGATTGAGTTGTTGGAAAAAATTAGTTCCTAACTTACCAATTTTCCGAGTTATTAAATTACGTTCAATAGTTACGATTCTAGAAACTCTAACTTTAGAAGTAACTTTTAATCCTGTCAGTATAAATTCTGGATCTTTTGCTTCAATAATAAATTCTTCTGAATTAAGACTATTAACATTTTGTGAAGATATAAAACACAAAGTAACATCTCTTCCTAATAAATCAACCCACAATACAACAGCAGGACGAAGTTTAGTGGCGCTTAAATCTGTAAACGGAAAAGGAACTAAAACAATATCTCCCTTGTGCAAAGACATTAAATTGGTTCTCCATCTTCTAGGGTATAAAGATTCGGTTCATCATCGAGAAAATCAAAGGAATGACTTTTCTGAGCTAAGTTCATAATATCTTTTGTAGACACTTGGTTAGCATCAAGAGATAATTGTTCTTCAAGCATTTGGCGCTCTTGCTCAGAGAGAGATTGAATAATTTGAATTAATGATTTAACTAATTTTTGATTCATTATTATTTTAAGTTTTAATTTATTTTAGCAGTTAGAGTTGAGTTGAAAGCTGTGCCCTGTGAATCTTATTTCTTCGCGATCGCACAGCGCCAAGCTCTGCCTGATCGCATTTCTTGTGATGTGGATTATGCGATCACGCTAAAACAGATTTATGTAATTCATTTAATTTTTATCTAGGCCCGCTTCCACTAATTGGGATTTTAGTCAGCTAATCAGTTATAAGTCAATTACCTGTAGAGATGCATCTTCTGCTGTCCTCTTTCTACAGCTTCATATAAAGCTTGAAAGTTACCTTCGCCAAAGCCTTGTGCTTGTTGTCTGCGTTCGATTAATTCGAGAAAGAAGGTTGGTTGATTTAGAATTGGCTGCGTAAAAATCTGCATTAGGAGAGATTGAGATAGATCTCGATGCCAATCAATTAAAATACCTTGTTGCTCAATTGCTTGTAATTCTGTTTCTGAAATGTTGATCGAACCTCGTTTAACGGTTTGTCGTAAATTGTTATAGTATGCTGAGGGAATAGGTAAGAATTCCACTCCGCGCGATCGCAATTGGGCAACTGTTGCAATAATGTTATTAGATCTCGTTTTTTCCCCAGCATCATTCGACCTCAAAGCGAGATGTTGAATTCCGGCACCACCATTAAGCTCAATAAAGTCTTGAATTTGAGAATGAGGATCACTTGGCTCATTAATATTAAATTGCACTTGTCCCGTAGCATCTACCAAAGCTTGACTATATAGACCAGAATGCTTGCTTTGAATGTTAAATGTCTGCTGAATTTGCCAATCAAATAGGTTTTGGTAATATTTAACAGCTGAGCTTAATTCTCCCGCTGCCACATTCAGCACAATATGATCGATATTAGTGAATCTAGGATTCGCTGTGGAATTGAGAACAAAACTTTGACATCTGAGATTGGGCAAGAAGTAATAACGATTTTGAGCTGAGTATTCAATTAAACTATGCTGTAGATCATCCCAGCCAACAATGCGAGCATATTTAATTTCCTTTTCTTGTTGCAGAGTTTGTATAATTTTGATGCCTAATTGAGCAGCGCGATCGAGAATTGATTGTAAATTGTCAACCCGAAAAGCCACATCCACAATACCTTCGGGATGAGAATCTAGATAATCAGCAACAGGACTAGTTTTACTTCGAGCAGAAGAGATGATAAAACAAATTGAGTTATGCTCAACTACCTCAGTATAAGTATTCTCATCTTGGTAACTATCAATCAGCTGAAAACCAAGATAACGAGTAAACCAGTTGCTCGTTTTTCCTGCATCAGTAACGTAGAAATGAACACTATCAATCTGCATCATTAGGGATTAGAGATTCCTAAACTCTTGATTCTTGACTGTCTTGCCGAGCGCTTGCCCTCTAATGGGGGTTCCCTTGCGCCACCTACCCCTAACCCCTTTCTACAGGAAGGGGAACAATATAGTCTCTCCTTTCAGGAGAGATTTAGAGAGGTTCGGCGGGGGGTCTCGGTGCTCTTGACTCTTGACTCATTTCTTCGTGCCGACAATCAAGCCATAACGAATTAACCCCCGACTATAGCCACGACTCATTAAACTGAGGGATAGAGCAGATTGAATTGTTTGCCAACCAGCTTTCACCAATCCAGTAATGGCTTCGAGGTTAAAAGCTGAGTCGATAACTGTATCCCAAAAAGGAGCGACCCTCATCGACCAATCATCAGATTTGAGGTTCTCAAAACCAATAGACTGCGCGATCGCCTTATATTCGGACAACGAAATAACATAGGGTAAACAATAAACGCGATAAATTTCTTTGAGATGCTTAACCTCATCAGGGGTTAATTCTCCTGCAACAGAAGTTTCCCGATGGCACCAAGTGGCTAAAATGAGCTTGCCGCCTGGTTGCAAAACTCGGTAGCATTCCTGCAAAAATTGAGCTTTATCTGGCATATGTTCCCCACTTTCTAATGACCAAACCAAATCAAAGGAATTATCAGCAAAAGGCATTGCTAAAGCATTCGCTACCTGAAATTCTACTTGTTTTTCTAGTCCTGCGGTGATGGCCCTTGCTTGGGCTCGCGATCGCTGTACTGGTGATAAAGTAATACCTGTGGCTTTAGCCGCATATTTATTAGCTAAATAGAGAGTACTTCCCCCAATGCCACAGCCCACATCAAGAATATTTTGTGGTGCATTCTGTGATGTGACTTCCGCCCAAAATAACAATTCTTCTATGAGATCGATTTGTGCTTGGCGACGCTCAACTTTATAGGTTCCGCCGCGACCATAATAACCGTGGTGCATATGTTCACCCCAGATTTTTTCCCATAGTTCACTCGAAGCATCATAAAATTCGCCGATTTGCTGGTAAAGTTGTTCGCTCATTACTATTGAAGTAGACTGTTCCACTTTAATGTTTCAGCATTTTCGTTGATATCCAGCAGAATTTAAGATTAAAAAAATAATGTGGTAGTATGTATTTGTCCTGGGGCTATAGCGCAGTTGGTAGCGCGTCTGAATGGCATTCAGAAGGTCAGGGGTTCGATTCCCCTTAGCTCCATTCCCTTATATAGTAGATGTTAATAATTTAACTGTCGAAAATGCGCGTTAAATTACGACTATTAGAAGTAGTGCGACCACCACCGAGCGGATTAGTTCCGAACCAAAAATCCCCTGGATGATAATCGTAGAACCAATAAGCCACAGGGCGTTTCCACCTATCTATCTCAACTCCCATCACGATCTGATTGCCATTATGGGTCGAGTTATAATCTTCGGCGCATTGATCCGCTTTGATTACTTCCAGGGCAAAGGGAATGGTTGAACCGCCAAAACTGCGTTTAATGGTTCTGATAAAAACTTCTCCTGATTCGAGGAATGATTTAAAGGCTAATTGTTGGATTTCGTTAAAGCAACATTGCCCTGAAACATCGCAATATTGTGCTTTTCCCCAATCACACCAGGCTGATTCGATTTGATCATTAATGCGATCTTCGTTCTTAGTGTTGTCCTTGATTTGCTTGATCTGTGCCTGAAAAGCAATTCCTGTATAGACTACGTTATCAACCAAGTGGCGCACCATGCCCCGTGCATAATCATTGTTACGGAGCAGATCTCGGGAGCGATTACGCAGGGTTTGTAAGGAAGCATAAACTTCGGAGTTAGCAGAATTTCCCCAGGCTTGCCAATCGCGATCTAGTCTGCCTCTTCTGGCTCCGTCATAGCGACGGTGTTGGATTGAATGTCTTGGTGGTGTGTTCCAGATGCGCTTGATGAAGGTGCGGAAACTCATTTACTTACTAAGACGAAGATCTTTGTTAGAGTTCCCTTTATTTTGTTCGTTTCGTTGTCGCTAAAGTATTCTGCAAGATTAGATATCGTTCCTCTCTCGGTAACTATGAGTGTATTCACCGTAGGTTGCAATATTTGAAACAGAAACCTCACTGTTGCCAACAACCTTACCTTTTGAATCAACCTTGATGACCACCTTCAAATACACACGTGCGCACTGACAATTAAAGTAGTCAAACTTATCATCAAATTCCAACAATTCAATGCCTGCCTCATTGTAATGAACGGATAACTTTAAGTAAGTATATCCGTCTTTTCCTTGGTAAGACTCGGTCAGAAAAGCTTTAGCTGGTTTCCCAAAGTGAGTAATCCGAAACAAAGGAGCTTCATATTGGGGGTCTTGTTCATTGAGATATTCTATTGCAAGTGATTCAAGATCTTTTTGATGTTCCGCAACATACCTTTCTACCATAAATCCGAGTTTAGAAGCTGTTTCCTCAATTGGTTGGAAAAGCTTTTTTACAACTTCATCAATGCTCTTAACAATCTCGATTCTTGTTACTTGAGAATACTTGTCTTTGTAAACATCGTCTTGAAGCTCTCTGAGTGCGGGTTCAAAGTCTTGGGTATTATTAGACACGAAAATGACCCTTTCAAATTCATTTTTCTCAATAAGATCAACAGCTCCAAGCCAAATCAAAGTATCTTGGTAACCACGACCTTTCGCATCAAATGGCGGAATCTTTTCTACTGCACGGGCAACTATTCGCTCATGACCGCCTATTGGGAAGTCAACAATTTTTGCCTCAAACTCTTCAGAGATCCTAAAAAATAACTCTTTTCGGTAATCTAGAACCATCTTCTCTACATCAGATTCGTTCACCAAAAGAGTGCATGTTGATGTTCCAAATTCCCTCGACAATGTCTCACATGCCTTTTGAGCAGTCGCTAACTTTTTCTCAATCTGCTTGCAGCGCTGATTAACCAACTCCAGCAAGACTACTTTTGAAACACAAAGCTGAATGTGTTCTGAATCAGCTATTCTAAAACGTAAACTCTCAAAAGACAAACCTTTAAGCAAGCGGTCATGAAAAAGTGCTTCTGTATCAAGATAAATTGCCGTGCGTGGACTTCCCATAAGACGAGTATTAAGTAATCAATGAATAAACAAAATTAGCAATCAAAGAAAGTGCGATCACAGCTATTACCCAACCAATGATTTGCATTTAAGCTAACTTTTAAGGAGAATCTGTAATTGTTACGTCAATGCCTATTAAATTGTTTCGTAATTCTTGATTCATTCCTGGATTATTGCCAAATGTAGCACCACTGAGGCGGCAAACTTTAAGGTCAACATTAGTGAGATCTACTCTTTCGAGGTTTGCCCCAGAGAGATTTGCTCCATTAAGAACGGCACTAGTTAGATTAGCTCCAGAGAGATCTGCTCCAATAAGAACGGCACCATAGAGATTGGCACCAGCAAGTTTGGCACCAGCAAGTTTGGCACCAGTTAGATTGGCACCAGTTAGATTGGCATCAGAGAAATCTTCATCGCTTAAATCTTTTCTACTAAGATTCTCTCCCGCATAATCTTTAGCCCAAACTGAATTAGAAAAATCTTCCTCTTTCATCTAATTAAATTATTTTATTAAAGTACTACGCTGTTATTGTTTCTTCTTCGTACAATTCAGCAAAATGAATTTTTTTTCCAGCAAGTTTACTTAATGCAGAACATAGCTTGGTCAATCTGTCCCCACCAATACTAGGTATCGTTTTTGAGTTTCTCAGATGAGAAATTGAAGCTGGACGCATATCTAGCTCCTTAGCTAAGTCGATATTACTGATATCGTACCGAGCCATAATTTCTTTAAGTCTCCATCTAAGCACTTGCTTTAAAACCGTAATAAATTACCTTTATATTGTAACTCAACTCGGTTGTAACTCAAGTCAGTTTTAGCTTCAATCGGTTTTGACGATATTAAATTAAAAATTACGAATATAAAATACGGTAAAACCGTAATATACTAAAAAACAAAAGCGATCACAATCTTTGGACGGAACGTGATCGCTTTTAGAAAACTAACCAACCCATTGCAGAATGGGTTAATTTTTCTATGAATAAAAATATTGTACGACTGCCTGAAGAAATCAAACAAGAATTCCGAGTTGACTCAAAAGGCAAGATCACCACTTCGATAAGAGGTGCAGCAAGATTAGCTGATGTTGACGAAAGATCTATTAGGAAAGCACTCAAGTTGGGTGCGGACTTAGAGGCATCTCAATTAGCTGAATTCCTTATTTCACAGGGGATTAATGGTGCGGACATAAATAATTGGAATGAAACAGGAATACCTGATATCGCGATCGCATTTATTCTCGAATATTACGCCTACGAATGCCGAGAAGATAGACGCAAAGAACAAGCAAAAAAATTCTGTCGAGCCTTCAGAGCAATTGGCTTCCGAGCATGGGCACAACAACAACTAGGCTGGCAAGCAGAATCAACCCTTTCCCTAGAAGACACCATTACCCTCGCCAACTTCGCCTCCACCACAGCCCAAAACGCAGGAGTATCCAAAGCCCTTGCCGAAACCATCAAACTAGACACCATCATGCAAATCGCACCCCAAGCCAAACCCCTACTCCAACCCCAAAAACAAGCCATCACCTCCGCCCATCCCCTACCAGAAACCGCCGTCACCCCCACCATCATCGGCCAACGACTAGCCACCAAACTAGGACACCCCAAAATCTCCTCCCGTGCCATCAACCAAAAACTCCTCGCCCTCGGCTACCAAACCTCCGTCACCCGCATCAAACGCACCACAGGCAAAGAAGTCCACGACTACTACCGCCACACCGAAAAAACCCTCAACGGCAACTACGGTCAACTAGAAATGACCAGCTACAAAAATGGAGAAAGCAACAGCACCAAATATCAACTCCGTTGGTTCAACTCTATAGTCGAAATTCTCGCCAACAACTGGGAGACAAAGTAATGGACGAAAACTCCCACTCCGAACAAATAATGACACTATGCCTCAAAGTCGATGAATATCTCAAAACCGTCAAAAAATCCCTCGCCTACGATGAAGACCATACCGACTTCCAAGATCACTACTCATTTCTCCTAGAAGAAACCCTACAAGCCAACTGGCAAGTACATCGCATCGCCGAAAAAATTCACTGCCAAGAATTTAGGCGCAATCTAGAAACTCAAGAATAAACATTTATCAGGTGGGCAATGCTCACCTATTATTTTGTAATGTACACAACAACATTGAAGGATAATGACGAATTTTAAAGAAATGAGCCTAAAAGAACTAAGAAAATATGTATTAGCTAACCGACAAGACCAAGAAGCTTGGGACGAATTCGTTTCCAGACCCAGACCCAACGCGATCACAGTTCCCGCTGATACACCCCTAGAAGAACAAGAACGTATTTTAAGAGAAACTATTAATCCTAGTAAATGATTAATAGTTTCTTACGCTGTCACCATTTCAGGCTTAAAGTCAGGTGATGTTGGCTCAAAATGTAAAACCATAATTTGCTCTGGGCGTAATCCAAGAGATTCAAAAGTTCTTCCCTCGCGATCGCTAAATTCAACCTCAAAAGCCTTGCCATCTGCCAAAATCTCAACCACCGTGCCAACTTGTCCACGCCATAAGTTGTAATCTGGCAAATCAACTGTCAATGCCACAACATCAAGTAACTTGATAGGATTAGCTGTCATTTTTCTTTCTCCAGTAACTACAACGGATAACAAGTTGTTAATTTCGGGGTCTTTGAACCATTATCGATTATCCATCCACTCCGAAGGGTCGCACTTCTATTTTGCCATTCAATTGCAAAGTCCAGAGTATAGCGTTGTCCAAATCCATCTTTTCGTCCTTCGCGAACCTCATTAGTTTTAACCACCTCCAGTAGGATTTGCCTTAAATCCTCGGCATCATCAGCAGTCATACCCAAAATTGACGAAAACAAGCGAGCCTTATGCTTTCCATTATCATGCTCTAGATTAAGGCAATAATCACGCAATTTGCGTATATCAACTACTGCATTCTCTGCATATGGCAGTAGATTTACTTTACTATCGTTATTCTCTTGAATGCCGCGCTCCTAAAATCTCGAATATTTCTAGTCTCATTATGCTTTCTATAAACATAACTCCACAATCTAACAGACATATTTTGTTACTTTGTCGCTTTAATGATCACAAAAACTAATACCAATATTTTTACCACTAACACCACCCCGCTTCCGCCTCGCAACACGAATTCTGAGGCGATCGCGTTGCCGATAAAGCTCATCTAAACTGTGATACCGCATCTTCCGCGACTTAATCTGATATTCAGCGACTCCACCATTAGTTAGCATGTTCGAGATCGCCTTTTCAATCGCTTCCAACTCCAACTCATCCGCACTTTTCACTTCATCACTCATATCAAACAACCCCAAGTAGTTACCTAATCATTCCCTAATAACTGTCTAGCAAACTACTACCTCTAGTCTGCGAGAACTTCTGCGAACTTTCTTGCTAGGAGCGATCGCATCCCCAACTTCTCCCGAACTCACCTCTTGCTCCTCCAACTTTCTCTCTTCACTACTCCAACGAATCCGCTGAACCCCCACCAAATTAGCCGCGGCCAAAGCATAAACGGTCGTATCCAACGGCTCATTCCTTACCCCCGCCAACTTCTCCCAAACCACAAAAGGTCTACCATTCCTATGCTGCGTAACCTGTACCTCACGACAAAAACCCTCAAACCAAAATTACTATCTAAATCATCCAGTTCCCTTTCCTACATACTCAAACCGATTCCAACTCAAATATCGGTAATGACCACAGTGGGGGCAAGGCACAAAACATAATCGCTTATCCGATTGCTCATACTCCGCCTCAATCCTGCTATTTTCCTTAATGCTGGGAGTTGAAACCAGAAACACCAAAGAATTCCAAAAGGTTGAAGCTCGCTCGATCGCGAGTTGAACTAGATCGCCCTCCTTCCCTGCCGAAGGTGGATATTTATCAACGTCAGTTCGACGAATTTTCCTTTTGATTAAATTTTCCAAGTTGAACAACGAAGTAATAGGCTTTTCCCCAGATCCCCAAATCCCTAAGTCCCTATTCAGAACTAGTAAATTTTGTACTCATCGAACTCACGTT
>NZ_ALVZ01000109.1 GCF_000332055.1 Xenococcus sp. PCC 7305 | reverse complement strand
GTTGCTGATTTAAAACATGAAAGAATTTTAGACTAATATTCTTTGCTTCTTTCTTTGCGTCTTTGCGCCTTTGCGCGAGACAAATTCATATCTGGATTCAGCAACACCGAAAATACGAGATGGATGATTTAACTCTAGAGCAGTGACCAAGAATTAATCTGCTCACTGCCTAGAAATTTCCACTTTTAATTTGGTGAAAAAATATTAAGACAATAGAAGCCCACGCCATATTACGACGTAAAGAGTAATTAGCGCTAGGAGGATGTCACAAGGGTTGCTTTAGTAATTGACAAGTTGACTGTTATTTTGGCGAGGTCTAGCTTTGTCAACCTTAATCTCCCGTCCCATCCATTCTGCTTGATCGAGAATCGAGATCGCTTTATCTTCGTTAATATTTGATTCCATTTCCACAAAAGCAAATCCAAATTTCCGACATAAATTGACATAAGCTAATTATCCTTTTTCTTTGTTGTGTAATTTGACTGCCATACAATAAAGAGCCACTGGCTTAGGTAAATGCAGTGTTGTCCTACTTTCAATTCTTAGGCTGTGCTCGATTAAGGGAAATATCTAACTTTGAAGCATTTTTGGTAAAATAGACTCTTGCCTTTTTTCCCTCAAATTGTATGTTGATTTTGGCGCTTCAAGTTATTAAATATCGTGGTTAACTACCACTAGTACTGTTGAGTTAATACTGAGTTAGTATTAATTGTCTGCAACTAAATCACGAACTGTGACTAATATCAGCAAGAGAATAAGACAGAACATTTCCAATGATCTTTTCTCTCGGTAAAACTACAATTTTAGCCTGTACTTGAAACCTATCATAATCTTGTCATTAGTGCAAGAATAAAATTATGAAGTTTACTATAAGGCTAAAATTAATAATCAAGAAATTTTATTTTCTCGATATATAGTAATAGGGTAAGTCATGCTATTAATACTTCTCTAGTAAGTCATGATCTCAGAATTAAACTTTCTTCAAAGATAAAATCATTTAACTAATCCCGCTCTTAAAGCTCTGACAGCGGCTTGAGTACGATCATCAGCACATAATTTATTCAGAATATGACAAACATGGGTTTTAACTGTTCCCACAGTAATATATAGCTTTTCCGATATTTCCGCATTGCTACAACCGGCGACAATTAATTCTAAAACTTCTAATTCGCGATCAGTCAAAGGACAAGTTTCAATTATTTGTTGATATTCTTCATTAACAGCAGCGATTGTTTGAGTATCACTTGTGTCTTCGGTTGAAACAGTAGTTTTCCTAACTTGTGTCGAATTAGATTGAGTTGTTTGAGCTTGTTTGAGAACAATACGAGCGATCGCAGGATCGATCCAAGCATTACCTTCATAGGTATTACGAATAGCTTCCACGAGATTATCCATGCTGACATCTTTTAGACTATAGGAATCTGCCCCAGCAGCAAATGCTGCTATAACGGAATCTTCACTGTCATGCATGGTTAACATTAAAATTTTGGTCTGAAAGTCTGGGTGATTTATTTGATACTCTTTGAGTTTTTGAGTTACTTCAATACCATCTATGTCAGGCAAGCCAATATCTACCAGTGCAACATCTGGTTGATGAGTTTTGATTTTTTGTAAGCCGTCGTTACCACTAGCAGCACTGTCGATAATTTCGATATCTTCATATTGTTTGAGCGCTGCACATAAACCAATGCGACTCAAATCATGATCTTCAATTAAAACGACGTTGATATTACTCATCTTGACTAGGAAAACTCTTATTAAACGAAATATTTATTTTCTTATACTATCCACTATTGGGGAACAAATTCTATCATCCTTAAGATAGACATCCTAGATAGTAAATCAAGATTACAACTTACGATAATAGCCTATTATATCGTCTAATGAATTATTTTCTGATAATTTCTTCTTTTATGCCCCACGGAATGTGTTATTTGTGGCAACCTTGGCTAGTCGGGTTGCATATATTCAGCAATGGAGTAATTGCACTTGCCTATTTTTCTATCCCTATAACTTTAGTATATTTATTACGTAAGCGATCGGATATTCCTTTCGATGGTCTATTTTGTTTATTTGCTGCATTTATTCTCTGTTGCGGTATCGGACATGCTTTTGATATTTGGACGTTATGGCATCCGAGTTATTGGATATCGAGTTGGATTAGATTCGCCACAGCTTTAGTTTCCCTGGCAACAGCGATCGCATTAATCTTAAAAATTCCCCAATTACTTACTTTGCCATCTCCTAGTCAAATGGCGAATATTAACCAAAAGCTCCAGGTCAAGATTGCCGAATTAGAACAAAAAGAAATAACGATTCGTCAACAAGAACAGTTTCTCCGTAGCATTTATGACAATGTTCGAGAAGCTATCTTTGTCGTTGATATTGAATCAGACATCACATTTCGCTATCAAGGATTTAATGCTGCGGCTCAAAAGTTAACGGGAGTAACAGATGTAGAGAACAAAACTCCAGCAGAAATTTTTGACTCTGAAATAGCAGCAGCAGTTGAAAAGCACTATCGGAAATGTCTTAAATCTAAAACAACTATTTCCTACGAAGAATGTTTGATTTTTCAAGAAGTAGATACTTGGTGGTTAACAACTCTCAATCCCATAGAAAATCAGGCAGGAAAGATTTATCGGATCATTGGCACAAGTTTAAATATTAGTGCTCGCAAACAAGCAGAAAACGCCTTAAATCAAGAGAAATATTTTTTGCAAACCTTGCTCGATAACTTATCCGATGGCATTGTTGCTTGTAACTCTGATGGTGTTCTCACTCTATTCAACCAAGCTACTAAAGAATTTCATGGTCTTCCACAACAAGCTATACCTGTAGATGAATGGGCAGAATACTATGATCTGTATCTAAGCGATGGTGAAACTATTATGTCTCAAGACAAGATTCCTCTATTTCGTGCTCTTCGAGGAGAATCAGTCAGAGATGCAGAAATGATGATTATTCCCAAACAAGGTAAACCCCGAACTTTATTGGCAAATGGAGATTCCATTATTACTTCAGATGGGGAAAAAATCGGCGCAGTAGTAGCCATGCGCGATGTCAGCGAGTTAAAAAAAGCTGAACAAACTCTAGCTAAATTAAATAATGAATTAGAAGCGAGGGTACAACAACGCACTGTTCAATTAGAACAGGTAAATAATTTATTATTGGGCGTTACTGAACAACTCAGAAAAAGCAATCAGGAACTAGAACAATTTGCCTATGTAACTTCCCATGATCTCAAAGCTCCTTTGAGGGCGATCGCTAATCTTTCAGAATGGATCGAAGAAGATTTAGAAGACAAGTTAGACGATGAGACTAGATATAATATGAATCTTCTGCGGAGTCGGGTTCATCGTTTAGAAAATCTGATTAACGGCTTGTTGGCATATTCTCGTGTCGGGAGGCTCAAATCAGAACCCCAAGAAGTCGCAATCGGGGAAATGATAGCTGAAATCATCGACTTGTTAGATGTACCTGCTGAATACGATATCGAAATATCTGGAGAAATGCCCAGCTTAGTTACAGAAATTGCTCCTTTGCAACAGGTATTTAGTAATTTGATTTCTAATGCCATCAAACATAGTGATCGCGATCAAGGCAAAGTTACTATTTCAGTCCAAGAGCAAGTTGATTTTTGGGAATTTACTGTCGCTGACAACGGCAAAGGCATCGATCCGAAATATCACGATCGCATTTTTACGATTTTCCAGACCCTAGAAGCGCGAGACACTAAAGAAAGTACAGGAATTGGACTTGCGATCGTCAAAAAAGTTGTGGAAAATCAAGGTGGCACGATTACCCTAGAGTCCGAACTAGGACAAGGTGCAACTTTTCGCTTTACCTGGCAGAAAGCTTAGGGCGACCGACAATAATAGTGGCAATAATTTTTATGTTTCTTTAATATTTTATCTGGCTTATCTCTAACTTTTAGCCGAGGACTGAGCCCTGAGAAAGACTTAAGGTAGTAATGTAATTAAAGATATGTACTAATCTATTTCTAATAAAAATATTAGGGAATAATATACTTAAATAACTGAAGAATAACTGAAGTCCCAATGATGCAAGAACGATTTATTAACATTTTATTAGTAGAAGATGATGAAGTTGATGTGATGAATGTTAAACGAGCATTCAAAAAGCATAAGATAACTAATCCCTTATATATAGCAGGTAATGGTTTAGAAGCTCTGGATATGTTGCGATTGAATAATGGACAACTACCGCAAGTTCCAGAAACTAGAAGACTTATATTGTTAGATCTCAATATGCCAAAAATGAATGGTCTAGAGTTTCTTCATGAATTGAGAAATGACGATAATTTAAAAAAAACTCCTGTGATCGTTCTCACTACATCTGATGAAGATAAAGATCGTATCGAGGCTTATAACTTAAATGTGGCGGGATATATCCTCAAACCCGTTACCTTTAGTAATTTTGCTGAAGTAATGGTGGCATTAAACAAATATTGGACTTTGTGTGAAATGCCTTAAAGATTTAACATTTAATATTAATCGAATAATGAGTGAAGAACAGTTTTCAATATTATTAGTAGATGATGATGAAGTGGATCGTATGACGGTAAAGCGAGCCTTAAATAAAGCTGGTTTGGCTGTTAATTTAGCAGAAGCGGAAGACGGTCAAAATGCAATCGCAAAACTCAAACTCAAAGAGCATAATTTATTTGAAGTTTTGGGAACTAATATCCCTACTCAAACAAGCAAAAAAAATATTAGAAAGTTCGACATAATTTTACTAGATTATCGTTTACCAGATATCGATGGTTTGGAGTTAATTGCCGAGATCAAAGCAATAAATTTAGACTTGCCAATAATTGTTTTGACAGGACAAGGTGATGAAGAAATTGCAGTCAAAATTATGAAAGCAGGAGCCGTAGATTATTTATCAAAAGCTAAAATAGAACCCAAAAATTTAGCAAAAGCAATTACCAGTGCAATTCGGGTTCATCGGGCAGAAAAAGCAGTACAACTAGCCAATCAACGTCTTCGAGCTAGTAATGAACTATTAATCTTGAAAAATCAAGAATTAGAAAGACAACAACAGCAAATCAAATTACAAAATATTCAATTACAAGAATCTTACAATCTCAAATCAGAGTTTTTAGCTACCATGTCCCATGAGTTGCGGACACCGATGAATGCCATTATGGGGTTTTCTCAACTGCTACTCCGTCAATATAAAGATCCTCTTTCTCAGCAACAACAAAATCTCGTTGAGCGCATACTTAATAACAGTAAAAATTTGCTTGATATGATTAATGAGATGCTAGATTTTTCTAAAATTGAAGCAGGAAAGTTAGAATTAAAACCACAAAAATTTGATCTTAATTATTTAATTAAATTAACTGTAGAAGAATTACGTTCATTAGCTCTCCAAAAACAACTTGACCTAATAACTGATGTTAAATTACAAGACCCCTATTTAATTCAAGATTCTAATTTTATCAAAAGAACTATTATCAACTTACTTTCTAATGCGATTAAATTCACTGAATCAGGAACTATAAGTATTAAAGCTGAAGTAATAGAAGAAAATCAAATTATTATTTCTGTTACCGATACAGGTATTGGAATTGCCCCAGAAGATTGCGATAAAATTTTTCAGGCTTTCCGACAAGCAGATCAAAGCTTTACTCGCCAACATTCAGGAACGGGTTTAGGTTTAGCCATTACTCAATCTCTAGTCACAATGATGGGTGGTAAAATTACTTTAAACAGTGAATTAGGCAAAGGAGCGACTTTTACTGTCGAAATCCCTCGCAAGTATGATGTCTAACTCAGGCATTATTTTCTATGATTAGTTTTATCTAAAAATACTTATTAATAAGCTTAATGTCTGCCACGGAAACTGTTAAAGGTAACTATATTTTAGCTGTAGATGACATTCCAGATAACTTATTCTTAGTTCAACTTGCTCTCGAACAAGAAGGTCATCATGTTGTCTTGGCTCACGATGGAGAAACAGCTCTCAAGCAAATCAAACAAGCACCTCCCAGTCTTATTTTATTGGATGTAATGATGCCTGGAATAGACGGTTATGAGATGACAAGGCGTATCCGTCAGGATAAAAATATTCCTTTTATTCCCATTTTGCTAGTGACAGCAAGGGAAGAATCTAGTCTTGTAGAAGGATTGGATGCCGGAGCAGATGAATTTGTCCGTAAGCCTTTTCAGATCGATGAGTTACAAGCTAGAGTGCGCTCAATGCTTCGCCTCAAAGAAACTATCGATCAAAGAGAAAATTTTGTTTCCTGTCTTACTCATGACTTAAGAACTCCTTTGGTGGCGGCTAACCGAATGCTCGATTTAATTTCTCAACAAGCCTTTGGAGAAGTCACTTGTGAGCAACAAGAAGCGATCGCAAATATTATTAGCAGCAACCAAAATATGTTGGACATGCTGAACAAACTTCTAGAAACTCATCACTACGAGTTAGGGCAAAAAATTCTTAGTTTTATCCCTGTAGATTTGCAACAGTTAATAGCAGAAGTAGTAACTGAACTCGAACCTCTAGCAAAAGCAAAAGGTATTGAGCTAAAGCATTGTCTAGCAAATGAGATTCCTCAGATCAAAGGCGATCGCCTTGAACTACGTAGAGTTATAACTAATTTGATTGGCAATGCGATTAAGTTTACCGATGCTGGAGCTGTTCGAGTATCCTTATTTCAAAATGACTCAGAGGTTTTGGTTCAAGTAGAAGATTCGGGAATTGGTATATCGCCCCAAGAACAAGAAACTATTTTTCAAAGATATCATCAAGGAAACCACCGGCGATCGGGTAAAGGCTTAGGATTATATCTTTGTCAGCAAATTATCAGTGCTCATCAAGGACGAATTGAGCTGCGATCGCAATTGGGTGAAGGGACTAATTTTACTTTCTCTCTACCTAAACTTAATTAATATCTGAGATCTAGATGACAATGGTCTTAACGCAATTTTTCATCATTATCAAAATCTTCGCGACTAGTATTTTGAATAAAACTCATTGCTTTGTTGGAATTGTCAATCATATGTTGAATATAAACTCGTTCATCTTTTGGCGACATAATAAACTTCCATTTCTGCTAAGATTTTATCTTTGATTTGATAGTTGAGAAATTTTTGTGTAACTAAATCTATTTTTCTTCCGCCAAATAATTGAGAAATTCCTTCTTGAATTTGATGCAGTTTGATAAATCCAGGTATATGTTCTGGGTTAAATTCTACTAATATATCAATATCGCTATTATGGTTAAAATCATCACGGAGAACTGAACCAAATAAGGCAAGTTTATGAATATGGTATTTTTGACATAGTAATTGTATTTTTCCTATGGAAATTTCAATATTTTTTACTTTCATTTTGGTAGTTAAGGGGACTAACCAAATTTTAGCTCTAATTTGCGATCGCGAAGAGCTCCGCATATGATTAAAAAATCTGGATACAGTGTGTAGAAGCCATTACAATCATTTAGCCTAGTTTTTTACATGGTTGCTCTAGTTGAATTTAAGTCTTATCTAAAATCACTTCTTGAAAACTCGCAACAAGAAAAAAATTCGAGAGAAAACTATGTTCCAAGTTGGACTAATTTGCCACTAAAAGTGGAAACTCACAACTCTTCATCTTTAAATCAAGAACTAAAACAAACCAAGGAAGAAAAATACCTTGTTCTGGAAGGATTACGAAAATACGCATTGGAGCAAGTATTACTAGTTGGGAAACCTGGTTTTGGAAAATCGACCGCATTGCTTCAATTACAGAAAGAAGAAGCACAACGATGTTTAGAGGCAATAGAACAGGATAAAGATGAAATTCCTCAAATTCCTGTTCTGGTTGAATTACGTAATCTTAAAGATTCAATATTGAAAACAATCAAAGATAAGCTTGATTGGTGGATTGATTTAGATGATCAAGCTTTTAAGAAGCTATTTCGTGATCGCAAAATACTCATTCTTTTAGATGGACTAAATGAATTACCTAGTGATTCGGCATTACGAGAAGTAGAAATGTTTAGACAATCGTGTCTTAACTTAAAAACGCCATTAATCATTACAACTAGAGAACTCGGTTCAGCTTTAGCTACAGGAGAAATTAAGAAGTTAGAGATGTTACCGCTAACTGAGCCACAAATAAGAGAATTTGTAACAAAGAGATTGCCAGATACAGGAGATCAATTATTAAGACAGCTTAAAGGAAAACTAAAAGAGCTGGGACAAACACCATTGCTTCTACAGATGTTATGTGAGGTGCTTTCTGAGAAAAGGAATATCCCCCAAAACCGAGGCGATTTATTTCGCAAAGAATTCGCTCGTCGATATGAAAAATTCAAGCCAGAAAGACTGAGAAATGTCTCTGGAGATTCTCGCCGTTTTGCCTTCGATCTTCTTTGCTATCTAGCTTTTAAAATGGTGCAAGGTTATTTGCATGCTGATCCATTTAAACCTACCTCTTCTTGGATTTCTATTTCTAAGTCTAAAGCAGAAGGCATTATAGCCGAATTTTTATCAAACGAATCGAATCCAAAATCTAAAGCTAAAGAATGGTTAGAAGATTTACTAGAGTGGCATTTACTTCAAGTAGCCAGTGAACCTGATCGCATTGAATTTCATCATCAACTATTTCAAGAATATTATGCAGGAGAATATTTAGCCCCTCAGTTAGAAAAATTAAGCGACGAGGAATTACAACAAAATTACTTGAATTATCTCAAGTGGACAGAAGTAATAGCGATCGCAATGTCTTTTATTGAGTTAGAAGCTTTAGCAGAACGAATAACTAAATCAGCCTTAAATGTAGATTTAAAATTAGGAGCAAGATTATCTGGAGAGGTTCAGGCTTCACTTCAAGAAAAAACCGTAGCTATTATTTCAGAATTAGCAATTTCGGACATGCTCAAAATTAAGCTAATGGGTTTAACAAAGTCTAGTTTTGCGATCCCTTACTTGAAGCAAATAACTGAATATCAATGTCAATCATCCACAAAACATGAAATTATTCGCTCTCTAACCAACATTTATTCACCTGCCGCAAGAAATCTTCTTAGAAATCTTTTAGAAGAAGCAGATAATAATCTCAAATTCGAGATTGCGTGTGCGTTAGCAGATTATGAGGAAACACAAATAGTTCCAATTCTTCAACATGACTTAAACAACAAGCAAAATTGCTTTAGAGCACTCATTGCATTAGAGAAGTTTGGGCAAATGACTTTTATTGATTTATTGAATGAGGCTTTGGATCGTAAAATCTTAACAATATCTAATGAAAATAGTAGTATTATTTTTCATTTAAAACCTAATAAACATAGTAATATTTTATCATTTTACAAGAGACTTCTTAATGGTGAAGATGACGATATTCGTCATAAAGCCGCTTATTTGTTAGAAAGTGAAGGCTCTGAAGAAGCTTTTGCCATTTTGGCAAAACTATGGAAAGATGATAATCGGTCAATAAGATACTCTATTCAAAATATTTTCAAGGGACAAGAAAGAGAAGATTTATTATTTGAGCTGCAAAATGCATTCTTTGAAGAAAATGTAGAACTCCGCAAAAAAGCAGTAGAAACTATCAGACAGATTGGTACAGTTTCGTATTCAGTAATTAATAAACTTTTCCATGTTGCACTATTGGATGATGATTTTCTAATTCGTAATAGTGCTTCTACTGCTTTATCTTACATAGGAAATCCAACTGTCATAAAAGTTTTATCAGACGCTCTTGAGCAAGAAGATATCAAAGGAGTTAATTATGGATCAAGTCATTCTTTAGCAATTATAGCTTTACTCCAAATCCGTAAAAAAGAAACAATTTCTATATTAGCAAAAGTATTGCTAGATCAAAGTAAAAGCTCTGTAATAAGAAAATTTGCAGCAGAAGCAATAGGAGAAATAGGCGAATCTTCAGTTAATAATTTTCTTTTGTCTCTACTACAAAAAGAAAGAGATGAATATGTTGTAGTTAGTCTTATT
Source organism: Xenococcus sp. PCC 7305 (assembly GCF_000332055.1). Classification (GTDB taxonomy): domain Bacteria; phylum Cyanobacteriota; class Cyanobacteriia; order Cyanobacteriales; family Xenococcaceae; genus Xenococcus. The sequence goes on along the minus strand of NZ_ALVZ01000109.1, from coordinate 9,424 downwards.
TTTGCACTAGGTAAGTTAGGTTTTCCTGATCTTGAACCTATTATAATTGAGCTCTTAAAATATTCTGATGATTTTGTTCGCAAAGAAGCAGTAAAAACTCTGGTTAAGATATCAACTAAATTGGCGAATGAAGGTTTAGTAATATCTTTAAAAGATCAAGATTTTTCTATCCGTTTTACTGCTGCATCTGCCTTAGGAAGGAATAATAATGAAATAGCTATTCCTGTTTTAATTGAAGCATTGGGACATCATAATTGTATTGGATTGGAAGATTGTAGCGTAAGTGAAGAAGCTATAGATATTTTAAATAATATGGGTAAAAAGACAATTCCTTACCTAGAGAAAGTTTTGTCTAGTTCTGATTATCAATTACAAAAGAATGCAAGAAAAACTATTGAAAAGTTTTCTCTTGTTCCTCAAAGTGATTTGATCAATCAACATCAAGATATAGATTTCACTTCACTTAATAATGTATCTTTATTAAATCGAGATGTTCAGAATGTAAAATCACAACGTGAATTTTATAATTACGAAATCTGCGGACAAGCTATAAAGAAAGATAATGATATTTATAGTAGTTTTTACCGAGATTTGGATCGAGTAATATCTCAAATTCAAGAAAATCCAGAATTGCGCAAAAAAGCAGATGGAGAAGACCGTTTAACTATAGAAATAGTAGGACAACTGAAAATTCTAGATTATCAAGTAGAACATGAGCCTAAAATCGGAGGTCATGTAGATATTAGTGTTAGAAAAGATGATTGTCTCTGGCTTGGAGAAGCCAAAATATTTAGAGATAATAACTATTTATGGGAAGGTTTTCTACAATTAACGACAAGATATTCAACTGGTGATACAGCTCAAGATCATGGTGGTCTATTAATTTATATTTTTGAAAAAGATACTAAATCAATTATGGAGAAATGGCAACGATACCTAATCAATAAAAATCTCCCAGAATATAATTTTGAATCTTGTAAAGATAGAGATTTATCATTTATCTCTAGTCATAAACATAATCGTTCAGGCAGAACTTTTTATGTAAAACATATTCCCGTTATCCTTAATTTTTCACCTGAAGATAGAAGTGCCAGACGGAGAAAGAAAAAAACATAATAATTCATTAGTCTAAATTAATATATTTGCTACTCAAAAGTAACACTTTTCGCTAAATCAAAATATTGAACATAATAATATTCTCAACTGTTTGTTTCAGATACTTGTACAAAATTAATTTCTACTTTATAACCCACAGCATCAGCATATTTTTCAATTGTTGAAAGTCTAGGAGAAGAAAGAGAATTAACATTTTCTAAGCGAGAAATATTACTTGTTTTAGAAGGAGTGGAGAATAATTATTTCTTTGCCTTTGAGCGTACAGTAAAAAGAGCGACCAATCCCTTCTTTCCCCTTCGCCCTAATCTCAAATAGACCTCCACCCATAGGTGCGGTATAGGGTTTTCCAATGGTAATGTCTATAAAATTATTCAACAGTAACTGATTTAGCTAAATTTCTTGGCTGATCGACATCTAACCCCTTAATTGCAGCAATATGATAAGACAATAATTGCAAAGGAATCACCGCTAAAATTGGGGACAACAACTCCTCCACTTCTGGCACATTCAACACATCATCAAAAGTAAGCCCCGCTTCCTCAGCATTAACCGATGTCACACCAATCAATCTCGCATCTCTTGCTTTCGCTTCTTGGGCATTAGAAATAACTTTTTCATAAACCGAGCCCGGCATGGCGATCGCAACTACTGGCACCTCACTATCCAACAAGGCGATCGGCCCATGTTTCATTTCCCCCGCCGGATAACCCTCAGCATGAATGTAACTAATCTCTTTTAGTTTCAAAGCTCCCTCCAAGGCGATGGGAAAATTAATTCCCCGACCTACAAAGATAAAATCTTCAGTTTCTTTCACAAATTCATGAGCCAACTCTTCGATCGCGTCTTCTTGCGTTTCGAGTATCTTTTCCATTTTGTCGGGGAGACTGCGCAAACCAGTAATAATAGAATCTATCCTTTCATTAGACAAACTCCGGCGACGATAGGCTAAATCTAATGCCAGGAAATAAAAACCCATTACTTGTGCGACAAAAGTTTTCGTTGCGGCCACACCGATTTCAATGCCTGCTTGGGTGTCGATAATGCGATCGCACAACTGACCAATGGTACTTTCTGTCCGATTAGTAATTGCCAACAACTTGGCATGATACTTGCTATCTAGTTTCTCTCGTCTGGCCTTTTCCATTTCCAAAGCCGCGATCGTATCCGCAGTTTCTCCCGACTGGGTCACCCCCACAATCAGGGTATGGGGAATTACGGGTTTGGGAGAATAACGATATTCCGAAGCATAATCAACAGAGGTAATGACTCCTGCAACTTGCTCCAGCAGATATTTTCCAATCAAACTAGCATGCCAACTTGTCCCACAAGCGAGGATTTGGATAAAATCTATATTATCGTATAACTGTTCAGAAAAACCTAAATTAATCGGACTAAAATCAGGATTCTCTTCTAACTTCCAATTGGGATTCAGATAGGTTTCGAGGGAACTGCGCACAACTCCTGGTTGCTCATAGATTTCTTTGCGCATATAGTGGCGAAATCCTTGCTTTTCCACCTGTCCCGGATTCCAATCGAGGGTGCGGGGGAATCGACTCACTCTTTCCCCGGCAAAAGTATAGATTTCCACTCCCAAAGGAGTTAACCTAGCCATCTCACCATTTTCCAAGGTTAAAACCGCATGGGTATGGGGCACTAAGGCTGTAATATCGGAAGCGCAGAAAAACTCACCCTGTCCAAAACCTAGAGTCAAAGGAGCTTGTTGACGAGCGACTATCAATTCATAGGGATTGTCAGCACTGATAACTGCGATCGCAAAGGCACCTTCCAAATGGGGAATTGTCTTCTGTACAGCTTCTAATAGGGAAATATTAGAATCAGCTAAATATTGGGATATTAAATGAGGAATAACTTCGGTATCAGTTTCGGAATTAAATCCTATGCCTTTACTTTTTAATTCTTCTCTTAATTCTCGATAATTCTCAATAATGCCATTTTGTACCACGGCAACTTTGAGATAACTATCAAGATGAGGATGGGCATTATGGACTTCTGGCTTACCATGAGTTGCCCAACGAGTATGACCAATACCAATTTGAGCATTATCAACAGTTTGCTCTAATTTCTCTCTGAGATTATAGAGTTTTCCCTTGGCTTTAACACAATTCAATCTACCTTCAGAGACCGTTGCGATTCCAGCTGAATCATAGCCCCGATATTCCAATCTTTCCAAACCAGAAATTAGGATTTCTTTTGCTTCTTGTGTCCCGATATACCCAACTATGCCGCACATAGACCTAGACCCCAAACCCATCAACAGTTACTATTTGTAACTTAATTTCAGAAATTACGCACTCAAATTTATATATCTATAGAATTATCTCGGCTAAATTCTATCCCAAGCAGTTGCCCCAAGATTTAAGTCCTTGAAAATGTTAAGAACAGAATCACATTAGTTAGCGCCATCTTGTCTTAAAAGCTTAAAGTCTCCTATGATTTTACGAGTTTGGTTTCTAGATCTTAGGAGAAACCAGAGAAGAAAAGCTAAAGTTTGCCCTCCAAATAATATTGACCAATCGGCGGTAACGATACTTAGCCCAACAATCATAGGCACAAACAATAAAAGCTTTAAGAACTGCTCTGGAAGGTCGGGCCAGCTTTTCTTCGTGCCGCCGGCATATCTATAGATTATATAGCTAATGCTGCGAACAAAAATTTGGCAAAGCAGGGCGCTCATCCCCACAATATTGCTAGCAGTTACAACTAGAAATCCACAATAGCGAGTAATTTGTAGGAGGAGATATAACCAAATTCTGGTTTTTTTGTTGACATAGTTATAAACCCAAAAACAAAGTCTCGATACCAGCAAAAACCCAATCCAGTAAATTCCTAGTGAAATCCCATCATCTAATCCTAGATTACTGTTTTGCAACCATCCCCAGTCAAAAATTGAGGTTGCTTGTCGGCTAGCTTCTAAAAATACAATTCCAATACCACCAAAGGCTATAGACCAGATCCAAGGAATCCACCAATTGGCACTATGTTTATAATCTAGATAGTTCTGAGATATTTGAGGGTCATTCTCATATTTTTCTGCCACTAAGTCATTTTCGTAATAGCCATATTCATAAATACACCAAAATGAAATTGCCAAGAATATGATTGAGATGCCATGCAAAACTGGTTGAGGACTTAACCAACTAAAGGCCAGAAAGAGAATGGGAAAATCATCTAGCAAAATGGCTTTAAGAAGATAATTTTCTCCTGGTCTTTTAATCTTCTCTAGATAGTATAGAGGAAAATAAATATCTGCCATTGGACTATTATACTGAGCTTTACTCCAGGTTATTAAAAAAGGATAGGCAACTTCTTTTAATAAGGATTCATCATCCAAGGAATCAGTTATTAACATTCCTTCGGATATCTGTTCGTCTTTCATCGATTCTTGCACCATTGCCAACTTACCCTTTTTGCGATCGCTGGCACCTTGCCAAAACCGACAGGATATAAGCTGATTATATTCAATAGCCATAGATTTCAGAATTGGCTCGACGACAAACTGAAATCCTAATGTAGCAATGATTAAATTAGTTTTATTATTTTTACTGAGTTCTGTAATTAATTCATAATTACTATAGTTTCGGGCGAATTTCTTAGCAGTGTTTTGCCACAAAAAGATGTTCCAAGGCAACAACAAAGTCAAAAATATAATTAAAAACCAGTCTCTAACTTCAGAATCCTTACTGGACTTTATGAGAAATCGCCAGGGCTTGGTGAAAGACAATACTTTTAGTATGATTGCAGCAATAAAACGAGGCTGCAAACTGTTGAGGTATTCCGCACTGGAATTTAACAAAAATAAAGTCTCATCAAAATCAACGATTATTGACGTGTTTGGCGGAGCTTGCTTAATTGATGGTGAAAGCTGCTCCTGGGGAAGAAGTTCCAGATTAAATTCTTCTGATTGAGCCTTCATGACAGGAACGAATTACAAAGTTAAATATCCCCAAAACCTTACAACATATTTCGTTATATCGCTATATTTCAAGATGATTTTATATGCTACAAAAACTTGGGGGAAGTAATCCTACCAACAGATGACAATATTTAAGGATACTATCTTCGCAAACTCCCAAAAACAGCAGGAGAATCAGAATCTACAACAATAAATTGGTAAACTACTTAGATATTCTTCCCTGTAAGTATGATTTTGCTAGTTAACTTAATTGAAAAAACTTGTTTAGAAATAAAATATGACCGAGCTTATATATTGGAATGGAATTTCTTCAGAATTATGGTTCAACCCTTTATTGGCAACAACAGCCGAATCAGAGTCCGAAAATAGCAGTCTAGTATTAGCTGGAGTTTTGCTGAGTCTGGTGATTATCTACTTTGCCAGCAAACTGGGAGGAGAGATTTGTGCCAGAATCGATCTTCCTCCTGTATTAGGAGAGTTGGTTGGGGGAGTTTTAGTTGGAGTCTCGGCTTTTCACCTCTTAGTATTTCCCGAAAGTGGCTCGGCAGCAGACGATTCGCTGATTATGAGTTTTTTGCAGCAAACAGCTGGGCTAACAGTTGAAGCGACTCCTGCGGTTTTTGCTTCCCAAAGTGAGGTTATTTCCTTGCTATCGGAGTTGGGCGTGATTATCCTCTTATTTGAAATCGGCTTGGAATCGGATCTCAAGGAATTAATTCGAGTAGGCCCTCAGGCTGCGGTTGTGGCAGTAGTAGGAGTAGTTGCTCCCTTTGCTGCAGGGACTGCGGGTTTGGTTTATTTGTTTGCTGTTCCGGTTATCCCAGCTATTTTTGCCGGGGCGGCTTTGACGGCGACCAGTATTGGAATAACCGCGAAGGTTTTGGCAGAGTTGGGACAAATTAGCTCCAAAGAGGGTCAAATTATTATTGGGGCTGCTGTCTTAGATGACATTCTCGGTATCGTTGTTCTAGCAGTAGTGGCGAGCTTGGTGAAGACTGGGGAAATTCAGATTAGCAATGTTATTTTCTTGATGATTAGTGCGGGAGCATTTTTAATTGGAGCGATTGTTATTGGCCGTTTGATTAGTCCTCTAATTGTGGGTCTTGTCAACGAAATGAAAACTCGTGGTCAGTTGTTGTTAACTGGATTAGTTTTTGCTTTTATTTTGTCTTATATCGCTAATGTCATTCAGTTGGAAGCCATATTGGGAGCTTTTGCTGCGGGTTTGATTTTGGCGGAGACCGAAAAGCGCAAAGAATTGGAAGAGCAAGTGATTCCCGTTGCCGATATTTTTGTACCGATTTTCTTTGTTTGTGTAGGAGCCAAAACAGATCTTAGTGTGCTTAATCCGGCAATACCTGCTAATCGCGAAGGTTTAGTCATTGCTTCATTTTTGATTGTGGTGGCTATTCTGGGCAAGGTAATTACTGGTTTTACTCTGTTTGGACAACCAGACCTGAATAAACTTGCGATCGGTGTGGGAATGATTCCTAGAGGTGAAGTGGGCTTAGTTTTTGCTGGGGTTGGTTCGGCTAGTGGTGCCTTGTCAGAATCCACTGAAGCAGCAATCATTATGATGGTAATTCTCACTACATTCGTGGCCCCTCCTCTACTTCGTATTGTATTTAAAGAGCCCGAAGAAGTTACAGAATCGTCGAATTAAAGAAGAAAGAACGAGGAACGAGGAAAAATCAAATAATCCTTATTTCTCAGTTCTTTTCTCTGGTGGACTACCCAGTAGATTACAGATCTAAGTTATAAACCGCGTCCATATTGAGAACTGGAATTTTGAAACAAAGTTATAGAGGCCTCAAACCTTGTTCCCCATTCCCTATTCCCTGTTCCCGAAACAATGGCAAAAACTACAGGTTTCAAACTAGATGCGGTTTAAAAGATTAATTTTCAATTTTTAAAGTAGTCACGATACCACTCAATAAAATTATGAATTCCGGTTTCGATGGAAGTCGAAGGTTTAAAACCTACATCTTTCATCAAATCATCAACATCGGCGTAGGTCATGGGAACATCCCCAGCCTGCATCGGTAACATATTTTTTTGTGCTTTTTTTCCTAATTCTTGTTCAATAACTTCAATGAAATGCATCAATTCCACTGGAGAATTATTGCCAATATTATAGATTTTATATGCTGCTTGGCTACTATTATCAGGATCAATGTTAACTTGAGGCGGTTTTCTCATGACTCTTGTTATGCCTTCAACAATATCATCAATATAAGTAAAATCCCTTTTCATCTTCCCAAAATTGTAAACATCAATCGGCTGATTGGTTTGAATTGCTTTGACAAACTTGAAGTAAGCCATATCAGGTCTTCCCCAAGGTCCGTAGACAGTAAAAAATCTCAATCCAGTTGTCGGAATTTTATAAAGATGACTATAGGCGTGAGCCATAAGTTCATTAGATTTTTTGGTTGCGGCATATAAAGAAACAGGAAAATCTACATTATCACTTACCTGAAAAGGAACTTTCTTATTTGCTCCGTATACTGAGCTAGAAGAAGCAAACACGAGATGAGAAACTTGACTATGGCGGCAACCCTCTAGAATATTCGCGAACCCAGTAAGATTACTATCTATGTATGCTGAAGGATTTTCTAAAGAATAACGGACTCCTGCTTGGGCCGCTAAATTAACAACGCAATCAAAGCTATGCTCTTGAAATAGCTTAGCCATTTCACTACGGTCTGCTAGATCCAGGTATTGAAAGGTAAAATTAGATGATAAAGACAAATGTGATAAACGAGCTTTCTTCAAAGTTACATCGTAGTAATTGTTCAAATTATCGATGCCATAAATTTGGTTATCTTCAGATAATAAACGCTGGGCTAAAAAATACCCAATAAAACCCGCTATGCCAGTAATTAGAATATTCATGAATAAAAAACTCTTAGATTACATCGTATTATGATCGCCCTACCGAATGACAATTTGCCCTCTATTTTTTTGTAGAAATAGTAAAACTATTTTTAATTAAATCGAAAATCTCTAATGGTTTCAAATTATATGTCTCATTTATAAGCTTGAAGGTTGTATCTCTAAGTGTTTCTTGATCAAGAGAATCGATGAGATCTTCTACTTCTATACCTTCAAAAATTTCTTGAGAAGCTTTGATTAAAGCTCTAGGTAACGCTTCTTGAAAGGTTTCTTGCCAGCAATTTTTCTTGATATAGTGAGATTTTTGCCCCAAATGATTACGTTTTTGGATTTCTAAGAGACTATTGATGATCGAGTTTCTCCAACTTTTAGTTACTCTTTTTTCTACTTGAACTTTAATTAAATGAACCAAAAGGATAACAAGAAAACTTTGTAAATTATTGAGCTTATCCTGTCTTCCCATATCTTCCAATTCTTCAATTATTGCTAGAGATTTTTCCCAGTCTTGGCTAATAATTGACTGTTTGAGTTCGATTATTTCTTCCATTGGGCTTATTTAAACATATTTTCCTGAATAATTTGTATCACTTAGACTTGAGTACAGGACGAGATTTTCTATCTTGATTAGCCTTTAATTGTGATTTTTTCCTTGGCCATATTTCAGGGTATTTTTACAGTTGAATCTTAATTATATCTCTATTTTCTCACCGCACCGCGATCGCGGATTGCGATTGCCGAAGGTCTCTCGTAGTTCTTCGCTTTGGGAGACCACGAATTATTAGTTTGTGGCTAGGGTGATGACCAGGGCTATTTCATTCTAAAAACATCCATGAGCAGCTCTAGGGATTGTGAGAAACACCTTTGTCCTAAAGGATACCGCTGCGCATATGCTTGAGCCATATTAGTCAAACCGTATTGTCGATAGAGATTGAGAGCCAGATTACGTGCTTGAACAAAAAGTCCCACTAAGGGCCCACCTTCCGCACGTCAAAATGAAATACAGAGCAATTCAAAATAATTAGCTCGACATTTTGCTTAAATAAATAGTTAAGAAATCAAGAAATAATCTAATCAAAAAACGGTAAAATCAAAAAAAGATTAAATGCTGATTGTAAGATTTTTTCTATCTAAGTTAGTCTTTGTTTTGGAGTAAGTTTCGGAGGCATAATTTAGATTTATTTTCATAGACAAATCTCACTAGATCGGGATTTTGTAATCCTATCGCGATCTCATTTTGATAGATTTATAGTAAATTACGGTGAATTTAAGCTGCCCCAGAATAAACCTTTTGATAAAAACTTTGGTATTCAGGAGAAAGCAAAGGTTGCCACCAATCTTGATTATCCAAATACCATTGCACTGTTTTCCGTAAGCCCTCTTCTACGGTTACTTGGGGAGTCCAACCTAATTCGTCTCTGATTTTGCTGGCATCGATCGCGTAGCGACGGTCATGTCCTGGTCGGTCTTTGACGAAAGTAATCA
>NZ_ALVZ01000108.1 GCF_000332055.1 Xenococcus sp. PCC 7305 | reverse complement strand
TGGCGTTGCTGAATCCAGATATGAATTCGTTTCGCGCAAAGGCGCAAAGACGCAAAGAAAGAAGCAAAGAAGATTAGTCCAAAATTCTTTCATGTTTTAAATCAGCAACGCCTAATTTTTCAAGCAGCTTCTTCTTTTAATGAATATTGACGAAATTGGGATGGAGAAACTCCAGTCCAACGACGAAAACTATGAGTAAAATTAGCTGGATGTTTGAATCCTAGAGTATAGGCTATTTCTATCAAAGGAATATCAAAATTATTCAATAATGATAATGCCCATTCGTAACGAACTTGATCCATCAATCTTGAATAGGTGAGATTTTGTTGAGATAAATAGCGTTGCAGAGATCGCACACTAAGGCCAGTTGCTTGGGCGGTGACATTAATGGTTGGATATTTTTCCAGAAGTAAAACTTTTATTGTTTGTTGTAATGACTCAACAAAATCTAAGGCTGGGGCATTAGCTTGCCATTGCTTTAAGCTGCAAGGGTCAGCAATTGCGATCGATTGTTTAATTGATTTTGCTAATATTTTCCTCGGAAGACAAATAGCTGTAAATGGTTGATTAAAATAAAAGCGGGTGTTTGGCAAATTTAGTTGCTTTTCTAAATCTTGACTTTTTTCCGCAGAACTTACGATATGAATTTCTGGAATTAGAGCAATATTCCCTAAAGTGAGTTGCAAACTATCAAGAATTAAAATCAAACTATAGTAGTCAGTATGATAAAAACCGGAATAGAGATTAAGAGGATGAACGAAACGTTGACATAGCCAAATATTTTCCTCTTCTTCTTTGATCCAGAATTGTTCTCCATGAGTACTTATGGCATAGCCAATAAAATAGCATAAACGCTTTACCAAATCATAAGTATTAAGAGACTGGGATAGTAAATAACCAAACATTCCCGTATCAATAATGTTTGATTGTTTAGCAACTTCTATCCCCAAATTATTAATCCCTTCAGCCCGACTCATCTTAGCAATAAATTGAAGAATTAGAGGTAAAGGAAGAGTTTGCTCTGGATCCTCAAATACAGCAGGAGAAATATTATATTGATTAAGATATGTCTCAACAGGAGTCCCCATATCATCGAAAAATTTGATGATGGGTAAAACAAAACCACTTCTGGCTAAAGGGATTGGCTTCATTAACTTCAATTGAAATAAGACTAATTGTAGCTTTAATCGTATTAGAGTGAAGTTAAAATATTTAAACCTGCGAGTGTCTTAAACAACTTGATAGATCAGTTCCCCACCATCATAGAAGGGTTGGTAACGTACCCCACCATATTCATAATAGGTTGTTCCTCCCTCATTTGTTTGGGTATAACCATCAGGAATAAAGGGTACAATCGCACCGCTAGGGGCTTGAACAACCAGATATCCTCCTGAGGTTTCTTGATAAAATGCTCCTCCATAATAGTAGTATGATGCGTCATTTACGGAGACCGGAATATACCCTTCGGGAAGAGTTGGAATAACTGTACCAACAGGAGCCGCAATGACAATATAAGTGTCTCCTTCTTGTTCTAGATAAACTCCCTCATTGTAGTAGTATTCCTCATCATTATCGTTGGCAGCGGAAACTGCGATCGCAGTAGCAGGAATCGCGACTAAAGAGACCCCGACACCATACCAAAATCTTCTTTCTGCCCAGTCGTCCCAATCATCCCAATAATCCCAGCGTTCATCACGCCAGTCGTCAACATTATCCCAGCGATCCTCGCGGAAATCTTGCCGCTCATCGAAACGCTCATCTCTATTCTCTTGCCGATTATCGATATTTCCTTGGCGGTTTTCCTGACGACCACTCTGGTTATCTACACGATTATCTTGACGAGTATCACGATTAATTTGACGATTATCAATATTACCTTGACGGTTGCCCTGACGGTTATCACGGTTTACCTGGCGGTTTCCTTGACGACCACTCCGATTACCTTGACGAGCAGCACCGCGAGTCGAACCCCTGCCGAAGTCTCTGGCTTCTGCCCGACTGAACAACATCGGGGTTAAATAGCCTGTGGTTAATAACAAACTGAAAATAATGGGAACAACTTTTATTCTTTTAGTGATACCTTGTTGCATAATTTTTACTCCGAGAAGTTATTTTATTCTTCAATAATGACAAAATCTATTTTGTTGGCATCAGTAGCAGGCTTAAAGAAGAAAATTGGATCTTGGGCTGAAATAGAATGAAAGTTCCAATCAGACAATACAGCAGAATATTGAGGCGAGTAAGGGTTGTCCTTATAAGTTATTACCAATTTTCTAGGCAAAGCTTGGTCTCCCTTTTCAATCCATATCTGCCAATCTAGATCTTCTTGACGAAAAGCTAAATGATGACAGGCAATTCCATTCACTATGCTTTCACCAACATAAACCCCACTGATATTTCGTTCTCTAATGCTTTCCAATCCATTTTCTGTGGAAATTATTTCTCCTAATGGCAGAGTAATATTTAGTTTATCCTCAATGTTATTAACCAGAAAGTTGACACTATTGGTTTCTGCGGGAGCGGGAAAATTGGCATAAACATTATTGCTTAATCCTTCCATCGTGAAAGTTTGGCCATCAAAATAAAAGCGAACGTGACGGCGATCGCCCTGATAGTCAATATGAAGTTTATCAGGACGACGTACTTTTAATCTGGCTACAGCACCTAATTGAATTTTCTGACCATTAGAAAACACTAAATCTTGACTAATATCTGCTTGAAAACTCAGAGAAGATTGATTTTCTAGATAGTTGAACATTTTTTCTAGACTATTTTCCGCTTTAACTTCAATAGATGATGTTTGAGCCCAACTCAAATTAGAAGTTAAAGGAAAAAATCCTATAGCAGATACTGCGATAGTTAACGCTAACTTACGTATCAATTGCAAACTATTTCCTCCCGAAATATCTTTTCTTAAGATTTAGCATAAAACTATTATTCGATCACAATTGCCCAAAATTTTCTTAAGGTAGAGTTAAATTGATGTTTTTAACATTTATTTCCCTACAAAAATTATTATTATGTCTCCGTCAATTTATTTCTTGTGATTTCGTGCCAAATCAGCTCAGGGATGGAGCTAATCAGAGTAGCACTTAAAACAATACAGACAAGTTGGCATCAAATCACAAGACTTGGCCAAGCTTTTATGTGATAGTAACGTCTGTTGCTAATTGGGTCGTGAAAAAAATATTTGGGAGCAAGTAATGATTAGAGTTTTACGTATTTTCCTGCTGGTTGGAGCAATAGTCGGGTGTTATTCAGTATCTGCATCTGCTATCGAAATTGCTCAGAGAGTTGATGATCGTATCGATAACCGTCAAGATCGCCGTCAAGATGCAGTTGAAAATACAGGAGATGGGATTGAAGATCGTGTTGATCATCGTCAAGATCGCCGAGATTGTATAGGTGATGGGCCTGAGTGTCGAGTAGATAATCGTGTAGATAAAAGAGATGATCGTTCTGATAGAACCGAAGATCGAATAGATGACAAAGTTGAACGAGTAGATGAGCGCTTTGAGTAATCTCTAATCATAAAATATTTTATTTTTGTTGTAATTCAAGCTGTTCATGAAGAATTTTATTGAAAAGACAATTATTGGTGGGCTCTTTTTCTTGATTCCTGTGGTTGTTGCGATCGCCATATTGGGAAAAGCCCTAAAAATAATGAAGTCAATTTCTGTTCCCCTAAGTGAAGCTTTGGGAGCAGATTCAGTTAAGGATGTTTTGTTTGTCAATAGTTTAACGGTCTTTTGTCTGATTGCACTGTGTTTTATCGCCGGTTTGTTTTCCAGTACTCCTCTAGGCAAGAAACTGTTTCAGGCTCTCGATGCTTTTTTGCAGAAATTTATTCCTGGTTATACCTATCTAAAAAATATGACCTCGGAATTTGATGTGAATCAATCAGTGTCCTCATTTAAACCAGTGCTGATTCGGTTAGATGATCAGTCTCAAATTGCCTTTGAGGTTGAAAGGACTGAAACCGAACAAGTGGTCGTATTTCTCCCTGGCTCCCCTGATCCTCGTTCGGGAACTGTTATCTTGATGGATAGCGATCGCGTTACGCCCATCGATGCAAGCTTTCTCTCGGTTTCTAGCACCCTAAAACGCTTTGGTCGAGATACACAAGTTTTATTGCGGAAATAATGACAATTTAGTAGGTGCTTGATTTAATGGCAAGGTTTGTGAGGAGAAAAATTAATGAATCAGACACTGATTAAATACTGTTTTGCTATTTTCTCAACGGTGGGAATCTGTTTGCCGAGCCATGCTGAAACTATAAATAATGGACTACTAGAGCAAGTAAACAATTATAGTGACACATCTTTTTCCAGTGAACTTCACCAAGAAACTAATGTTAATCAACTGCGAGATGTTTTGCCCACAGATTGGGCTTATGAAGCGCTCAGAAGCTTAGTAGAAAGATATGGTTGTATTCAAGGCTATCCTGACAACAGTTTTCGGGGGAATAGCGCTTTAAGTCGTTATGAATTTGCAGCTGGCTTAAATGCTTGTCTGCAACAGATAGAAAGACTAATTGCCCAAAGCGAAACTCTTTTAAGAGAAGATCTCGAAAAACTTCAGCGTCTGATGCAAGAATTTGCAGCAGAGTTAGCATCTCTTGATGGCAAAATCGATAATTTGGAAGGTAGAGTTGCTTTTTTAGAAGATCATCAATTTTCGACCACAACTAAGCTCTTAGGAGCTGCTGTATTCGCAGTTAATGACGTATGGGGTGGCGATGGCAATAGTAACCAAACTGTTTTGCAGGACAGAGTAACTCTCAATTTAGTGAGTAGTTTTTCAGGAAAAGACTTATTGTTACTTAATTTATCCGCAGGCAATGTACCTGTTTCAAACAATGGCGGCTCCTTCGAGCTTCCAGGCACTGACGTTGGGGGAGTGAGCGTTTCCACGGCCGAAGGAACTTTATCCTCACAATTTGCAGCGAATACAAATAACAGCGTTAAGCTACTATTTTCGTCCTACCAATTTCCCATTAGTGATCGCCTAAACTTCATTGTCAATAATGGTTTCGGGGTTTTTCATACCTTCGCCCCCACTCTTAACCCTTATTTTGACGATCTCGATGGTGGCAGAGGGGCGATTTCCACATTCGCACAAAGAAACCCTATCTATTCCATCGGTGGCGGAACGGGAGTTGGTGCCAATTATCAACTCGCAGAGCAATTTTTACTCACAGCCAGCTATATGGCAGGAGGTGCTTCCGCCTCAGATCCCGATGAGGGAGAAGGTTTATTTAATGGCAACTATAGTGCATTAGGACAGTTAACTTGGCAAGCAAGTGAGCAATTTTCTGTTGCCACTATCTATTCTAACAGTTATGCTACTCCAGGAACAGCAGGGATCAATTACAACTCGCTTTTAGTTTCGGGTACGGCAGTAGCGAATACCTTAGCTGGACAAGTACGTCTGGGCACTGATGATTTATTTAAACAGCAACCTGTAATTGCCAATAGTTATGGAGGGCAATTTTCCTGGCAGCCGACTCCTAAATTTGCCTTAGGAGGTTGGTTTACGGCGGTGTTTCCTCGTTTAATTGGTCGTGGAGATGGCGAAGTTCTCACTTATGCATTAACCTTTGCCTTTCCTGATTTGGGCAGAGAAGGTAATTTACTGGGGTTTGTCGTCGGTGCAGAACCCTATCTGACTTCTTTTGAAGGTGGCGATCCTCAAGCTTTTGAAGTGGATGTTCCCCTTCATCTCGAAGCCTTTTATCGTCATCAAATTAACCAAAATATCTCGATTACTCCAGGCTTTGTCTGGCTGACGGCTCCGAACCAAGATAATGATAATCCTGATAGTGTGATTGCCACACTTCGGACAACTTTTCAGTTTTAATTGCAAAACAAAATACTAACAACCAAGATGATTAAATTTAGCTACATGAAAAAAGCCAAAAAGATCTTCACGACAACAGTAATTGGAACTGTTGTGGCGATCTTGACTTTAACCACTGGCTTAAGTTGGGCGCAAAATCCGCCCACAATGAAAATGACCACAGAGATTCCCCCTGGAATCACTACCCCAGATGATATCGAGACTCGTATTGGTACTTTGACTTTTTTTGATGGAGTTCCTATCGGAGAGACCACAGACAAGGTTTACAACTTTCTAGACTTTCAACATGCTTACCAAGCATTTATGAGTGGTATCCAAATTGCTTCAGTGGATGCGATTCGCAAAGGCATCTTAGAATTAGGGCCAGCCAACACCAATGCTGTTATCTATGAAGAGCTTATGGATTCGACATCACTCTTCCTGACAGCAAATACCACTAGCGTTTACATGTTTTCATGGCTTCAGTTAGAGGATGAACCGATGGTCATTGAAACTCCACCTGATGTCTTGGGCATAATTGACGATCATTGGTTTAAATATGTAGCTGATTTTGGGCGTTTAGGACCCGATCAAGGCCAAGGTGGTAAGTTCCTGATTCTGCCTCCTGGATATGAAGGAGAAGTGCCAGAAGGTTACTATGTAGCCCGTACCAATACTTATGGAAATTGGATTCTCTGGCGTGGCTTCCAAGTAGATGGTTCAACGAAAACTGCGGTGGATGCGACCAAGAATAATTTCCGCATCTATCCACTATCACAGAAGGATAACCCCCCGACGATGAGCTTTGTTAATGCTTCTGGCAAATTAGTTAATACAATTCATCGTATGGACGATAAAATTTTTGATGAAATTAATGAAGTAGTTCAAAGTGAACCTAGTGAAGGGGAAAGCCCAGAAATATTAGGTATTTTGGCATCTATTGGCATCAAAAAAGGACAAGAATTTAATCCTGATGCCCGGATGAGAGAAATTTTCACCAAAGCGGCAAATGCGGGCTCAGTGACAGTAAAAACTATCATGTCCAAGCCTCGTGATGAAATGTTCTATTTTTATCCTGGGGAAAGTAATTGGTTGAATCCATTCCCTGGTGGAAGCTACGAATGGGTCAATGAAGGTGCAAAATTGTTAGACGCACGAGCAGGATTCCACTATTATGCAACAGGTATCACTCCTGCTATGGCGAAAGAGATCATCGGCAAGGGTTCAAAATACGCTTATACCTATCTTGATGCAGATGGCAATCCCTTAGATGGATCTAAAACGTACAAAGTTAATGTGCCACCAAATGTTCCCGCAAAAGATTTTTGGTCTTTCACTATCTACGATAACCAAACCAGATCGATGCTACAAACCGACGAAAGATTCCCCGGAATTGATGATAATAGACCGGGAATAGTGCAAAATTCAGATGGTTCTTACGATATTTATTTTGGTCCTGAAGCACCTCAAGGACAAGAAAATAATTGGGTTCAGACTATTCCTGGTAGGGGTTGGAATACTATTTTCCGCCTCTATGGACCTCTGGAACCTTGGTTTGAGAAAACTTGGCGACCTGGTGAGATCGAGTTGATCGAATAAAACCGAAGAGTCACTAGTAAAAAAATCGAGAGCGGAGCGCTAAAATTCCTATGCCTGTCTGTCAGCAGATGGGGCATTAAGGAATTTTTCCTTCTATAGCGATAAGTACACTGATGTTTCTTTGCCACAAACTATTTAGAAGTTTTATAGAAAATAAACTGCTGTTAAATATATTTATAAGCCCTGACTGATAAATGGAGTCAATATGAAAATCACGCATATCATGACTTATGTGATGAGTGCCGTCTTTATTGTTGGTGAAACTTCACGACGAGGATTTGAGTATTTTTCTATCAACGCGACAACAATGTTTGAAGATTATTTCTGTGGTCTTTTGTTGTTGACTGCTGCTATATTGTGGTCGAAGAAACATAAAAAAGCCCATATGTTTATGGTTGCAGCATGGGGATATGCCACAGGCGGGATGTTTGTTCCCTTTTTTGCCCATCTAGAAGCATTTATTCGAGGTGTCACGCTACGCTCAGACCACCCTCATGGAGATATCAATGCAGTCATTCTTAAAGGCGTAATTTGGGGTATCTGTCTTGTGTGTTTTATCAGTACGTTGCGAAGCAAACAAAACCAGAGATCTTAGGGTTAGGCATCTGATGTAGATCGAGTATATTAAATAAAATCCAAGAAAGACGATATTCTAGGAAATAAACTTTCAGCAACAATAGAATCAGGAAGAAGTATTAGTAATCTTGTTTTTTGTTGCTTATTATTGGTTCTTTATCTTCTTATTTATGACCCAAACTACGATTATTGTACCTGGTACAACTGCTAATATTGGAGTCGGTTTTGATTGTCTTGGTGCTGCTTTAACTATATATAACGAGTTTCAATTTGCTCTTGCTGAGGGTGATCATGGTTTAACTATTACTGTCGAAGGAGAAGAAGCCGATCATGTTGGCACAGACAAAACTAATTTGGTTTATCAATCTTTCTTCAAGCTCTACCAAAAGATTGATCGCGTTCCTCCTTCCGTGGAAATTGTCATTAAACTTGGTGTCCCCTTGGCTAGAGGTTTAGGTAGTTCAGCGACTGCAATTGTGGCCGGTTTACTGGGAGCAAATCATTTGGCGGGTCATCCCTTGTCTGGTCGGGAAATTCGAGATTTGGCGATCGCGATCGAAGGTCATCCTGACAATGTGGTTCCTGCTTTACTCGGAAATTGTCAGCTTTCGGTAGGCGAAGCTGGTAATTGGCAGATTTGTGAAATTCCTTGGCATCAAGATATTGTGCCGGTGGTGGCAATTCCCAATTTTGAATTATCAACCGAAGAAGCTCGTGCTGTTTTACCGACAACCTATGTTCGTGGTGATAGCATTTTCAATATTTCTCGCATGGGTTTATTGCTAAGGGGTTTAGCAACCAATAATCAAGATTGGTTGGCAATGGCATTAGAAGATAAGTTGCATCAGCCTTATCGGAAAAAACTAATTCGCGGTTATGATGCAGTGAAAGCGGCGGCGATCGCTTCTGGAGCCTATGGCTTGGTAATTAGCGGTGCGGGACCGACTCTCTTGGCTTTATGCGATCGCGGAACGGAAAATGCTGTGGTAGCGTCAATGTCTCAGGCTTGGAAACAAGAAGGAATTGAGGCAAATGTATTATCTTTAGCTTTAGAAAGTCGTGGATTAATTGATAATGAATGAATGAAGTTATTACGAATCAGACCGGCGATCGTAGAAGAGGTGCCAGAAATCTCGGCATTAGATCGTCTTTGTTTTAATGGCATTTGGACAGAAGCTGGTTATCGGCGAGAAATCAAAAGTGACAAGAGTATTTTGCTAACTTTGTCGGTTGAGGAGAATGCTGAGTTTAAAATTATTGGCATTGGTTGCTCCTGGTCGATCTTGGAAGAAGCGCATATAACTTTGCTGGGCATTCATCCTGATTATCATCGGCAAGGTTTGGGTACTTTGTTGCTTTATACTTTGCTCAAAGATGCGGTGGCGCAGAAGTTGGAGCGGGCAACTTTAGAAGTTGTGACGAGTAATGAGGTGGCAATGAGTTTGTATGAAAAATTTGGCTTTACAGTTGCCGGAACTCGCAAAAATTATTATCCCAAAACGGGAGCCGATGCATTTATTTTGTGGCGTGATGGGTTGGATAAACCTGATTTTCAAAGGGAATTAAAGGGTTGGGGCGATCAGATACGCGATCGAATTAGTCAAAAATATTTATGCCAATTTTCAAACTAAAATGAAGGCGCTCAACTAAAATTAATACAAAAGAAATTAAGTGTATTGCGGCTTCAATCTACGGCTTGAGAGCGATCTCACCTGAATTGTATGATTTAAGCGATGTGCTCAAATAGATTGTCTCGTCATCTTAAATTTGGAGGTCTAGGATGGTTTCTGTTTCAAGATTTTGGTCAAAGGTTAATCAGTGGCTAAGAAATATTCCTACCAAGGCTCTGAATGCTTCTTATCAAAGTGCTTTAGCGATCAAGGCGATCGAAGATCAGCATTTTGGTGGCAAGATGATTTCGCCCGAAGTAGAGGGAGGTCAAAGTGTTTATGAGTATTATAAAACTGTTCTAGATCGAGAATTGACTAAAATTAATTTTAATTTGACTCAGTTGCGAATTGGTAATTTCTTAGATCTGGGCCAAGCTTCAGCTAAAAATGTCCTTGATATCTCTGAAAAGAAAGCAGAATCAGAATCTGAAATTTTAGACAAGCTACGATTTATTGAAACTGTTATTAGTAAATATCGTCAAAAACAAGGACAAGAGAATATTGAACCAGGTTTCCCCACAAAACCAATAAATTCTAATCGAGAATCTACTTTGATTTTTCCTGAAGCTATTCGTGAGAAATCGGATGCTGTTTTAGAGGACAGGGATAAGAGTCGACCTTTACGAGGTAATAAGTTAAGCCCTCAATACGAACAAAAAGTGATTGGACAGTTACGTCAATTACGGGAACAAAGAAAAATAACTATTCGAATCGTAGTTTTGTTGCTACTGTTTCCGCTCTTAGTTAACATCCTGGCTAAAAATTTAATTTTTAGACCTTTTATTGATAATTTAAGAGTGGATCAGATTCCCTTAGAGCAAATTAAAATTAGTGAAGAAATTGGGCTCAAATTCCTCAATAAATATCGAAGATACAGAGATGATTTAGAAGTCAAACAACTCTTGAATCCTGATTTCGACAAAATTGCCCAACAGGAAAAGCTTAAAGAGAAAGCTAAAGAATTGCTGCTAGAAGCTGGCTATGAAAGCAAAGAAGGCTCAATAAACATTTTAGCTGATTTAACAGCTTTGCTAATTTTTACTGCGATCGTATATTTTCGGCGACGTGATTGTCGCGTTGCTTTGAGCTTCCTAAGTTACAATTTCACGGAGTTAAACGTCGTTACTAAAGTCTTTATTTTTATTCTCTTAACGGACATGTTTGTCGGGTTTCACTCAGCTGAAGGTTGGGAAGTGATTCTGGTCAAATCTTTTGAGCATTTTGGACTTGCGGAAAACAACAACTTTAATGGGATTTTTATTGCGACAATTCCTGTGATTATAGACTCGACTTTTAAACTATTGATCTTCAATTACTTTACTCGTACCTCTCCTACTTCAGTAGCTGTTTTGGAAAAAATGAATCAATAACCCACTAATAAATTAAGTAAATTTACGTAAGCAAAAATATTGATTTGTCTTAAAAAAATCGATACTTAAGAGTAAATATTTAAGTGTTATTCTTGTTGCGATTTTCGCATATTTTGAAATATAAAGATCTAGTTAGGAAATTACAAAATACCAAGATCATTAACCTACACTACAGGAGAATATAGCAATATATCTTTTTCCGTAGCAGAAAAAAAGACTAAACCATCCCACAAATATTAGCTTTCCAATGTATCAAGAAATTTTTGATAAAAAAGAAGTATATCTTGATGATAAAGATATTATTGCGGTTTTCACGGTCCGTGATGAAATAGATCGCCTGCCCTATTTTATCGAATATTATAAAAAGATGGGAGTTAAGAAGTTTTTTGCCGTGGATAATGACTCCCAGGATGGCACAACAGAATTTCTAAGAAAGCATAAGGATGTCGTATATTTTCACACCAGTAACTCCTATGTCTCCAGTAAAGCAGGGCGTTACTGGACAACTGAGTTATGTGACTTCTATGGTCAAAATAGATGGTGCTTGACCCTAGATGTTGATGAGCTTTTAATTTTTCCAGGATGCGAAAATGTTGATTTGATTGGTCTTTGTGAATTTATGGATTCCCATAACTTCGAGGGCTTATTCACTATTTTCCTGGATATGTATAGTGATAAAAAGCTCAGTGAAACTCCCTATGCTCCTGGAACCTCATTTATTGAAACCTGTCGTTATTTTGATGCTGGAGATGCTTATAATCTCAAAGCTCCTATGTATTTCCCCCCAGTACAAATTTTTGGGGGTCCTCGTCAGCGGATTTTTTGGGACCAAGGAAATAAGGGTAATGGCCCTAGCATGCGCAAAATACCATTAGTGAAATGGCAAAAAGATTTTCGATACTACCATTCTACTCATTCAATATCCTCAATTAGATTAGCAGATTTTACTGGAGCGCTATTACATTTCAAATTCTTTGCTTCCTTCAAAAATTTAGCTATCAAAGAGGTCAAACGTGGCGATCGAATGCAAATGGCTGATTATCAGAAATATCTGAAACTTGTTCAAGAAAATGATTTATATTTTATGAATGAGAATTCGGTTTACTATCACGATAGTCTAACTTTGGTAGAAAATGGCGTGATTGCCAGTACGAAAAAGTTAATTAACTTTATTGGCAATAAACTCCACAATAAATTTAACAGAGAAAAAAAGGATTTGTTTAGAGAACTAGCCTTTGCCGCGAAAAATAAGGCTGAACAAGAAGCAATATTACCTCTTAAGTCTTTGCCTGCTGTTTGGTCAATTGTTGATCGCTCATTAAGAGAAATCAAGGAGATCAAAGACAATTCACTTCCCCATGTAGATCAAGGTGAATTAAAAAAGTATTTGAAATTTTCGATCGCTGGAGACTTACTATATTGTAATGAAAAATATATTGGTGGATGGGTTACCAATCCTCTTAACTCGAACGAAAAACTAACCGTAGTTATTTTTAACAACAAAGAATACCTAACCCAAACCATAGCTAATCAACCAATCAATAATCAATTTAATCTTGATCGGCCAGCAGGCAATATAGGATTTAAAATTGCCACTCCTCCCGAACTGCTAAATAAATCAACTAATAATATTGAAATAAAAATCATACCTGGGGGTATTCCTTTAGTAGCTGCTCCTATGTCCTTTAATGGGCATCAAGACATTGTCGAAAGCAGTTTTGATGGGGTTTGTGAAAAAATTGCTCATGGGTTAGTGCGAGGATGGGTTTGGAATACCGCTAACGAACAAGAAACACTGGCAATTTCAGTTTATATCGATGAAGAATTTGTTTTTGATGTTGTTGCCGATCGCAACAGAGAGGATTTATTGCGATTAGGCTGGGGGACTGGTCAATATGGATATAGTTTTAAATTGCCTCAAACTATCGAAACTGACAATAAACTACATACTCTTGAGATTAGAATCAAAAATACTGGTTTTCATCTCAGAAAAACACCAGTTTCTATCATGAATAACAATCGGACAGATGAAGTTTCTGCTGCCGATCTTAACTTGAGAAAATACAACACTATCAATGTATAAAGACGTGATTAAAAGTTACGCTACGAAGTGCAACTTAGTATTAAGCATTCAACAAAGGTAAGCAGTTATTTAATCTCTCGTCCACATAGAGGATATTGGGATTTTTTTCTACGGTGTCTATGGCTTGGATAATAGTTTTGGGTTTACTATCCTTCATGCAAAAAGTCTTGACCCCCAATTCATTTAATAATTCCACTACTTCTGGGTGCTTATAGTTGCTCCAATGAACTAAGGCTGTGTTGGGTGATATAGCTTTGATAATTTTTAAATTATTAGTATCTTTTTCTGTTTCAATATCGAAGAAAATAAGATCCAATGCTACCTCTCCGTACATAAGAGAGAACACTTGTTCGAGTTCATCTACAGCCAAAATTTTATGTTGAGGTCTTCTGAGCTCGATCGCTCTACCCAAAAATGCTTTACGACAAGGATTTGGCTCGACAATTAGAATAGTTAGAGGCTTGGGGTTAAAATTCCTAGGAGAAAATAGTTTATTTAACATCGATGCTATTTTAAAAATATTTAGTATATTTACGTAGCTATAATCACTTATACATATACTATCTATGTTTGGTTAAATCTATGAGCTCCGAAAAAAAACTTGATGAGATCTTTAAAATTAAGCATTCATAAATAAAGAAGACATCAAGCAAAAAAGTTATATCTTATTCTTCATTCTTAAATATCAAATAACATGCCAAAATCATCACCCAACCCAGCGCCCATCCAGGAACCATATATTAAACTCGATCAGTTTCTTAAATGGCAGGGCATTGCCCAAACTGGAGGAGAAGCCAAGATAATTATCAAAGAAGGGGATGTTCTGGTTAACGACCTGTTGGAAACTCGGAGAGGACGTAAACTCAGAACTGGCGATTTGGTTACTGTAGATGGGCGAAAATACCGAGTAGAGTTGAATTGAAGTTATATTTTAGGGAACGAACTAGTGCTACTGGTAGGAAGTCAAGAGTCAAGAGTCAAGAGTCAAAAGTTTTCTTGGCTAAAACTAAATCAATTAAAGTATTAACGTATCTTTCTTGTTCCATGGGCATGATTTCCTTGCCATGAAGTAGTTCCTGGTTGATCACATAATGAATCAAAGAACCAATGAAAATCATTGCTGTAGCTTCTGGATCACTAAAGTTAAACCCTTCTTGTTCCTGAAAATAGCGGGTTAAGATTTTGATCGAAGGTTTAGCAACAGTGCTCAAAAATAGTTGGGATAAATCTGGTCTTTTATCAGATTCAGCCAAGATCAATCGTGAAAAGCTCAAATGATTTTTATTTCCGACATTATCTAATAAACGATAGGCAATTTCTTTTAGTACAGTTTCCGGTTCTCCTTCAAGAGGTTTCGACCACAGTATTTGAAACTTTTCCGAAGCGATATTTTCAATTAGAGCAGTAAACAAGCCATTTTTGTCATTGTAGTAGCTATAAAGAGTTTGTTTTGATACTCCCGCTGATTTCGCCACTTTATCCATGCTGGTGCGATCGTAGCCATGTTTGAGAAATTCAGGTAACGCTCCATGAAGAATTTGTTTTGCCTTATCTTTAAGAGTCCGTTTCGCTACATCTTTGAAACGTTTATGATGATCAGGCTCATGAAGGCGGTGTTTTCTCATTGTGGCAGTTAGTTATTGAATGTTAGTCAGTGTATATTTTGATGCATCAGAGTTGATGTTGACAAAATCAAACTGTACAGTCTAGTATATCACTAAGCAAAATCAAACTGTACAGTCTAGTAAAAATATGAATCAATATAATTATTAGATCCTATGGATAGCAAGCTTTGTCTTTATAAATAGTAAAAACATACGCCAGCGTATTGACAAGCAAAAATAGAATTTATATACTATAAACATACGCTACCGTATGGACTAAGAAAGTGGCTCTAACAAAAGAAGACTGGATTGATGCAGGTTGGTCGCTAATGACATCGAAAGGTGTAGAGGGAGTCAAGGTGGAAGTGTTAGCTCGTCAATTAAAAGTTAGTAAAGGGAGTTTTTATTGGCATTTTAAGAACCGTCATGAATTATTAGAGGCTATTTTGCAGCGTTGGGAAGAGCAAACTATGTTTTTAATTCAAGAATCACAAAAAACAGCCCACCCTAAAGATCGTTTAGTCAAGTTGTTTTCCTTGATCTCGCAAATCTGCCAAGAGCCTGATCCTGAGCCCGCAATTTTTCTCTGGGCGAATCGGGATCCTCAAGTACAAAAGCGAGTTCGTGAGTTGGAAAATAAACGGGTTGATTATCTGTCGATGTTGTTTAAAGATTATGGGTTTGATGCGATCGCCGCAAAAAATAGAGCAGAGGTGGCTTATATGGCCATGATGGGTTTTGCCGATCGTCAAGGAAGAGATAGCCAGTTTGATTTAAAAATGGAAGATTTCAACAATTTTCTACTCTCACTTCTTACATTGAGCATTAAAAATTAAATATTGACGAGCGACCCCGCGCCGCCGACAGGCGCAAGGGAACGCGCGAGTTTGACCATTACTTATTACTCATTACTCATTACCCATTACCCATTACCCAAAATGTTCTATTTAAATCGCAAAAAATCAAACTTAATCCCGATGTCTGTCGGTACGTTAGTTCTTCTTAGCGGAATAGCTATCTATGCTATCAACAGGAATAATACTCAAGCCGAAATTGCCGAACCGACTATCCCTGTTACAGAAACAATTGAGCTGAAGTCTGTTACTGCTTTGGGCCGAATTGAACCAGAAGGTGAAGTGATCCAATTATCGCCCTCTCCCGATTTGGGAGGAACGAAGATCAATCAATTATTGGTCAAAGAAGGCGATCTCGTAACTCAGGGTCAAACAATCGCGATTTTAGATAATAATGAGCGATCGCAAGCCAACGTCGAATTAGCTAGACAGGATGTCAAAGTTGCCGAAGCTAATTTGGCGATAGTCAAAGCAGGGGCAAAAAGTGGCGAGATTACAGCTCAAGAAGCGACAGTCAAAAGAATTCAAGCCCAATTGCGGGGAGAAATTCTTGCTAATGAAGCCTTGATTGCCCGTCTAGAAGCTCAGCTACGCACCGAAACTGAAGAAAAACAAGCCACCATAGAACGTTTAGAAGCAGAACTCGTCAAAGCTGAAATTGATTTACGGCGTTATACCAAGCTAGAAGCCGATGGCGTTATTTCTGAGTCGGAATTAGAATCTCGCGGACTAGATGTTGATACTGCTCAAAAAAGACTGGTAGAAGCGCAAGCTGCCTACAATCGGACATTGGAGACGATGCAAGAGCAAATAAACGAAACCAAGGCGATTTCCCAACAAGAAATCGATACTTTAGAGGAGCAAATCAGCGAAGCTGAGGCTACTTTGGATCGCATCGCCGAAGTGCGAGATGTTGATGTCATCAAAGCTCAGGCGGAAGTTGGCAGAGCGATCGCCGCTCTCAAACAAGCAGAAGAAGACTTAAAACTAAGCTATGTTACCGCGCCGACAGATGGACA
The DNA here is from genome assembly GCF_000332055.1 of Xenococcus sp. PCC 7305. Classification (GTDB taxonomy): domain Bacteria; phylum Cyanobacteriota; class Cyanobacteriia; order Cyanobacteriales; family Xenococcaceae; genus Xenococcus. Next base: position 2,561 of record NZ_ALVZ01000108.1, on the reverse strand, counting down.
AATCATTAATATCTACACTTACCCAGGGGAAATAGTTGGGGATGATGGCGTAGTGGAATTTGGCCAAACCAATCAAATGATAGTGGTAGCCGAAGTTTACGAGAGCGATATTAATCGGGTGCAACTAGGAAAAAAAGCCACTGTTATCAGTGAAACAGGAGCTTTTGAAGGAGAGATTACCGGGACAGTCAGTCATATTGGCTTAAAAATTGGCAAACAAGATGTTTTAGATACCGATCCTGCTGCTGATGTCGATAGTCGAGTGGTGGAAGTCGAAATTCGTCTCGATTCTGATAGTAGCGATCGCGTTTCTGCCTTAACCAATTCTAAGGCGATCGTAAATATTGAAAAGTAACCATTACCCATTACCCATTACCCATTACCCAAAAATGAAAACTCCATTATCTTGGTTACAACTTACCCATGAAAAGATGCGCTTACTAATTGCCCTAGCGGGGATTGGTTTTGCTGATATGTTGATGTTTGTACAATTGGGTTTTAAAACTGCATTATTTGATAGCAATGTGAAATTGCATCATGCTTTGAACGGGGACATTTTCTTTATGAGTCCTCAATCCGACGCTTTAGGTTTTACCCAGCAATTTTCCGAACGCCGTTTATACGAATCTCTTGCGGTAGAGGGGGTAGACTCGGTTGTGCCTGTCTATCTTGGTTTGGCTTCATGGAAAAATCCCATTGAAAGAAACACTCGTACTTTATTTGTCATTGGTTTCAATCCCAAGAAAAATATCTTAGATCTACCAGGAGTCGCGGAAAATATTGATCAGATAAAGCTAGAAGACGCGCTTTTATTTGATGATCAATCCCGTGCTGAATTTGGAGATATTCCTAGTCTATTCGCATCAGGAAATCCTGTTACTACAGAACTAGCTTCTCGTAAGGTTACAGTTAAAGGCTTGTTTTCTTTAGGGGCATCTTTTACCGCTGATGGTACAGTTTTAACTAGTGATATCAATTTTTTGAGGGTCTTTCCCGAACGGCAAAAAGGATTAATTGACCTTGGAGTGGTTAATATTAAGCCAGAAGCCGATCTCCAAATTGTTGTCCAACGCTTAAGGGATAAACTGCCACAAGATGTCGAAGTATTATCAAAAGAAGAGTTTATTCAAAGAGACATTACTTATTGGCAAAATAGCACTGCCATTGGCTTTATTTTTACCCTGGGAACTTTTATTGGTTTTATCGTGGGGATAGTTATTGTGTATCAAATTCTCTATACGGATGTTGCTGATCACTTGCCAGAATACGCTACGCTCAAAGCCATGGGATATCGCGATCGCTATTTCATCAGTTTAGTGTTTCAAGAAGCTATCATCTTAGCCTTTGTTGGATTTCTTCCTGGTTTAGGGATTGCTAAAGTATTGTATGCCTTAACTGCAAACGCTACAGCTTTACCAATTGCGATGACTCTCAATCGGGCAATTACAGTTTTGATTTTGACTCTTATTATGTGCTGTGCTTCGGGAGCTGTTGCAATCAGAAAACTTAACGCCGCTGATCCAGCAGACATTTTTTAAAGGATGAGGGATGAGGGATGAGGGATGAGGGATAAAGGATGAGGAATGAAGGAAAGGATGAATTATAAAAAAAATATGAGTTTAAATAATATGGATACAATAACAGGTATTGATCAAGAAATATCGATAGATAATAAACAATCTACAGATAAAGTTGTAGAAATTCAAAATTTGGCCCACTTTTTTGGTAGAGGAGAATTAAAAAAACAAATCTTATTTGATATTAATTTGACTCTCAAGACAGGAGAGGTTGTGATCCTAAAAGGGCCTTCTGGTTCTGGGAAAACAACTCTATTAACTTTAATGGGGGGTTTGCGATCGCCACAAGAGGGTAGTCTCAAAGTTTTAGACTCAGAATTGGTGGGAGCCAGGAAACATCGACTAGTAGAAATTAGGAGAAATATTGGTTATATTTTCCAAGCTCATAATTTATTGCATTCCTTGACTGCTAGACAAAATGTGCAAATGTCTTTAGAGTTGCATAATCATTTATCGGCTCAGGAAATGAAAGCACAGTCTATTACTATTTTAGAAGCAGTCGGCTTGGGAGAACATATTAACTATTATCCAAAAAATCTATCTGGAGGACAAAAACAAAGAGTCGCGATCGCTCGTGCCCTAGTTTCCCATCCCAAATTAGTTTTAGCTGATGAACCAACAGCTGCTTTAGATAGTAAAACGGGAAGAGATGTTGTAGATTTGATGCAAAAATTAGCTAGAGAACAAGGCTGTACAATTCTAATTGTCACTCACGATAATCGGATTTTGGATGTAGCAGATCGGATTGTAGAATTAGACGATGGCAGGATAACAGTCAACATTGAAAATTAATCATTTAGCATTGAATATCAAAATATATAACTAGCCGTTTATGAATTTTCAATTTTCCCCCATTCGAGGACAAGCAATTTTGGCGTTGCTGATTTAAAACATGAAAGAATTTTGGACTAATCTTCTTTGCTTCTTTCTTTGCGTCTTTGCGCCTTTGCGCGAAACGAATTCATATCTGGATTCAGCAACGCC
>NZ_ALVZ01000107.1 GCF_000332055.1 Xenococcus sp. PCC 7305 | reverse complement strand
AATTCCTCCACTTCTTTAAGTGGAACAGGGCATAGTGGTGAGTCTAATTCTCCCACTATGCCAGTTACCTTCTGCCTTCTGCCTTCATTCTTCTGCCTTCGTTTTAAGCTAGTCTACAAAAACAGGAATAGCTTTGGCAAAAGAAAAGTCTGGACTTAGTCGTTTGAATTTATCGCCTAGTTTTTGATTATTGCAGAAGTTCCTGAAAGAAAGTCAGATTCATCGTATCTCGAACAATTAGGAAAATTCCCAACCCTAAAAGTAAAACCAATCCAGTTTGCATAATACTATCTTGGACTTTGCTGGGCAAAGGTTTGCCAAACACCCCTTCGATCGCCAAGAAAGCCAATTGTCCACCATCTAATGCAGGTAAAGGCAAAATATTAATCACTGCTAGGTTAATACTAATCAAAGCACCAAACTGAAACAAATTACTCAAATCACTGCTAGCCAACTTTGCCCCCACAGCCACGATCGCGACTGGCCCGGCTACTTGATTAGCATTTTCTTGGAAATTACTGATCAACTGCCAAAAACCTTTAACTGTTAGTTGCGCGATTCTTTGATACTCAGTGGCCCCGGCAACAAAAGCTTCGATAATATTCGAGCTCCGATGGCGAATGACCTCTCCATGGGGCGCTAGCATCACCCCAATTTGACCTTGACCCTGAGAATTAGCTTGAGGAGTTACCATCAAAGAAATAATCGACTCATCTCTTTCAATAGTTAATTCCAACCTGCGATTGGGAGCTTCCTGTATCAAGTCTTGCAGCAAGGTTAGGGATGAGGGAGACGCCCCTAATTCTTGATTGTCCACTTTGAGGATGACATCTCCTGGCAAGATTCCTGCTTGTTGAGCTGGGGAATTACTATCTTGGACAATTTCTGGAACAGAGACCCCATCGAAATAGTTTACTTGTTGAAACCCAATAGTTGCTGATTGCCCAACAAGAAGAAAGTAGGCAAAAATCAAATTGGCAATTACACCAGCACTGATTACGATCGCGCGGTCTAGGATGGGACGATTACGCAATAAGTTGGGATCATCTGCGGGAATATCACTATCGGGATCGTCATCAGGGAAGCCCACATAGCCCCCGAGCAAAAATGCCCGTAGCGCATATTCAGTCTCTGATCCTTGATACTTTAATAAGGTTGGCCCAAAACCAATGGAGAACTTATTTGCCCGAATTCCTTGCAGACGAGCTGCGGCAAAATGTCCCAACTCATGAACTACAATTAATATTGCTAATACCGCGATCGCCGCCAATGCTGACATAATAATAAATGTTATTTTGCTTTTTTTATAGTTACGATTTACCATTGTAAACTTCTCTAGATATAGTCTGACAAAAAAACCGAAAATTTCTTTGATCCTGGAGACGCAAGATATGGCTTTTAATCAAATTGAAACTCGTCAATGGTGGGTAGAAAGATGGCTGGAATTGTTGGATTCTTATCGCTTCAAAAAACGCTTAGAAAGAGGACGCAATTACGCCAGAGAAGGTAATGTTCTAAGTATTAAATTTATCGATACTTTGATCTTGGCCGATATCCAGGGTAGTGAGGCCGAACCCTATAAAGTGTCGCTATCGCTGGAACCTTTAGCTGATGAAGACCGCGAGCAAACCTTGAAGCGAATGTCGCAACCGCCTTTTAATGACGAAGATTGGGATTGTGTAATTAATAGTCTGTCGGAGAAGGCAATCTTTTCTGCTCAACTGCTAGCAGGAGAAATGCCGAGTGATATTGAAGCAGTTTTTACCAGCAACGGCTTGAGTTTATTTCCCTATACGCTGTCTGATGTGCGTTCTCGTTGTTCTTGTCCTGATAAAGCCAATCCTTGCAAACATATTGCCGCAGTTTATTATCAGTTAGGTGATCGCTTTAGTGAAGATCCTTTTTTGATTTTTCAGCTCAGAGGACGAAGCAAAGATCAAATTTTAGCTAGTTTACGCCAACTTCGTGGCCAAAATAATGAAGAAGTAATATCAGAAGAGCTTGCAGTCACGAAAGATGCTCAAGATAATATTGAGTCCAATGCAGAACCAGAAAAAGGCGAGTCTTGGCAAGATTTTTGGAGATATGACGAAGCATTAGATTCTTCTTTAGTTGTTATCGTACCGCCCCTCGACAACAAACCCATCCTCGACATCTTAGGGAAAATGCCCTTACCGAATGATGATGCCGAGGCAGTCAATCAATATTTAACTGAGGTATATCGGGTGACTAAGGAGTGATTCGAAGGCAGAGGGCAGAGGGCAGCGGTGAGACCCCGCGCCGCCGTCAGGCGCAAGGGAACGCTCACCAAGAGAGAGGGCAGAAGTAGCAATTTGCCTTCAATCTCCGGAAAAACTGATAACTGTTCACTGTTCACTGTTCACTGTTCACTGAAATACTTCCAGCATTCTTTGGCGATCGCCCAGTCTTCTTGTGCCTGAATAACAAAGATTCTTACTGCCGAATCAGCAGCGGCAATATCTACATCTTGGGGAGATGAGTTATTTTTCTCGATATCAAGTTGTAGTCCCAAAAAATCCCAGCCTTCACAGGCTTTTTCCCTAAGCAGGCTAGCATTTTCGCCCACTCCTGCGGTGAAAGCCAAGACATCTAGCCCACCCAAACTTGCCAGCATTGACCCTATAAGCGATCGCAATTGATGAATATAGCTCTCAAAAGCTAGCTTTGCTTGCTTATTACTATCCAAGGCTGCGAGAATTGTTCGCATATCAGCAGACAATCCGGAAACACCTTTTAACCCTGATTCTTTATTCAGCATTTTGTCCAACTGATCGGCGTTGAAATCATATTCCCGCATTAGATAGATTAAAATTCCTGGATCGATCGAGCCACTGCGACTACCCATCATCAAGCCTTCTAGAGGTGTAAATCCCATCGTGGTATCGATGCTTCGACCGTTTTTAACCGCTGCTAGAGAACAACCATTACCCAAATGGCAGGTAATTATTCTTAGGGAGTCTAATGGTTTATCCAGTAGTTGAGCAACTCGGTGGCTGCAATATTGATGTGAGATACCATGAAAACCGTAACGACGAACCCCCTTATCTAGCCATTGATAGGGAATAGGATAAACAGCAGCTGGCGAAGGTATTTGGCTGTGAAAAGCTGTGTCAAAAACTGCTAACTGGGGAATATCTCCCAAGATATTTTCAATTGCCTCAATGCCCCCGAGATTGGCAGGATTATGGGCTGGTGCTAGGGAGCTAAAGCGAGCGATCTCATCTTTTACTTGAGAAGTAATTCTTGTGGCCTGAGAATATTCTGTCCCTCCATGGACCACGCGATGGCCCACGATATCAATTTCTGATAACTTTTCGATGACCTTGGTTGCACCATTGGTCAAAGTCTCTAGCATTTTAGATAATACAAATCCGCGATCGCTAGTTTCCAACTTAGTTTCTAGCTTGACTCCATTCGCTTTGATTTTCCCCACGGCAAAACCGACCTCAATAGTCCAATCGATATGAGCTTCCCAAAGGGGTTCTGGCGGCTCTGTGGGCAAAATATCTTCTGTGAGTTCATAAAGACAGCTTTTTTGGCTACTTGAGCCTGCATTCATCACTAAAATTTTCATTTTTTTGTTAGCTATAGTGAAAGTTTCAAGCGACGGAAACGATCCGAATAACTCCTCATAACTTCTAGGGCAAACAGAGGAGTTTCTTGAACAGCAAAGAGAAAATGTTCTTGATCTATAACGGCAATTTTACAGTCTATTTTAGCCCTAGCGGTTGAGGTTCTCAGGTGATCCGAATGGAGTAATGCTCCCTGGCCAAAGACATCTCCTTGTTGAATGGTCTCGATAACTTTCTCATCAAGCAACATTTCAACTTCGCCCTCAATAATTCCATACATGACGTATCCGGTACTGCCTTGAGGGAAAATGATTTCTCCCGCCCTCAGAGATTGAATTTTGGAGCTGGTCAGCAGTACTTTAATTGTTTCAATCGGTTTTAACATGTGTTTTTTATTCAAAGGACAGTCGTCAAATTTTCAGTAGAACAAACCTGCAAAATTGTAAACTTATGAAAACTATCTTGCTTCGCATGATCAGTATGTAGATAAAATCATAAATATTGGTTAACAGATGGTTATCAAACAGATATCTCGCGGTTAAGAGATATACGTTATTCAGTTCCCAGTGCTTGTCATCTTTACTGTAACTGATGGGGACGGTCTCGAACTGTGGCGCTTGAAGCAATCTCGTTAAAAAAATCTTAGGAGAAGATGAGATGAAAAATCAAAAAGTGACTTCCCGTGAATACAAACTAATGCTCAAAGCAAAGAAGTTTCAAGGTGATGAGAAGGAACTGTTGCAACAAGTGCAGAAATATTGGCGTATTTTTAGTGAGGCGATCGCTGGTATCGTGACCATTACCAATGATGAATTTGCAGAGCCGGAAGTTAGACTAGTCAGATTCTACGACACGAAAGATCAACTTCTTAATAGTAATTCCTATGTCTTTCGAGAAAGAAGTGATGCCAACGGCAAAAAGCGAGAAGTAACTCTAAAATTCCGCCATCGCGATCGCTATGTATCCCAAGCCCGTGAGATGAAAGATCAAGATGGCAAAACCAACAAACAAAAATTTGAGGAAGATATCAAGCCCCCAGTTTTTGTTAGCTTATACAGTTTTTCTAATAAACTCAGAATTAAGGGTGATAAGAAATTAAATAAACTCAATGACCCAGGTCGTTTATTCCCCGATTTACCTCTGCGACTAGGGGATGCTTACGATGGCGACCAAAAAATTGCAGTGGTTAATGGCTTCACGGCTTACCAAATAGTGCTGGAAGGGCCCAGTTTCCAAATTGATAACGAGACCAAGTTGCAGTGTGAATGTGCTTTGATTGTCTGGTACGATGGCAAACCAAATAAAAAACCAGTGGTCGCCGAGTTTAGTTTCAAATACAAAGACGAATCTAAAACCGAAAAATTCAGCAGTGTAGCGGCATTAAAAGCCTTCGAAGTTTTTCAGTTATTACAACAAGCTCCCAAACTCAAAAAATGGTTTGATCCTAAAGGGCCAACTAAGACCAGATTTGCCTATGGGTATTCCAAGTACATTAATTAAGACAAGAGCGAGGCTTAGCAATCATCTTCAAATTGCCTGGTGGAGCAAAAGTTAAACCGCGACGTACAGGCTTCACTGGACGGTTGTGCTGCAACTTTAAATCGAAACGAGAAATAATATTTGCCAACACCAGTTTCATTTCTAAGAGTGCTAAGGCTGAGCCGATGCAGCGGCGATTACTGCCGCCAAAGGGTAGATATTCATGGGCAGGGTATTTTTTTGCTAAAAAGCGCTCTGGTTTAAACTGCTTGGCTGACGGATATAAATCTTCTCGCTGATGTAATAGATAAATCGAAAGGGCAAATGCTGAGCCTGCGGGGAATTGATAGCCCATTATTTCTAGTGGTGATTTGGCAACTCGGATAAAGGCACTGGGGACAATGGGGTAAATCCGCAGTGTTTCAGCACAAACAGCATTGAGATAGCTCAGTTTGGCAATTTCTAGCGGCGTGGGATTTTCCCCTAAGCTATCTAGTTCTTGTCGCAAGTTATCTCGAACTTCTGGGTCGCGATTTACCCAGTAGAATGCCCAAACTAAAGCCGAGGCTGTGGTTTCATGACCTGCAATGAGTAAGCTCATCAAATTATCATGCAACTCTTCATCCGTCATTGTCTGCCCTGCTTCATCTTTGGCCGATAGCAATAAACTTAGAATATCTGTATAGTTTGAATTAAAAGCTCCCAGATCCTGCATTTTGCTTCGTCGTTCGCGAATCTCTTCATAGATTAATTCTTTAATCTGCTGTTTGAGCCGCAGAAAACGTCCCCAAGGACTCCAAGCTCCCCAATCCTTTTGCAGAAAAGAGAAAAAGATCATACTGGAGCTAATAGGGGTATCAAAAGAATCGAGTAGTGCTGTTATTAATTGTCTTAACCGCTGCGATCGCTCTTCTTGGTAGACGCCAAATACCACTTGCAGAATTACCTGCAAAGTAATCTCTTGCATTGTCGGGCGGATGGCAAAAGGCTTGCCTATTGGCCATTGTGCTGTTGATTGTTGCGTAATATTCCAGATTAGCTGGCTATAGTCTTTCAGGCGATCGCTATGAAAGGTTGGCATCACCAGTTGTCGCTGTCGTTGATGAGCATGACCATCCATTAGCAATAGCGAGTTGTCCCCAACTAAAAACCGTAAAATTCTATTGCCTTTTCCCACCACAAAAAGTTCGGGATCTGTTGCCAAAATCTGCCTAATCCCCTCAGGATTACTGAGATAGACAAATGGTGCCGATTTTTCTCCACCGATTTTGATAATATCGCCGTAGGTTTGAGCATAATCATCCAAATACTCTAAAGGGCGAAAAATTAGCTTGAATCGCCGCAAAAAGGCCAGTTTCCCAGTCGTTTTTGGTCCGTTGGGTAATGTCATAAGCTTTTTATTTTTATGTCTTAATTTTTTGACTCGTAGGTTCCTGCAAAGAGTAATCGGGAATCGGGAATCGGGAATAGATAATATACCCTGCCTTCTGCCTTCCCCTAACTTTTAGTTTGAATTTTTTCTAATAATTCATAAAAAGGTTGCCAATTATCTTCTTCGATAATGGGTTGCCAAATAGACTCAATCACAGGACGAAGTAGAGCGGTTTGGGGATTTTTTGCAGCCAGGCGATCGCGAATCTCTGACATTGCCAAGGGTGGCAACTTATTCAAACAAACATGATATAAATTTTTCCAGCGATCGCTTATTTCTGAGACAAAAGAAGCATTCTCCAAAATCAAATTCTGCTCATCTCGCCAACCATCATTAAAACCCTGAGCAAGTTCTGCGAAAAAATTATGATAGCCCAAATCACTGTTACGAAGTAACTTAATAGTTTCAGTTAGTAATTCAGCAACATGAGGAGTAAAGACATCAGGAAAACCCAATTTTTGAGCCATTAGTTTTTCGTAATTGGCATTATAACAATCATCAAATTGTGCCAATCCTGCTTCTAGATCCTCACTAGACATGACCATTGCCAAAGGTAACTGCAACATCTCCAAATTTAGTTTGCAGATAAAAGATTGGTTTCCGTAGCTATAGCGTCCGCCATAATCAAAATAAGCTGCGGTAAATCGAGGATTATAGGTATCAATAAAAGCATAGGGGCCATAATCAAAACTTTCCCCTGTAATCGACATATTATCTGTATTCAAAACCCCATGACAAAATCCTGCCGCCATCCATTGGGCAACTAATTCAGCAACTCGGGTGACCAATTCTGCATAAAACAAAGCATATTTTTCCGCTGAAGTAGCAAGATAAGGATAATAAACAGCAATTACTCGATCTAAAAGTTTTTGAATTAAATCAGGACGTTTCAAGTAATGTAATCTTTCAAAGGTTCCGAAGCGAATATGAGAACGGCTGAACCTTACCATCACTGAAGAACGAGTCGGTGAGGGTTCATCTCCACGCCACAAAGATTCTCCTGTTTCGATCATGCTCAGACAACTAGAAGTTCGCACTCCCAACTGGTGTAGCGCTTCTGCTGCCAAGATTTCTCTAACTCCTCCTTTGAGAGTTAATCTGCCATCTGCTGTTCGAGAATAGGGAGTTCGCCCTGAACCTTTGGTGCCAAAGTCATATAGATTCTGATCATTGCCCCTAACTTGTCCGTAAATAAAACCCCTACCATCGCCTAAGAAGGGATTATATTGCCCAAATTGATAGCCGTGATATCGCAATGCCAGGAAAGGTCGTTTGCCCTCAAATTCACCGAAAGCTTCAATAAAGTCCTCATTAGTAACTTGCTGGGAATCTAAATTGAGAATTGGTAATAGGCGATCATTGCGGAATCGTAAAATATGTATCGGGAATTCAGCTGCGGCCACTATATCGTAATAGTCTTCGCCTAAATGATGTTCCAACTCTGGTTCGTACTCAAGATTTAAAAAGGGATTGGGGTTCATAAAGCTCAGGATAGATTTTTAACTTAAAACCTCACGGCAGTCTCTACTAGATCATAAAACTGCTAGGTCGTGTAGGCGTTACTGATATAGTTATAGGTGAGGAAGAATAGGTTTTTAAATAAATTTTCAGGAGTAGTTCAGACAAAATGCCCGATACTAAATCAGTACTAGAAGTATTACGTCCAGTACAAGATCCCGAACTTCAAAAGAGTTTAGTAGAACTCAATATGATTCGTAATGTGGCAGTAGAAGGTTCTAAAGTGAGTTTAACTCTCGTACTGACTACTCCGGCTTGTCCTCTCAAGGAATTCATTGTTGAAGATTGCCAAAATGCAGTCAAAACACTACCAGGGGTGGAATCGGTTGAGGTCGAAGTGACTGCGGAGACTCCCCAACAAAAATCCCTGCCCGATCGCCAATCTGTTCCAGGAGTCAAGAATATCATTGCAATTTCCAGTGGCAAGGGTGGTGTCGGCAAAAGTTCTGTAGCAGTCAATATTGCTGTGGCCTTAGCTCAAAAAGGCTCAAAAGTAGGATTGCTAGATGCTGATATTTATGGACCTAATGCCCCTAATATGCTGGGCTTGGCCTCGGCCAAGGTGATGGTAAAACAAGGTGAACAGGGCGAAATTTTGGAACCTGCCTTTAACTATGGAGTCAAGTTGGTCTCGATGGCATTTCTGATTGACCCCGACCAACCTGTAATTTGGCGTGGCCCCATGCTCAACGGGGTTATTCGTCAGTTTCTTTATCAAGTGGATTGGGGGGAACTGGATTATCTAGTGGTCGATATGCCCCCTGGCACGGGAGATGCTCAGTTAACTCTTGCCCAAGCAGTACCCATGGCGGGAGCCGTTATTGTGACAACCCCACAAACTGTATCCTTACTTGATTCCCGCCGAGGTCTAAAAATGTTCCAAAATTTAGGGATTAATTTGTTAGGAATTGTCGAAAATATGAGTTATTTCATTCCCCCTGATATGCCGGACAAAAGCTACGATATTTTCGGCTCCGGTGGTGGAGAAAGAACAGCTCAGGAGTTGAATGTCGCGTTACTTGGTTGTGTTCCCCTAGAAATTGCTTTGCGAGAAGGTGGAGATCAAGGTGTTCCTATTGTCATTGCGGAACCAGAATCAGCTTCAGCTAAAGCCTTGGTCAAAATTGCTGAGCAGGTTGCCGCTAAGGTTTCCATTGCTGCTTTGGCTTAAATTGTCGGGCTTCGCCCTTGAAGGCAGAGGGCAGAGGGCAGCGGTGAGACCCCGCGCCGCCGTCAGGCGCAAGGGAACGCTCACCAAGAGAGAGGGCAGAGGGCTTAAATCTACTTCTGCCTTCGTTTGTTTTTGTAATCGTAAACTAGGACCAATAGCTTTAATCTTTTTGAAATATAAAGGTGCAACAAAAAAACAAGTAGTGAATTCATCATAATTTCATAAAAACTCTGAGGAGATTGCGGTTTAAATCTTGTGGTTAATCACGATATTGTTATAACCGAAGAGCAAAAACACAATAACTTAGAGATTATTTTTATGTGGTATTTAACTATAGCTAGTACAGTATTTGTTTATTGGTTAGGATTATTTATGAATGATGATTCTACTCCCAAAAACCATGTGGATTCATGGCTAGTTTTGTTGATTGCACCTTTGTTCTGGCCTATAGTTGTGCCCATGTCCATTTGGGAACTTGCAGGCAAGGCTTCTAAAAAACCAGATCTAAGTCAAGAATCTATCTAATATTTGAAGTGAATTAAGCAAGAACTCCATAGTCACTATTATATTTAGGAGTTAAAATAGCCATGCCAGTTTGCACCGCAGGACGAGATTCCATAGTTGCAATCCAGCGTTGTACATTAGGAAATTGCGCTAAGGATTGACCCATATAGGAACTAGTTGTCACGGCAACCCAAGGATAGGTGGCAATATCAGCAATAGAATATGTGATCGCAATATAAGTTTTATCTGTCAACTGATGCTCAAGAACTCCCAAAAGACGTTGAGCTTCTTTTTCGTATCGAGAGATCGCATAGGGTACTTTCTCAGGGGCTGCATTCCGAAAATGCCCCAACTGACCAAACATTGGCCCGACACTAGCCATTTGAAACATTAACCATTCGATAACACGGGCGCGATCGCCTGCCTCGTGGGGCAGTAGTTTACCAGTTTTTTCGGCAAGATAAATTAGAATCGCTCCTGATTCAAACACAGTAATATCTGTATCGCGATCGTAAATAGCAGGAATCTTACTGTTTTAGTTTCGATCACAATATTCCACACCAGACCTACATTACAAGTAGTAAACAGTCTTGAGCATATTATTATTCTGAGTATTGTAGGCGACAAATCGGTATGTTATTGCAACATTATGGCCTATGGTGATAATGTCTCCATTCCGTAGTCGATGATGAGATTTTTTTGTTTCGTTAATAAAAATCCCATTACTACTTCTTTGCTGTTTGCCTTTCCCATCAATAATCCAATAGTCGCGTTGCCAATTGCTATGATGATCCTGATACTTTAGCCAAGCGATGGTTGCATGACAACGAGAAACTTGCTTGTCTTCAAGAACTAAAGAATTATTAGGATGACGGCCAATAGAGAATACCTCTTTATTTAGGCTAAATGATTTTTTGAACCCAGGAAATTCGACAATGAGAACAGGTCTTCCCTTGGTAAAGTCAAATTTGGTAATTTTTGCAAGAGTGATCTTAGACCCTTCTATCATTATCTTTACAATCGCAATTTTGAACCAATCATTTAGGAGAATCGGATTATCCTTCTATTATGATGCCCAAAATTAAGAGAGGGAACTACTCCCAAGAGAATAATTCCCAATCACTCTATTGCTTGAAAACCGCAACTTATTTAAAGCCAATCGTTTGTTTGGGTGAAACTCTTAATCTCAATGGCATTACCCGAAGGATCTTTGACAAACATCACATAATGCTCGTGCGGTTCCCCTTCAAATTTCAAATGGGGGTTAATGCAAAATTCAATATTATTTCTTTCTAGGCGTTCTTTAAGATTAAACCAGAGATAATAGGGTAAAGCTGTCCCAAAATGGACTAATGGGGAACCATGTTCATTGGTTTCTAATACTTGTTGATGCTTTTCGGGCGTTACTTCGACAAAAGTTAATTGATGTCCAAAAAAGTCGATATGTATTCCTTTGCCACTGTTTGTGATTCTTCTTGTCTTACATGCAAAATTCAATTCGTAAAAATTACGAGTTTCTTCGATATTCAAAGCTGACAAAGAAAGATGAAAAATTTGTTTGAATGTTTTGACATGAGAATCAATACTTAAATTTTGATCTTCTTCGATTAAGGGTTTTGCAATGGCAACGTTATACATAGGGTAACTCCTTGATTACTTTATAAAAGGTTTTAATTTTTAGCCAATAATTATACTTAATAGTCCCTCACGACTTCCTACCGACTTAATTGATAATACTTAAGTAAAAATACAAGTGCCACTCCCAGAATCACTTACTCCTAGTGAAGTTAGTTGTTGTCTTTTAAAGCGAAATTTGCTATGTATCTGTAACTGCTAATCGTAATTTATAGGAAACCAAGTAAAAAGATTTGGAAAAATGGGGAATTCTCTATATTTTTGCCTAAGTGATTTTAGATAAAGTCGAGCCTTTATCCTTGCAGATGAGCTAAGTATTATTGCTTATTTAGAGACTATATCTTGTAAGAACTATTAACCAGAACTTATTTTTTTTGAAGTATGATTGTGCTAGCTTCTATAAATTTTTCGGTGAGGTTGCAGCAGGGAAAAAAGGGGATAGAATTGATAACTAGATTGTTTGAAAGCAAGCTGTTCTAACAAAGGGTGAGATAAGTTATGGAAGAAATATCTAGATCCACCGTAGCTATTGGAGGATATATCGAACTGTGACTTTAGAAGAAATTATTGTTAAAGGTGGAGTGGCAATTTGGCCTCTGTTATTTCTTTCTGTGCTTTCTATTGCAACTATTTTGGAACGACTATGGTTTTGGTCGCAGGTCTTGCTGCAAGAGAAAAATATCATTGATCGCGTGAGCGAAGCTGCTCAACTCAATTGGGATTTGGTGGCCAAAATTGCCCGTGAATACAGGAAACACCCTCTGGGCAATTTTGTTTATTCTCCTCTACAACTTGATGAGCCTGAGCCGGAAGTTTTTCACTTAGCTTTAGAAGCGGCGGCAGACGAAGAATTGGCCAAGATGCGTAAGGGAGAAAAAGTGCTGGAAGTAATAGTAGCTCTATCGCCTCTTTTAGGATTATTAGGTACGGTTCTCGGGTTAATTAAGGCTCTTGGCTCGATTACTATTAGTGATTTGGCAGGGAGTTCAGCGTCTGGAGTTAGTAGTGGAATTGGCGAGTCCTTAATTTCAACTGCGGTGGGATTATTGGTCGCTATCATTACCTTGTCTTTTTATCGTTTATTTCAGGCTTTGTGGGCCAAACGAGTCAGAATATTCCGTAAAATGGGTAGTCAACTAGAAGTGATCTATCGTCAAAGATGGTTTGAAGAAGAAATCTTGGAAGATTTTACAGACAATCCAGAGGATAAATTTGGTTTTGAATCGAAACTCCCAAGAAGCCCTAATCATTAAATTTAAGAAACATACTCCATGACTGCTAAGAAAAAAAGATCTCATAAAAAATATAGTGCTGCGCCAATTCGTCGTTTTCGATTGTGGCAAGATGAGACTCAAAATAGTGAAGTTAAAATTGAGCTTTTGCCTCTGATTGATGTCATTTTTTGTATTTTGACTTTCTTTTTACTAGCAGCAGTTAATTTTTCTCGTCAACAGGCTATCAGTCTTGATTTACCTCAAGCGAGAACTGGTACTCCCCAACTTCAGGAGATGTTATTAGTTTCAATTGATAATATTGGTCAGTTGTATGTGGAGAAGGAGTTAGTAACCAAAAATGTTCTATCAGCAAAAATTGTTGAATATAAAGAAAATAATCCTGATGGACTAATGGTGTTATATGCATCTAGAAATACCACCTATAGAGAGGTTGTAGAAGTCTTGGATCTTCTCAGACAATTAGGAGGGGAACGGGTTGCTTTGGCTACTATTCCACTAGGAAATTATGTACCAGTTACGCCTCAAGTCCCTAATTTACCTACTCTTCCTGGTTTTCCCAATCCGCCACTACCACCGAATCAGTAGAATATTCATCATTGAACATATATGATTAAACATTGAAGAGCGAACCCGCGCCGCCGTAAGGTGTTTATCCTCGAATGGGGACAAGGGAACGCTCGAGTTTGAGCAGTGACTAGTAATTAGCAACCATTTAATGTTTGATATTGAAGTCTTAATTAATCAGGTTCAACAAGAGGCTCAACGGGAAGAGTTTCCTATCGATGTTCCTGTATATAAATATTCCAAACTTGATCCAACTTACCCCGTATTATATGCAGGTAATTTGCAGAGTCCTTTGTGTTTTTTTGGTCGGGATTTAGGTAAGGATGAGGTCAAAGCTCGACAACCATTAATCGGTGCAGCAGGGACTTTAGTGCGACAGGGTTTTTATCAGGCGATGCACCAAAAAAAGGCGAGTTCTCCTCAGGAATTGCAGTCAATTTGCGATCGCGTTTTATTGTCCAATACTGTCCCCTACAAACCACCTGGCAATAAGGCTTATTCGGTTAAGGTTAAACAGCGTTTTCGTCCTTATATTGAACGTTTATTAGTTTTTCATTGGCAAGGAAATCAAATTATTACTCTCGGGACAGAAGCTTTTAAATGGTATGCCCCCTATGGTAAGCCCAGAGAACTCGATACTTTCTTTCGCAGAAGTGATCGCTTTGAAATTATGCTCAATATTAATCTAACTGCCACAGATGATAAGGGAGAAACCTATCAAAAATCAGTTTCTTTACTGCCTCTACCCCATCCATCTCCTTTAAATCAAAAATATTATGCTATTTTTCCTCAAATGTTGCAAACAAGATTATCTCAAGTAGAATTTTAGAAAGTTATATTTTGGGGAATAGGGAATAGGGAATAGGGAATAGAGAGTATACTAATGAATCTGCAAAATACTATTACAATAGTCAAGAGAAAATAGGCAAAAAATACCTTGAAATTCAACAGGATTCGATATTTTAAGCATAAAATAGTCAACTTCTTAGCTCATCCTTTTAGAGACTTATATCATTGGTTACTAGTTATTACTTGGTGGCAGTTCTTATTATTATTAAGCCTATTTTATTTTTTTGTTAATGTTGGATTTGCAGTTGCTTATTTAACAACAAATGGTGGAATTGCTAATGCCAGACCGGACTCATTTATTGATGCTTTCTTTTTTAGTGTTCAGAGTCTTTCTACCATTGGCTATGGTGCTATGTATCCCGCAACTCTTTATGCTCAAATTTTAGTAACTTTTGAGGTTTTAGTTGGGTTGCTATTAGTTGCTATGGCAACAGGGTTAATGTTTGCCAGGTTTGCTCAACCCAAAGCTAGAGTTTTATTTAGTAAAGTAGCTGTTATTGCTTCTTTCAATAAAATTCCAACTTTAATGCTCAGAGTTGCTAATCAAAGAGATAATCGCATTATAGAAGCTCGCATCCAAATGAGTTTATTAAAAAATGAGGTTAGTTCTGAGGGAATGGAGCTAAGACGTTTTTACAATCTCCGGTTGATGCGATCGGAATCTCCCAGTTTTGCTCTTAGTTGGTTGGTTATGCATCAAATAGATGAATCCAGCCCTTTTTATGGAGAAAATATTGATGTTTTAATAAAATCTGATGCTGAAGTCTTGGTTACTTTAACAGGTCTAGATGAAACTTTTTCTCAAACTATTCACGCTCGCCATATTTATAAAATCCGTGATATCTTATGGTCAATGAGGTTTGTTGATATTCTTTATAAATCAAGAGATGGAGAATATCTAATAGATTATGGAAGATTTCATGATGTGGCTCCTGACTTGACGTGCTAGTGTCGCTGCGCGGAAGTAATGAGTAATAAGTAATAAGTAATAAGTAATAGTAATAACTTCTTCCTCAAACAATTAATGAACAACTCGACGATCGCGATTTACCCTGGAAGTTTTGACCCCATCACCTTAGGTCATCTCGACATTATCACTAGAGGAAGTAATTTATTTGACAGTGTGATTGTTGCTGTACTTTCCAATCCTACTAAACAACCTTTATTTACTGTCGAAAAACGGATTGCGCAAATCAAGCAATGCACTATTAATTTGCCTAATGTGGAAGTTGACAGTTTTGCTGGATTAACAGTGGAATATGCCAAAATCAAAGGCGCAAAAATCTTATTGCGTGGTTTACGGGTATTGTCCGACTTTGAAAAGGAGTTGCAGATGGCTCATACGAATAAAACTTTATCGGAAGATATTGAAACAATCTTTTTAGCAACAGCCAAAGAATATAGTTTTCTGAGCAGTAGTGTGGTCAAAGAGATAGCCCAGTTTGGTGGAGAAATTTCCCACTTGGTACCAATGGACATCGTTAACGACATTTACTCTTATTACCAAAAATAATTGTTAAATTTATGGTTATTCAAGATTACAGCCTTCCCGAATCAACCTAAAACCTAAAACCTAAAACCTTAATTTAAAACATCTTTCAATGCTGTTCGAGCCGCAAGATGATTTCTCGTAGACATTAAAATTTCTTGTTCCCTGGTCAGTCTGCGCAAGGTATTTTTCATTTCTAATAATTCTTGTTGCTCTGCGGCCACACCATAAAGATTACTGGCAACCCAATAAGATAACTCCCGAGGAAGGCTAGGAAGATCATCAGGGAGTTCGATTTTCTGATTCGTTAGTTTGGCTGATAAACGGACGACATCCTTCAATAAAGTTTCCACTTCTTTAGCCATTGGTCTGAGATCTTCATCTGTCGATTCGTCTTCAATCCATTCCACTAAGCCGACCCGATAAGGCTTTTCTCTGACATATTCTAAAAGGCGAAATCTTTGTTGCCCAAGGGCTAACATCTTCATCCGATCATCCTTAAGACGTTCAAAATGAACTATTTCTGCACAACAACCGTACTCGGCAATTTTGCCTGTTGCGGGATCGATGGACAACACCCCAAAACGGCGATCGCTTTCGAGAATCGTATTGACCATAATTCTGTAGCGAAACTCAAAAATATGTAGCGGTAAGGGTCGAGTGGGAAATAAAACTACTTCGGGTAGAGGAAATAAAGGAAGTTCTCTAACGGCAGTGAAAGAAGATGTCATCTTAGGTTGGCAGTAAATTACAACTACGTTGTGGTCGGTCTCCATATACTGTAGCGGATTCGATGGACTGATCACAATGAGATTGCTAAATTGCTTAACCCATCAAAATCTGTGAGAATACAGAAAATTTATCATTAAATCCATTGTCTGGTTGCTAAAATCAAGCTAAGTCAGTAGGTATAATTTTATAATTCCGCCTCTATAGTGACAAAATTATGATGTTGGGCATTAACAATTATGAATCCTTTATTCACCAGATTATTTAAGTCAACTTACCGTAGAGAGCCTATTTCTGGGTTTATCGTAATTTTGGGTGTTACAGATGCTGTGATTGGTGGTGTTGGTGGGCAGATAAGCCTGTTTGCCATTGGACTGTTGGTTGTCCTATCGGGCATAGTTGCTCGTCGAATGCAAATAAGAAAACTCCAAGCTGCCACTATGACAAGACCAGCCAGATACAGACTGGCACCGAGTTCTTCCCGACAACCTTTACCTCTTCTCGTCAGGAAAAAATACCGGCGATAATTTTTTTATAAGCTAAATCTCACGCCTCATCAAAGGTCTCAATATCTAGCAAATGGACATAGGGTTCGGCTAACTCTTGGCGATGGAAGGAGATTGCTCTTAAGAGATGCCAATCTTCTAGCCCTTCAAAGGGATTGGTGTAATCGTCTTGTTCTAAGCGACTAGCCAAAAGCTCTACATCGTCTTTGGTTAAGGCTTCGAAATCAACCTTCTGTTTGAGATTCGTCATTATTTGTTTGATTTATTCAGTATCAATGCACACTGCAATTGTAGGAGATTGCTATTCATTGCGCCAATTATCATTCCTTAAAAAAATATGACTAATAAGCGAATTAAAGCTCTTGCAAAGGCTGCTGAAAAGAAAAAAAAAGCAGCTTTAGCAAAAACAGAAAAAGCGATTAAGGATTTAATTCGGCAAAAACAAAAAATCACTATTCGCTCTGTTGCCAGAACCGCAGGAGTTTCAGTTAGTTATATTTATAAGTATCCCGAACTAGCAGAACGGATTCAGGATTTAAGAGAACAACAACAATTCTCTCCCGTGCAACCCAAATTGCCTTCTGGCTCATCTTCTCAAATGATGACAACCCAACTTCGCGATCGCATTAAAACATTGGAGCAAGAGAAACAAGAATTGAGCCAAGAAATCACAATTTTTACAAATAGCGTTTCGGAGATGGGAAAAAGTGATCAGCTAGTTGATCGGCTCAAAGCAGAAAATATCAGATTATTGGAAGAGAACCAAAAGCTGAGAAAGCAGCTAGAAGATACCGAAAAAAAACTAATTGCATCAAGGGAGTTTATCCTCAACCAAGGATACAAAAACCCCCCCAAAACCAAAGCCATCCAACAAGCTTAACGTCGCTTCGCTTCGGAAGACAAAAGTTCGAAGTAAAGCAACCATCTGCCCTCTGCCCTCTGCCCTCTCTCTTGGTGCGCGTTCCCTAGCTCGGTCGGCGTTCCCTTGCGGATTGAAAATTCCGCGGGTTCCGACCGCTTACAAAGGCGCGGGGTCGCACCGCTGCCTTCGATTTAAACAATAGGTTCTATCTCATCTCGGGGAACTTCTGGCGATCGCATAACATTTTCTTTGCGATAACCTGTTTTCTCAATTTGTCCGATAAAGTCATCAGAATTTGTTGGTTGCACAGCAGAACCATTAGCAGTTTGTTCGCGACGTTTTTTCCTGAGTTTTGCCTTTTTACCCATAGGTCTATCGATGAATATCTAGAGACTTTATTTTACTCTAGCGTCTGGATGCTGCTTAAAAATTAAGAAAATTGAGATTAAGGGTTACAAATCACTAAAGCTACGAATATTATTGAACGGTTTGTGCCTTACTATCCTCTCAATATAGTTTTGTCCGCCATACAGAATGAAGAATATTATCATAGGTCTTAGTCTTGCCTGCTTCGCATTAGGTTTTAGCGATCCTGCGATTGCTAATGAAAAAAACAACGCCATTGGAATTTTTAACGGGACAGCCACAGAAGATGAACTTAAATTTCCCATTCCCGATTTTGAAGATGCCGGGCAAATTGGCATTAATTATAATAGATCCCTCAAGCGTTTCAGTCGTTTTAGATTTGAATTTGATACTAGTTTTTTCCAGCATTATGGCGAGCAGGAGCATTGGGAAATAACTGCAGCTTTGTTGTTGCGATTTTACCTAATTAAAGATCGGCTTTCCTTTGGTGTGGGAGATGGTTTTTCCTATGCTTCGGAGATTCCAGAGCTCGAAAGAAGAAGGCATATTAATACGAGTCAAGTGTTGAATTTTGTTCTTTTGGAGCTTGCTGTTGATATTAATCGCTTTAGTGCTTTAGCAATGCGCTGGCATCATCGCTCAGGTGTTTGGGGATTGATTAATGATGTTGAGGGGGGCTCTAATTCAGTTCAGTTTGGAATTCGATATAAGTTTTAAACCTGATAGATTAATTCCAATATATCTCGCGATCGCTCCTAATCCCCAAAATATAATAGTATTTTCTCAACTCCTGCAAATTCTCCGATAACTTTTATGGGTCGCGTAGTTGATGCAGCTCAAATGTCTTACGCTCTGAAGAAATAAAAACTTTTTCAATAATTATTTTAGAAGTAAGAGATCGCCTTTAATCAGAGCGATCTCTTTTTTTGATTTATCCAATTTCAACTAATCGACAAGCATTGGCCTTTTTGGCGTTGCTAAATCCAGATATGAATTCGTTTCGCGCAAAGGCGCAAAGACGCAAAGAAAGAAGCAAAGAAGATTAGTCCAAAATTCTTTCATGTTTTAAATCAGCAACGCC
>NZ_ALVZ01000106.1 GCF_000332055.1 Xenococcus sp. PCC 7305 | reverse complement strand
GACCACTGGAGACAAAAATCATCTACGTCGCAAAAAATTGCTGTGATATCTAATCTTGATGTCATCATAAAATTAGCTGAGATTCTCTAATTCTGCTTATTATGAGTATACAATGTCAGCCTTTCTTTTCTCTCAAATTTTCGTCGAACTCACGTTGTTAAGTTTTTAACGGGTCTTCGCCCTTGAAGGCAGAGGGCAGAGGGCAGAGGGCAGAAGGATAAATCTACTTCTAACTTATCCCTTTAGGTTGAATTCCTCCACTTCTTTAAGTGGAACAGGGCATCATAGTGGTGAGTCTAATTCTCCCACTATGCCAGTTACCTTCTGCCTTCTGCCTTCATTCTTCTGCCTTCGTTTTTAAATTTAATCTTTCAATGAGAAGTATTGGGCGTGATTCCTAACACCTAACACCCAATACCTAAACCCTTTCCCCTAAGAATCACTGGCTAGTTGAGCAGTTTGAACATCCAATTGTAGTTGTTGATCGCCTCTGATGATTTTGAATTTCAGACTTTGATTGAGACCACTATTTTCTACTACAGTTTGTAATTGATTCGCACTATTGATAGCCGTTCCATCAACATCGACAATGACATCACCTCTTCGAATACCTGCTCTTTGGGCTGGAGTGTTGGGCAACACTCTAATCACCAAAACTCCGTCAACTTCAGGAATGATCAAAGGAGAATTGGGATCATTATTGTTTTGCTGGGCAATTTCTGGAGTTAAAGTAATCATCTGTACTCCCACATAGGGATGGGGTACTTCCCGACCCGCAGCCAGAATATCTTTGAGTTCTTTAGCCTTATCGATGGGAATCGCAAACCCGATTCCTGTAGCATCAGCACGAATCGCGGTATTGATACCAATAACCTCTCCATTTTGATCTAGTAGAGGACCGCCAGAGTTCCCTGGATTGATCGCGGCATCAGTTTGTAAAAATTCCACTCGTTTATCAGGGATTCCTACTTGAGCAGAAGAACGCTCCAGGGTGCTTATGATGCCTAGGGTGACTGTATTATTTAATCCCACGGGATTCCCAACTGCGATCGCCCAATCACCAACTTGGACTTGAGAAGAATTTCCCAACGGAGCAATGGGTAAATCCGATCCTTGAGGATCAATTTGCACAACAGCTAGATCAGTAACTTCATCTGTCCCTTTGACTGTCCCTTCAAATTCTCTACCATCTCTGAGGGTGACAATTACTCGATCTGCCCCACTAACTACATGGGCATTGGTCAGAATAATTCCGCTTTTGTCGGTAATGAATCCTGAGCCTTGACCTCTAACTTGTCTTTCTCTCGGCTGTTGTTGTTGTTGCCCAAAGCGATCGCCAAAAAACTGACGGAAAAAAGGATCATCAAAAAACGGATCTACTCTGCGAATCACTGTTCTTTCGGTATCAATTCTGACAACAGCTGGCCCTGTTTTTGCGATCGCAGATGCCACAAAATTTGTGGAAAAGCGAGCTGAACCAGTATTTTGTGCTGTAACATTAGTATCTTCTACCGAATTCTCTGGTGATGATTTACTAGGGGCAAGAGACAAGGTTTCAGCTTGAGAAGACATTACTTTAAGAGTCCCAAATGCCAATAAGGCGCCGATTAAAAGTGCTATAGCGTGGCTAGCTACTCTGCCGCCGATCCCAGATTTTTTCATGATTTTCTGAAATTATTAATGATTCTATCTTGAAGATACTTCTAACTTTACTAAATCAGAATACCCACTCACTTAGGTAAACTTCCTGACTTACCTATACAATAACATTTCGACCTTAAAGCCTTTTATGCCAACATTAATGAAGAAAAACCGTTTGTTCTGGACTGTCGCGATCGCACTCCTGATTTTAGATCAAGTTACCAAATATATAGTGAGCCAAAATTTCACAACGATTGGAGAAACAGTACCAATTTGGCAAAATGTCTTTCACTTCACCTATGTCGAAAACACTGGTGCCGCGTTTAGTTTCTTTAGCGGTGGGGTTCATTGGTTGCGTTGGCTTTCTTTAATCGTCAGCCTGGGGTTAATGGCTATGGCATGGTTTGGCGGCAAATTACAAATCAATGAACAATTAGGTTACGGTTTTATTTTGGCCGGGGCTTTGGGAAATGGGGTTGATCGTTTTTTGTTTGGCTATGTGATCGATTTTCTCGATTTTCGCCTGATTAATTTTCCCGTATTCAATATAGCTGATGTCTCGATCAATATTGGGATATTTTTTCTTCTGCTGGTAATGTTTATGGGGGAAAAAAGATAGGGATTAAGGCAGTAGTTGGACTTACTCCCTCTGCCTTCTGTCTTCTGCCTTCTGCCCTCGTTCAATCTTCAGGTTCCACCCAACGATCATCAGCTTTAATCAAATTAATCAATTCCTCTACTCCATTTTCTTCAGGAACTCTTTTGATCTCTTCTCGACCACGATATAAGGCAATATATCCAGGTTGCTTCCCAACATAACCATAATCCGCATCGGCCATTTCCCCAGGGCCATTGACAATACAACCCATCACGGCAATATCCAAGCCTGTTAAATGACTAGTTGCTTCACGGACTTTATGTAAGACTTCTTCTAAATTAAATAGAGTACGGCCACAGGAAGGACAAGCTACATATTCCACCATTGTTTTACGTAGCCCCAAAGCTTGCAGGATGCTATAGCAAACTGGGATTTCCTTCTCTGGAGCCTCGGTGAGAGAAACCCGAATCGTATCCCCAATACCTGCCGCTAATAGAGTACCAATCCCCGCAGTAGATTTGATCCGTCCGTATTCCCCATCTCCAGCTTCGGTGACGCCCAAATGCAGCGGATAGTCCATGCTCAATTCATTCATTCGCTGCACCATGAGCTTATAGGCCGCGATCATCACAGGAACTCGGGAAGCCTTGAGGGAAATTACCAGATTGCGGAAATCAAGAGATTCACAAATATGAATAAATTCGAGTGCCGACTCCACCATGCCCTCTGGAGTATCACCGTAGGTAAAGAGCATTCTTTCAGCTAAAGAGCCATGATTGACACCGATACGCATTGCCTTGCCCTGATCTCTGAGAGAAATCACTAAAGGTTCCAAGGTGGCGCGGATTTTTGATCCAATATCCTCAAATTCTGCTTGATTATACTCAGTGCGATCGCTTTTAGGTTTTTCAAAGACGTATAAACCAGGATTGATTCTCACTTTATCCACATGCTTAGCCACTTCTAGGGCAATTTTCATGCCGTTATGATGCACATCGGCCACCAAAGGAACATTCTGATACGTCTGCTGCAATTTTTCTTTAATTTCCGCCAAAGCTTTAGCATGAGCCATACTCGGCACCGTAACCCGCACAATTTCGCACCCAATCTCATGCAAACGACGAATTCCAGCAACAGAACCATCAATATCTAAAGTGTCCTCGTTAATCATGGACTGAACCACTACAGGATAACCACCTCCGATAGTGACATCTCCTACTTTGACAGGACGAGTTTTGCGTCGATGAATGGTCGTATCAAATTCAGATGTAACAGTAACATTAGGATTATCAAGAGTCTGCATAACTATTAACTTGCTATAAAATACGGTTTCGCAAAGCGAGGCACTTCGTGGTCGCGTTTTAATCAACAATCCTATTGTCTCAAATTTAGGTTAAGAATTGATAGTCTTTGCTGACTTGGCAAAAAAACTAAATTCTACAGCGGGAAAAGTGAAGCGATTGGCAATTGATAATCGGCAAATATTTCAGTATTTTCAAGCAATAAAATAGACAAGAAAATATATCTAATTGATGAAGAAAAAAATAGTCAGTTCATTCGCCTTTAAAATCATTATTTATTGAGAGCAAACATTATTTAGATACGATTATGCCCACGACACCGATCAACTTATCTGAAATTAATAGTAGTAATGGCCTTGTAATTAACGGGATTAACCCGGAAGATAATGCTGGTCTTTCGGTGAGTAATGCAGGAGATGTTAATGGTGATGGGATTGACGATATCATTATTGGCGCATCGAATGCTGGTGTTTCTGAGAACGAGTTATCAGAGTTTCCCGATTTCGGGAACTTTGATGCTGATTTAACTTCTGGCGAAAGCTATGTGGTGTTTGGTAAAACCGATTTTACAGGCTCATTAGACTTATCCGATTTAGATGGCACCAATGGCTTCATTATCAAAGGTGCCAATCCGGGAGATACTTCTGGCGAATCCGTTAGTAGCGCTGGAGATCTTAATGGTGATGGGATTGACGATATTATCATTGGTGCTACCAATGCTGATCCTAATGGAAAATTGAGTGCGGGGGCAGGATATGTCGTTTTTGGAAACACTAATGTTGGGGAGTCTGGGGTTGTCGAACTTTCTGAACTAAATGGGAGCAATGGCTTTGTGCTTAATGGGATCGAAGGTGGTGCCTTTGGTCGTGCAGGGCTAGTTTCCTTCGCGGTTTTTGGCGGAGATGCCACAGGAGGAGAAGTTAGTAATGCTGGGGATCTCAATGGTGATGGCTTTGACGATGTAATTATTAGTGCCAGTGGCGCTGATATCGATGAGCAAGAGTCTGTCGGCAAAACCCATATTTTCTTTGGGGGGAATAATGTTGGCAGTTCTGGCATAGTCGAGCTTTCGGCACTAGATGGCACGAATGGCTTTACTATCGAGGGTGTTGATGAAATAGATCGCTTTGGTTCTTCGGTAAATAATGCAGGCGATGTCAACGGAGATGGTTTCGACGATATAGTTGTCGGTGCCCGATATGCTGATAATGATAGCCAAGGTCTTTTTGGTGCAAGTTATGTATTTTTCGGCAAACCCGATATTGGCGCATCTGGTAATTTGCAGGCAGACCAACTAGATGGCAGCAATGGTTTTGTCATCCCAGGAATTGATGAAGGTGGAAATAATGGACTTGCTGTCAGTAACGCAGGAGATATGAATGGGGATGGTTTTGACGATCTTATAATTGCGGCTCCTGGTGCGGGAGAAATAATTAATCGCTATGGATATGATGAGTCCGATCGCCGAGGAGAAACTTATATTATCTTTGGGAATGGTGATTTAGGAGCTTCTGGTAGTTTTGATTTATCGACATTAGATGGCACTAATGGCTTTGTGATTAATGGTCTTGCTCAAGACGACTATTCTGGTAGTTCTGTGAGTAATGCAGGGGATATTAATGGTGATGGTTTTGACGATGTCATTATTGCTGCGCCTTTTGCCAACGAACCTTTTGCTGAGGATTATCAAACTCAGACTTATGTTCTTTTAGGTGGTACTGATGTGGGCAGTGCGGGCAGTATCCAGATAGACGAAATTAATGGCTTTGTGGTTAATGGTCTTGAGGAATATGATAGTGCGGGAAGATCTGTTAGTAATGCCGGAGATCTCAATGGTGATGGCCTGGATGACCTTATTATTGGCGCACCTTTTACTAATAGCAATGGTAATGATTCTGCGGGAGCAACCTATGTCGTCTTTGGTTTTGAAGAATCTCCGAGCAATAACAATAATATTGAGGGGACATCGGGCAATGATGTTTTAGCTGGGACTGCTAGTAGCGACACTATTAGCGGCAGAGCGGGAAATGACAAGATTCGGGGACTTGCTGGAGATGATACGGTTTTTGGTGACAATGGAAACGATACTCTCTTTGGGAATCTCGGGGATGATTCTTTAGTTGGCAATAGAGGTTTTGACTTGCTTTTCGGCGATGCAGGTAATGATGATTTAACCGGTGGCTTGGGTGGGGATACCTTACGCGGTGGCGCAGGTAATGACTCGTTAAAAGGTAATTCTGGTTTCGATCTGCTCTCGGGAAATAACGGTAATGATGTGCTAGCAGGGGGGAATGGCAATGATGTCTTGCGAGGAGATGCGGGGAGCGATCGCCTAGACGGCGGTCAGGGTAATGATACTGTCTTCGGTGGTCAAGGAGCAGACTTCTTTATTCTCCGCGCGGGGGCAGGAACAGATAATATTGTTGATTATCGTGATGGGATTGATAAATTTGTCCTAGCAGATGGTTTGACATTCGGACAAATAGAAATTGTGCAGAATATTAACAATACCCAGATTCAGATTAGTGGTAGTGATGAAGTATTAGCGAACCTCAGCTCTGTTACAGCTAATGTTCTCGAATCATCAGATTTCCGTTCTGAAGCTTGATTAATCATCTAAAATTGGTCTAGATCACGAGCTCAGTTAGACGATCAATAAATATGGCTATTGAAACCAATCTCCAAGATAATCTAGAGAATCAAACCGCGCAATTTTTGCAAGATGCCGAATCTACTTTTCAATGGACGAAGCAATGGTATCCAGTAGCCGTAGCCGAATTTCTCGATTCATCACGTCCCCATGCCCTACAACTACTAGGCAAAGATTTAGTTTTATGGCAAGACAATTCCGGTCAGTGGCATTGTTTTGAAGACTTTTGCCCCCATCGATTAGCTCCTCTATCGGAAGGACGCATCGAATCAGATGGGACATTATTATGTGCCTATCATGCCTGGCGTTTTGATAGTCAGGGCAACTGCGTTAATATCCCCCAATCTAAAGATCGAGAAACGGAGGCGAGAAACTGCGCTAACCAAAAATCCTGTGCGATCGTTTATCCCACGCAACAGCTTCAAGATTTAATTTGGGTCTGGCCGGAATCTGGGGCTGTGGCAGAAGTTGAGAGCCAAGCTCGCAAACCGCGAACTGTCCCGGAACTTGATGATCCTTCCAGTCGAGTTGTCAAACCATTTTGGAATATCAGAGATTTGCCCTATGGTTGGGATTTCTTTATGGAAAATGTTGCCGATCCTGCCCATGTGCCGGTTTCCCATCATGGCATCATGGGAAGCCGTTATGAAGACGCAAAATACTACGATATGCCTCGTGTAAGAGCAATATCTACTCAAGAAGGTTTTGCTTTTGGCATTACCCCCACGGCATCTAATGTCGTACAAGCGGTTCATGATTTTCAACCTCCCTGTCAGATGAGAGTTACCACCAGCTTTAAAGATGGAGGGAAGCTAATCTTGGCTTTGTATGCAATCCCAACTCGCCCCGGTTGGTGTCGTCATATTGGCAGACAAATTCTCATTAAAAATGATGCGGGTAAAACCCCCCCAGGTTTAGGTTTTTTTGCCCTACCAATGCCGAAATGGTTGAATCATATCTTGGCTTCCCTATTTTTGCATCAAGATTTAATCTTTTTGCACTATCAGGAAAAGATAGTCGCTAAACGAGGAGCAAATAAATGGTTGGAGACAGTTTATACCCCTAATCCTCAAGATAAAGCTGTCATTGCCTTTCGTCAGTGGCTAGCAAAACGAGCGGGTAATGGTGTTCCTTGGGAGGGCAACTGCAATCATCAACTTCTTGACCCAAAAACAGATCCAGAACAATTGTTTGATGTCTGGACAACTCACACTCAAAATTGTCGGGTTTGCCAAGATGCTTTGAAAAATATCAATCGTCTTAGGATACTAAGCTATCTGGGCGCGATTTTATGTCTATTTTTAGCTTTATTTATCGATGGTCGTTATATTGCGATGCAGGCTTTCACCACACCGGAAAGTATCTCAATGTGGCATACTTTGCCTCCTTTAGGGTTTGGACTTGCGATCGCAGGCGCCATACTTTTGGCACTAACAGGTTATTTATTAAAAAAACTCAGTCGACTATTCTATGTTTATAAGTTTAGTCACGCTGATAATGATTGAAATAAACATTAAATAATTTAAATTTTAGGGAATAATGATAAGTATGGTTTTGCTTTAAGGCTCTTACAGAAATTGTTATGGGTAAATTATTGAGCAATAAAATTGCTCTGGCAATAGGATTAGGATTAACTTCGGCGCTAACCCTAGGCAGTCTTGGTTATGTCTTAAAATATCAGATTGATTTGACTTCTCCTATTGCAACTGCTAATGAACCATCTTTAGCAGAGAATCGTACCAATTTTTCCTTAGCTGCCGGCTTCATTGCTCAAAACCAAGGAACTGAGGCTCTAGAGAAGCTCTCAAACCTAGAACAGAGTTATCCTATTCTAGAGCCTTATATTATTCTCAAAAGAGGACAAGCTTATCAATTAGCAGGAGATAATCGCCAAGCAGAGCAGACTTGGCAGAATCTTGTGCAATCTCATCCTGATTCCCCAGCAGTGGCAGAAGCCTTATATTTTCTCGGTCAATCCAATCCTGCTTATTGGCAAGATGCGATCGCAAAATTTCCCCAGCATCCGCGAACCCATCAGATAATTCGACAATTATTAAAGAAAAATCCGCATCAGCCGAGATTAATGGCGATTTTAGTCAAATATGACCCTGATGCTCCCGGAGTTTCCGAGATTGCCCATGATTTGGCCACCAATTATAGTGAGCAACTAGACCCTCAAGATTGGCAGGCGATCGCCGATAGCTATTGGAAAAAATGGGATTATGGCAAAGCAGGAAAGGCTTACGCCAAGGCTCCCAGCACACCTCGGAATCTATATCGTGCCGCCAGAGGCTATCATCTAGGCAACGGCAAAAAAACCGCTAAGAAATTGTATCTGCAACTGCTGGAGCAATATCCCCAAGCCGAAGATACGGGATTAGGTTTACGCAGACTAGCATTAATTGTTAATACATCCGAAGCCCTAGCCTATCTAGATCTTGTCATTCGAGATTTTCCCCAACAAGCACCCCAAGCTCTTCTGCAAAAAGCCAAAATCTTTGATGGTCTCAAAAACACCGTTGCCGCTCAACAAATGCGAGACTTATTAATAACTGACTACAAAAATTCAGAAGCCGCAGCAGAATATCGTTGGTCAATCTCCCAGAAAAAAGCTAAACAAGGAGATCTCCTAGCTGCTTGGGAATGGGCGCAACCGATCGCCGTGAATAATCCCCGTAGTCCTGTGGTCGCCAAAGCTTCCTTTTGGGTTGGCAAATGGGCGCAAAAACTGGGACGGTCAGAAGATGCGAAAACCGCCTTTGAATCGACCTTAGCTCGTTTTCCCCATTCCTATTATGCTTGGCGTTCGGCCGTTGCTTTAGGTTGGAATGTGGGTGATTTTAGCACCATCAGAGATATCCAACCGCAAGTAGCCTCGAAAGTTAATTTTGTGCCCCCAGGGGGTTCTCAAATTTTTCAAGAACTTTATCGAATAGGACTAGAAGAAGATGCTTGGATGCAGTTTCAAACTGAGATTGCTGATCAGGAGAATTTGAGCGTGCCAGATGAATTCACCTACGGTTTAATGCAACTATCTCGGGGGCAAAATCTCCGAGGAATTAATACCATTTGGTATCTCAAAAATCGCACTAGCGACGAAGACATCGAACAATGGCAAGCATTGCGACAAACTAATGAATATTGGCAGTCTTTGTTTCCTATTCCTTTCGAGGAAATTATTCTCCCCTGGTCACAACAACGTCAAATCAATCCTCTCTTGGTTTCGGCATTAATTCGCCAAGAGTCTCGCTTTGAGCCCGAAATTGGTTCTTCTGCTGGGGCGTTGGGTCTGATGCAAGTCATGCCAGCCACTGGAAAACAGGTAGCAGGACAAATTGGCTTACAAGATTATTCTCTAACCAATCCTGAGGATAATGTGAATATTGGGACTTTTTATCTCGATTTCACCCATCGTAAATATGATGATAACTCTATGTTAGCGGTGGCGAGTTATAATGCAGGGCCCAACCGTGTTGCTCAATGGGTATCTCGTTATGGATTGCGGGATGCGGATGAGTTTGTTGAGAAAATACCCTACCGTGAGACTAAAGGTTATGTGGAATCAGTATTTGAAAATTACTGGAATTACATGCGAATTTATAATACGGAAACAGCCCAATTATTTCAACAGATTAGTCAATCAAATCCTGAGGTCATTACTAATAATTAGAAACTATTAGGACTTACGCAAAATAAAATATTGTTATTATGTTATCGATCAAAGTCATCAATGCCACTGGGGGACCAGCCCCCCAGATCCCCGGTTGGGGCCGGGACGCCGCCCCCAAACCCCTTGCGTAAGGATTAACTAATAAGTCGGAAAATTAGGGATTGTCTTGGTGGTTGTTTAAGATCCTAAATAGGAATTTTAAAACCAAAATAGCAGAAGGTGGCAGAATTTATCCTGTAAGCTGAGATTTAATAATAGATAGTGGAACATGACAAAAATATTCCTTTTGGAAATGCTCTTCTGTAACAGCTAATAAAAATAATTTAACATCTTGATCAATTTCAATATTGGATACCACGAATTCTTGTTTAAATTGATAATTATTCTGCTCTTGATACCAAGAAAACCCAACTTTTTTTAAAACTTGTAATCCCAAGGCAAAGCTGCGATCCCCCAATCCTAATTGATTTTGTAACTGCGCCTTAGTGATGAACTCTTCCTTAGCAGCTAAGTCTTTGATTGTAGTGATAAATTGTCGTAAAATCTCTGGAGCTGTAACTGATTTTGGAAAGCGATAATTTAAAGCTAGTTTCTTTTGATTTGCGATCGCATTATGATATTGCTTGTGTATTTCTGTCCAGGACATCGGACATTTATCAATAACCACAAAATCAAGATCATTTAACTGAATATCCTGCCCCTCAGAACTTGAATCACGAAGATCAACAATTATATCTTCAGTAGCTTGGCGATCATTAAAACCAAATTTATCACTATTGGGACGTAGTTCAATTAACCTCACTTCGTATTGCCTAGCATAGGAATTAAAATCCAACTCAACAATTACATCACAACTTATATCTTGAGGAACTTCGTCCTTATAATGTCCCCACCATACTCCAGGAAAAAGATGATCGCATGATTGATCAGATAAACTAAACTTTGTTTTAATATATTGAACTTTTTTCCCCTGTTTATCTTTAATATTACTATTCCAAACATTTTTAAAATTGCAATTTTTAATCAATAATTTAGGCACAGGATTGCCCATACCACAGGGTTCGATTAGACTCAATTCTCGAAATAAACTTTGACCTAAATCCGACACCCTAACTTGAAGATCGGCCTCGATAGTCACGCCAATTTTAGTAACATCTAGTTGTTGATTTAATTTCTGATTAATTCCTTCTTGAAACAGAGGTAAATTTTCCAACTTTAAACTCAAACCAGCAGCAAAAGGATGACCTCCAAAACGATGCAATAAATGTTCTTGGGATTTCACCAATTGATAAAGATCAATACCGTTTACTGATCGGGCTGACCCTCTAGCGTAAACAATTCCGGTTTCATCCTCACTAGCACTGAGTAAAATAGTGGGACGACCATGTTCTTGGGCAATTTGTCCTGCGACTAAACCCAATACTCCACCCTGCCAGCTAGGATCTTCGAGCACAATCACTGAGGTAGTTGACAGGTCAATGCGCTGGAGTTTTTTTTGAACCTGATTGATAGTGTTTTTTTGCAGCTCTTTGCGGCGAGTATTCGCCAATTCCGTTTCCGATGCCAACTCATGACATCGTGAGCGATCGCGACTTGTCAGTAACTCGACACAAAAGCTTGCATCCCCATGAATTCGACTGACAGCATTAATTCTGGGTCCTAAGCCAAAGGAAATATCGGTTGGGCGATCGCCACTACGACGACATAATTCCAACAGACGAGTTACTCCTGGACGATTAGCGGTTTTCGGATCAGTTTGTTTTTTGAGCTGCTTAATACCCTGTTGCGCCAAATAACGGCAGTCGCCCTGCAAGCTTACTAAATCAGCCACCAAACCGATCGCCACCAAATCTAGCAGATATCCTAGGGGCTGCTGGGGAATCTCTGGCAAAGCTTGATAGAGAGCTTCGACCAATTTATAGGCAACGGCAACTCCGGATAGATGGTAGAGAGGATGCTCTTTGGGCAAATAACGAGGATTGATAATACCCACCACATTCGGGCGAGATTCGGGCAAGGTATGGTGATCGGTAACGATGATATCAATGCCCAATTTTTTTGCATAGGCAATTTCTTCTAGATTGGTACTACCCGTATCACAGGTCACAATCAATTTAGTTCCCGAGGCTGCTAGCTGGGCAATGCCAGTATGATTTAAACCGTGGGACTCGGTTAATCGATTGGGAATATAGTATTGCAACTGAATATTTTGGGGGAAAAACTGACCCAAACCTTCCCATAAAACACTGGTTGAAGTGACCCCATCCGCATCAAAATCGCCCCAGATACAGGTTTTCTCATCTGTTTCATAGGCTAAGCTTAAACGTGCGATCGCTTTTGCCATTTCCTCGCCAAATGCCGCTGTGCTAGCAGGTTGATAGCATTCAGGATCAACAAAAGCCGCCAAGGTTTCGAGATCGCTTATGCCCCGTTGCCATAACAGTTGAGCCCCATATTTACCACTAGAATCAGGAGTATAGGCTTGAACTGTATCGACAAACCATTGGGGTACAGGGTCAGTTGTGACCAGTTGCCATTGACTCATTTCTGGCACCGTATATCGGGATTAAAAAATTGGTTTTGCGACAAATTTATCACTAATTTAACTTTTCAACTTATGGTTAACTTCATAAATTTAGAGATCAACTACAGACTCATTTGCTAAGAGAATCAGAGTCTGATTTTAACAAGTTTAGGAAATTTTAATAATTGTTACACTCCCATGATAAGATTGCTTTTGGTTTGAATTTATATAGGTGACAGCAAGGCTTTGCCGTTTCCGTATAAGTACTCACCAAAATACATATTGAAGAATGAGTCAGTCGCCGAGTGCTTTGTCTAATCAGTCCCTAGAAACTACACCAGAACAAACAGAAGAAACGACTCGACAAAGTCTAACTTCTGATGATGAGCAGGGAAATTCCATGACAGTGTACTACGAATTACAACGTAAGTTGTACATTTATACTCTGACTTTGATGGGGATACTTATAATTCCCGTCTGGTGCTTTTTCTCCCTCAACATAGCTCTCAACTATGGTTTAGGAGCGTTGACTAGTGTGGTTTATTTAAGATTCTTAGCCAAAGATGTTGAACGCCTAGGTCAATATCAACAGCGTCTCGGAGCAAAGGGGCTAGGAATTTTCGTAGTCCTGATTGTGGCAGCAAGTAAGCTACCACAGTTACACGTTCTTCCTGTATTTCTGGGATTTCTCACCTACAAAGGGGCAATCATTTTTTATATGTTGCAAGCTGTGTTTTTGCCGAACAAGGAATCATAACAGCAACTCTTTGAAAAAAAAGGTGGGGTCAAGAAAGTTTCAGAAGCTTAATTTAATTTAATGTTTTTCTCAGTCTAGGCGCATGGAAACTCTAGGTAGTTTAATTCTAGTAAATTCATATATCTTTGCCGAATTAGAAGTTGGCGAACATTTTCTGTGGAAAATAGGCAATATTACAGTACATGGACAAGTTTTTCTCGTCTCCTGGTTCGTAATTGCTTTATTAGTAATCGCGTCTCTTGCAGCAACAAGTAACGCCCAAAGAATTCCCCGTGGTATCCAAAATTTTATGGAATACACATTGGAGTTCATTCGGGATTTAGCCAAGAGTCAGTTAGGAGAAAAAGACTATCGTCCTTGGGTGCCCTTTATTGGCACTTTGTTTTTGTTTATTTTTGTCTCCAATTGGGGCGGAGCACTAATCCCTTGGGGTGTAATTGAGCTCCCTTCCGGTGAATTGGCGGCTCCCACGAATGACATCAACACTACGGTTTCTTTGGCATTGCTTACTTCTCTAGCTTATTTTTATGCTGGTTTAAGCAAAAAAGGTTTAGGTTACTTTGGTAACTATGTCCAACCGGTCGCCTTTTTATTGCCAATCAAGATTTTAGAAGATTTCACCAAACCTCTTTCCCTAAGTTTCCGTCTTTTTGGTAACATTCTTGCGGATGAATTGGTAGTAGGAGTTCTAGTACTATTAGTACCTGTATTAATACCTTTACCAATCATGGCGTTAGGTCTACTTACCAGTGCTGTTCAAGCCTTAGTATTTGCCACCTTAGCTGGAGCATATATTCACGAGGCGATTGAAGAGCATGGAGAAGAGGAGCATGGGTAACATTTAGAATCCTCAATTTTGTCGTAATTGCCAAGATTGATTCAAGTAGTGAAATATCGACTACAGAATCTAATCTCGCTAGGTTGAGGATTTGCTTTTTCACTCAACCATTCAAACTTTTTTGTTTAACGTTTCTGTAATTTGTAAATTAAGGTAGGAAAAAACATGGATATTCAGGCTGCTTCTGTTATCGCTGCTGGTTTAGCTATTGGTTTAGCTGCTATTGGACCTGGTGTAGGTCAAGGTACTGCATCTAATGCAGCTATTGGGGGTATTGCTCGTCAGCCCGAAGCTGAAGGCAAAATTCGTGCCACTTTACTATTGACTTTGGCATTTATGGAATCCCTGACTATTTATGGTTTGGTTGTTGCTCTAGTATTACTATTTGCTAACCCCTTTACCTAATAGCTTAGTAATCTGTTAGAGGCTACCGATTGGTAGTCTCTATTTAGTTAGCCTACAAAATAGTACTAGATAAAATGTTTGATTTTGATGCAACATTGCCTTTGATGGCAATACAGTTTCTGTTCTTAACATGGCTACTGAACCAGATTTTCTATAAGCCACTAACCAAAGTACTAGATGAGCGGGACGAATATGTTCGTAACAATGAAACCGATGCCCGCCAACAGTTATCTAAGACTAAGGAATTGGCTCAGCAGTATGAACAGCAACTAGCTGATGCTCGGAAAAAATCTCAAGAGGTTCTCCAGCAAGCTCAAATGGATGCCAAAAAGATTACTGCGCAGAAAATAGCTGAAGCTCAGCAAGAGGTTCAAGCCCAAAAAGCTCAGGTAGCAAGTGAGCTACAAGAGCAAAAGGATGCAGCCTTAGCAACCTTGGAACAACAAGTAGATTCTTTATCTCACCAAATTCTAGAAAAACTTCTAGGACCAGAACTGGTTCGGTAATTTAGAACCACTAACAATTAATAATTTTAAAATTCACAAATACAAACAATGGTGGATTTATTTTTTTTAGCAGAAGCTCATTCAGAAGCTGAGGGTGGTTTTGGTTTCAATCTAGATATTCTAGGGACAAACCTGATCAACCTCACATTATTAGTCGGAATCTTGGTTTACTATGGGCGAGGACTCATTAGCAATATGCTAACCGAGCGCAACGCCAAGATTGCCGAGCAAATTCAGGACGCAGAGAAAAAACAGCAAACTGCGGCCGCAGGTTTAAAAGAACAACAGCAAAAATTGGCAGAAGCAGAAAAGACGGCAGAAAAAATCCGCCAGGACGCTGTCGCCAATGCTGAAAAAACTAAAGAGGCAATTTTAGCCCAAGGAGCAAAAGAGGTAGAACGCCTCAAAGCGACAGCAGTAGCTGATCTCAACTCCGAACAAGCTAAAGTCATTGCCGAGTTACGACAGCGCGTTGCTGCTCTAGCTATTAAGCAGGTGGAAGAACAACTTCCTCAAAGGCTTAATGACGAAGTACAAAATCAATTAATTGACAGTAGCATTGCTCGGTTGGGAGGGTAAGAAAGATGAGTGGAGCTTTACTCAGCATGGGAATTGCTGAACCTTATGCTCAGGCTTTGATGTCTGTAGCTCAATCTCAGAACCTCACGGAAGAGTTTGGCGCAAGTTTTCGCGCCCTGGAAAGTTTGCTTGAACAATCCCAGGATTTCCGTGATTTTGTGATGAATCCCATAATTAACGAAGAATCGAAGAAGTCGGTGCTACGCCAGGTAATGGGCAATGATACTAACCCTTACTTGATCAATTTTTTGATGCTGCTAGTAGATAAAAGACGTATTATATTTTTAGAGCAAATTGCCGGTCAATATTTAGAGTTGCTGAGAAATTTAAATCAAACTGTTTTGGCAGAAGTTACCGCTTCTCAAGAACTAAGTGAGTCCCAAACTCAAGCAATTATTGACCGAGTTAAATCTATGAGTAATGCTCGGGATGTCGAAATTAAGACCAGCATTGACCCCGAGATTATTGGCGGTGTAATTATTAAAGTTGGCTCTCAGGTAGTCGATGCGAGTCTTCGAGGACAACTGCGTCGTATTAGTATCAACCTGGGTAGTTAGAAAACTTTTAATCGGCGCGAAGATTAATTAACTGATAACTAATAAGTAACAACAAGGAAGGGATATGGTAAGCATTAGACCTGACGAGATTAGTAATATTATTCGTCAACAAATTGAGTCCTACGAGCAGGATGTTCAAGTTTCTAACGTAGGAACAGTTCTTCAAGTAGGGGATGGAATCGCTCGGATCTATGGCTTAGAACAAGCTATGGCTGGGGAACTATTAGACTTTGAAGATGGTACTGTCGGAATCGCGCTTAATCTTGAAGAAGATAACGTTGGTGCCGTACTCATGGGTGATGGGATCGAAATTCAAGAAGGTAGTACTGTAAAAGCTACTGGTAAGATTGCTTCTATTCCCGTAGGAGAGGCCATGGTTGGTCGGGTTGTCGATTCTTTGGGTCGTCCGATTGATGGTAAAGGGGATATTAATTGTAGTGATACCCGCTTGCTGGAGTCTATGGCACCAGGGATTATTGCTCGTAAGTCTGTATGTGAACCACTTCAAACTGGAATTACGGCAATTGATGCGATGATTCCCATTGGTCGGGGTCAGCGAGAATTAATTATCGGCGATCGCCAAACTGGTAAAACCGCCGTGGCAGTAGATACAATCATCAACCAAAAATCGGAAGATGTAATTTGTGTTTATGTTGCGATCGGGCAAAAAGCTTCTACTGTGGCTCAAGTTGTTGATACCTTGACCGAAAAAGGAGCTATGGATTACACCATTGTGGTTGCAGCTAATGCCAACGCTCCTGCTACCTTACAATATTTGGCTCCTTACACTGGTGCAACTTTAGCTGAGTACTTTATGTACAACGGTAAAGCAACTTTGGTAATCTACGATGATTTGTCCAAACAGGCTCAAGCTTATCGCCAAATGTCCCTGTTGTTGCGTCGTCCACCCGGTCGTGAAGCTTATCCTGGAGACGTTTTCTATCTTCACTCTCGTCTTCTAGAAAGAGCTGCTAAACTCAGTGATGAATTGGGTGGTGGTAGCATGACAGCATTACCCATCATTGAAACTCAAGCTGGTGACGTGTCTGCCTATATTCCGACTAATGTAATCTCGATTACTGATGGTCAAATCTTCCTTTCTTCTGACTTGTTTAACGCTGGGTTCCGTCCTGCAATTAACGCTGGTATTTCGGTATCCCGTGTCGGTTCGGCTGCTCAAACTAAAGCGATGAAGCAGGTTGCTGGGAAACTAAAACTAGAACTCGCTCAGTTTGCCGAACTTGAAGCTTTCTCCCAGTTTGCTTCTGATTTGGATGCAGCAACTCAAGCTCAATTGGCTAGGGGTCAACGTTTACGCCAAATCCTCAAGCAGCCCCAAAATTCACCTCTGTCGGTAGCAGAACAAGTAGCCCTAACATATGCTGGATTGAATGGCTATATTGCCGATATCCCTGTGGAGAAAGCAACTGAGTTTGCTCAGGGATTATGTGAATATCTTGGTACTAGCAAAGCGAAGTACGGGGAAACTATTGCTTCTGAGAAAAAACTCACCGATGAAGCTGAAAGCCTTCTAAAAGAAGCTATAGCTGAGTACAAACAAGCTTTTACCGCTTAACCCCCATTCGTCCCCTCCAGCGGGATGATAAGGACAAGCAGTTATCCGTAGGGGCGAATAGTAATTCGCCCATGCAATTCAAAAATTAGCTCATACAAAAATGCCTAATCTAAAAGCTATTCGCGATCGCATTCAGTCGGTCAAAAATACCAAGAAAATTACGGAAGCGATGCGCTTAGTAGCAGCAGCTAAAGTACGTCGTGCCCAAGAGCAGGTCAATGCAACTCGTCCTTTTGCTGACAATTTGGCTGAAGTTCTCTATAGTCTGCAGGCCAGACTCAGCTTTGAGGATATTGACTTACCATTATTTCAACAAAGAGAAGTTAAAACTGTAGGATTAGTAGTGATTACTGCCGATCGCGGTTTATGCGGTGGTTATAACACTAATGTAATCCGTCGGGCGGAAAACCGAGCTAAAGAGCTAGCAGCAGAGGGAATTAACTATAAGTTTGTCTTGATCGGACGCAAAGCGATTCAATATTTTGAAAATCGTAACGCTCCTATCGACAAAACCTATGCTGGGTTAGAACAAATTCCTAGTGCCGCTGAAGCCGCTTCTATTGGCGATGAAGTTTTATCTTTGTTCTTATCGGAGACAGTAGATCGGGTAGAACTTATCTATACCAAGTTTGTTTCTCTGATTAGTTCTCGTCCTGTGATTCAAACCTTACTTCCTCTAACCGCTCAAGGTTTGGAAGTAAAAGACGATGAAATTTTCCGTTTAACAACTCGTGGTGGCAGCTTCTCAGTAGAACGGGAAACTGTGTCCAATGAGGTTGAGTCGCTACCGCAGTATACAATCTTTGAACAAGATCCAGTGCAAATTCTGGATGCCTTGCTGCCTTTGTATCTTAATAATCAACTGTTACGTGCTTTGCAAGAATCCGCAGCTAGCGAATTAGCGGCACGAATGACTGCGATGAACAATGCGAGTGAAAATGCTTCCGAGTTGATGAAAACCTTGACTCTGTCTTACAACAAAGCAAGACAAGCTGCCATTACCCAAGAACTTCTGGAAGTGGTTGCTGGTGCTAATGCGCTGTAGAAAATCGAGAATTATATTTTTATTTTTGGTAACGTCTAGGATTAAATTCTAGGCGTTTTTTTGTTTTAGAATAGCCGGGTGCGGCTGCGCGGAAGTAATGAGTGATGAGTAATATAGCAATACGAAGTTAGGTTAGGACAAATTATGATCACACTGTAA
Source organism: Xenococcus sp. PCC 7305 (assembly GCF_000332055.1). Classification (GTDB taxonomy): domain Bacteria; phylum Cyanobacteriota; class Cyanobacteriia; order Cyanobacteriales; family Xenococcaceae; genus Xenococcus. The sequence continues at coordinate 84 of NZ_ALVZ01000106.1, read as the reverse complement.
TCCTTCAAACACTTTGCATATTCTGGATTTTGCTTTTCCTGTTGCCTGTTGCCTATTCCCTATTCCCCAGCGCGTAGCGCTATA
>NZ_ALVZ01000105.1 GCF_000332055.1 Xenococcus sp. PCC 7305 | reverse complement strand
ACAAAGCTAGGCTTTTGACAACTATTGCCGAAACCTATGGCAAGATCGAGGATTTTCCCGAGGCGGCTAAATCTTTAGAGCAGGCGATCAAAGCGGCTCAAGCTATTACTGATTCAGGTTCCAAAGCTTATGTTTTAACAACTATTATTCCAATGCAAGCAAAACTCGATCGCTGGAGAGCAGCCCATAATGCAGTATCACTCTGTCCTACTGATGAATGTAAAGTAGAATCTCTCGCTAGCATTCTCACTGCTTGGGCAGAAAAGAAAAACCCTTCTTTAATTGAAAATGGAGAATGAAAAATTGAAAATTAGGGATTCGTAACGCTACGCTAAAGTCAAAAGTCAAAAGCCCTAAGGGATACCGCTCCGCATATCAAAAGTCAAAAGTTTTTTGATTAAGCTAAAAATCTTTTGTTTTAATTTAATTTTTGATCTAAATATTTCACCTGATTAGCTTCAATATCAGACTCAACTTTATCAATAAACTTATCTAATTTTCCCGTTGCTAAATCATGTTTCATTTGTTGATCCCAAGCATCATCAAGATATTCATTTAACCAGTCTACAAGTTTGCGAGCTTCATCTGTTGGTAGCTCTTTGATAGCTGCTTCAATTTCTAAAAGAGTTTTCATATATTATGATTTAGATTGTTTTATCAATTGCTTCAAAGACTTGTTTAACTATCTTCGGATGTAATATCATTCCAGAATGAAAAGGAATCACAACTCTTATACTATCTTTAAGATAAATTCGATGACTTCCTTTACTTCTAATTTGCCTAAAGCCAGCATCCAAGAGAAGTGTTTCAGCTTCTTTAGCCGTTAATCGAGGCAACTTAGGCAACTTGCACCTCTAACATTAAACTAGTGGACGCGGGCGTCAATAAGCTATCTATCAACGAAGAGCAAAAAGCTAATGTATCAAGACTTATTACTCATTACTTATTACTCATTACTTCCGCGCAGCGGCACTAGTAACTTTTTTCTGAAGTAAAGATTGCTTCTCTTCCTCTGATAAGGTTTCTATATATAGTTCTACCGCTTCATTTATATTCTGTTTGGCTTCTTCCAAAGAATCCCCTTGGCTTTGACAACCTTCCAGTTGAGGACAATAGGCATAAAACCCATCATTATCCTCTTCGATCACAATATTAATTTGATAAGACATATTCAATGATTGTTGATTGTACTTTATATTGATCTTCTATAAATATTTTAATATAAGGGAACTTAGTTTCAACTAATGCCAATTTGGGTCAGTTAAAAGTTTTTAATTTTTCTGAATGTTGCGCTTAGTAAATCAGGGTTGACAAGTCGCGATCGCCTGTAGGGTCATTTTGAAGAGCATAGGATACGACACAAAATATTTGCAATAAAGTCTTGAGTTTCTGATGAAAGAAAACCTAGCTCACGCCGAATCAACGATTGGCGAAGAGTTACGAGGTGATCGAGGCGTAAGGTTGATGCTTGCCGAAGGCCACTATTAGCGAAGTCTAGATGTTCCTGTTGCAAGATAATATCTGTGTTGAGGGGCTTTTCAGGAATGCGACTGGTGATAAATGCAAAAATAATATGTTGATAAATGCCGATCTCGTTTGTTAAACAGTATGCAGGACGAACTTTGTTGGAAGATAGGTCATCAAAGGGAAACTGAATCAGAACAATCTTACCCTTCATAGCTTACTGGTTGACCATCTTCAAGGGTATAAATATCCTCTTCTGGATCGTGCAGAAAAGCACAGCTAGGGTTGGTTGACATCGCTCCTAACCAGGCTTCATTGAGATCATCTTCTTCTGGCATCAACACAATCACTCGTACCCGACTCGGTTTGCTTTGGGCAAGGGGATGATCGAGTTGGATTTGCCCTTGTGTATTTAGGATGCCTGTTGTTTCAATTGCACGCATGATTACAGAAGAAAATAGTCGTTTGATTTTACTGTAACATTCTGTTAGTAAATAGAGAGTTGACACGCTGCGATCAGATTAAAGCCTGGCACTTTGTGAATGGTTTTCATTACTTGAGAGCATTATCTGATTGATCGCCCAATAATTTCCTCCGTAACCTTATCGGTAATCATCACTTCCCCAATTTTAGTCGGCAGGACAAATCTAACCTTTCCGGCTTTAACCTTTTTATCACTTTGCAAAGTTGATGAAATATCTTGCAACTCTAGCTCACTAGGAATCTCCGTTGGTAACTGAGCTTTTCGAATTAAAGCATCTTGCCGTTGTGTCTCTTCTGCTGTCCATAATCCCATTTCTACTGCGATTTTTCCCGCTGCAACCATGCCAATTGCCACAGCTTCGCCATGGACAAATTTTTGGTATTTAGTCAAACTTTCCACCGCATGACCAATTGTATGACCATAATTTAAAATTGCCCGAATTCCCGATTCTTTTTCATCTTGACTAACAACATCAGCCTTCGCCTGACAAGAACGAATTAAAATTGTTTCTAATAATTGTTGATCAATAGTTGCAAAGCTATCGATATTTGACGCCTGTTCTAATTTGGTAAATAAATCTTCGTCCCAGATCACACCATACTTAATCACCTCTGCCATGCCTGCGCGAAATTCTCTTTCCGGAAGTGTCTGCAAAACATCGGGGTCTATCAGTACTAACTTTGGCTGATAAAAAGCTCCAATCAGATTTTTGCCCTGGGGATGATTAACTCCTGTTTTTCCGCCGACAGAAGCATCCACCATTGCCAGCAAAGATGTTGGCACTTGGACAAAATTCACGCCTCTGAGCCAAGTTGCCGCCGCAAAACCTGTCATATCACCAATTACACCACCACCCAAGGCTACTAAGGTTGAAGAACGCTCAATGCGATTAGCCAAGGCCGTATCGTATACCTTCTCAATAGATTGGAGATGTTTCGCGGTTTCTCCTGCGGGGATCAGATGTTTACAAACTTCAAAGCCAGCATTTTCTAGAGATTCGATGCAAGTATTGCCGTAAAAGTCAAATATTTCGGGATTAGAGATTAATAAAACTTTTTTGCCGAGATTTAGCTGTTGCATTTGGCTACCTAGTTGCGACAGATTACCTTTCGCGATCGCAATTTCGTAGGAGTTTTGAGGCAAATTTACGGTCAAAATGGACATACAGACTAAATTTGATAGTAAGTTAGGTACAGTCTTTCATTGTATAGTCTGACTCGTTATTTTTTTAGTCTAGTTTCGATTACATTAAGAATCAGAATAGTTATTAAAATCTAAAACTTTGTCCTAGAATGCCACCCCTTAATCTATACTACTGTGTTACGGGATTTGGGAACAAAGCTAAAGATAATAGAATTTAATTTAATTAAAATAGTCCAGCAATCCCAACGTAATAAGCTTATTTAGTTCGTTAGACATGAAAGTTTAACTTAATATTGGAGATTCATTAAAATGGCTCGAAAAAGTAATAATACGACTAGAAAAAATCGTAAAGCTCCTGCTAACAATACTACTATTCTTAATAAGAAACAAGTGGGCATATCTTTAAGTACTAATGCCGTTAGTAATATTGAGCAAATGGCTAAGGAAGCGGGATTATCTAGATCCAAACTAATTGAAAGTTTAGTCACAGGGGAAATTGCAATTTCTAGCCAAAATGCGGGAAAGACTATTGCTATTGATCCCAATACCGAATCTGAAACCAAGAATAGTGAGATCAAGATTATTGAAGGGGTTGTTGAGTCTCAAGCCAATGTTCTCAAAGAAGATAAGTCAACAGAAAAGGCCGATATTAAGACTGATTCTGAGACTGAGTCAATAATTCAAGAACTAGAAAACAAATTAGTAGAAAAAGTTGCCAGCTATCAAGATTTATATGAAAGCTCTGAAGCTCAAGCGGCTAAAATTAAAAATCTAGAAGCTCTGCTAAAAAAACAAAAAAAAGGCTCTTCGCAAAAAGTATCGAAAAATGATGAGGCAGCTTCAAAGATTGCCGAACAAGATGCGATTATCAAGCAACTACAAGAGCAACTAGCAGAATATAAAGAAAGCACAGATAAGAGTGGTAATCTTAAACAAGAGCTATCAAATAAAGACACAGAAATTTCTAATCTGCAACAGCAAATAGATAATCAAAACAATCAAATTACAGAATTCACTAGTAACTGCGACAATCTTCAAAAGCAATTAGAAGCTAAAGAGGGTCAAGTAGAGAAGATTAACCAGCAGCTCTCTCAACAAACTGAAGACCATAATTCTCTGCGGGGGCAATTGACAAGTAAAGAAGAAGAACTGGAAAATTTACAACAACAAGTAGATAGTCAAAACAATCAAGTTCAGGAATTAACTAATAATCGTGATAGTCTGCAACAACAATTACAAGACAAAGAAGCAGAAAACAATAATCTACAAGAACAATTTGGAGATCAGCAAAATCAAATTCAAGAATTAACTAGCAACTGTGACAATCTTCAACAACAGTTACAAGCTAAAGAAGGTCAAGTCAATGAAGTTCAACAACAACTTTCTCAACAAACTGAAGCCAGAAATGCTCTCCAAGAAGAATTAGCTATTAAGGAAGGAGAAATTGGCAGTTTACAGCAGCAAATAGGCGACAAAGACAATCAGGTTCAAGAACTTACTAGTAACCGTGATAATCTTCAACAGCAATTACAGGGTAAAGAAGGAGAAGTTAATAATTTGCATCAGCAACTCTCTGAGCAAACTGAAGCGAAAAATTCTCTCCAACAGCAAATAGAGGGTAAACAAAGCGAAATCCAAACCTTAGAAGATACGACTAAAAATCTTCACCAAGAAATAAATGATCGCAAACAAGAAGCTGCTAATCTACAACAACAGCTATCGGAAAAAGAAACCTATAGCAAAACTCTAGAACAACAAGTTGGCGATCGCGAACAACAAATCAATAGTCTTCAGCAAGCGCTAACCCAAGAGCAAAATAACTCACAGCAGATTTCGGCAGATAAACAAAATCTAGAACAGGAAATTACCCAACTTCAAGAGCAACTATCCCAACAAGAAAATCAAGGGAAAAACTTAGAACAACAAGTCCGCGATCGCGAGCAACAACTCAATAGTACTCGACAACAATTAATCCAAGAACAAACTAAATCTAAACAAGCCTCAAGCGATAATCAAAATTTAAACCAAGAAATCTCCCAACTTCAAGAGCAAATAGCGGAGCAAGAAAATCAAGGTAAAACCTTAGAACAACAAGTCCGCGATCGCGAGCAACAAATCAATACTGCTCAAAAGCAATTAAAACAAGAACAAACCAAATTACAACAAGTCTCAACCGACAAGCAAAGCCTAGAGCAAACAATTACGGAACTACAAGAGCAAATAGCCCAGATACAATCTAGTTATGAATCTCTGCAAGAGACATCCTTAGAGCAAACAAATTCCATCGATAGCTTACAAACTCAGCTCGATGAGCAATTATCACTAGTAGATCTCAAAAGCAATAGTAATAAAAACAAAACTATTATCATCATGGTGCTTGCTATTCTCTCCGTGATTTTATCTGCAATACTTGCTCAAGGTTATTTAGCTGGTGTTCCGACTAGTGTTTCTACTGGTATTTCTTAACCAAAAAAAACAGGGCGACAAAATATCGCCCTGATAACTAATTATCCAATAGATAATTAAATGAATCTCAAAGAATAGAGAGACTATTCTCTATTTACCTATACAAGGTAGCAACTTATAGCATAGTGAACATATACCAAGTAGCAAGGCCAAATAATAAGTAAGCGAAAGTAACAAGAACGTAAGCGCTAGAATTAGAAACCATATTTTTAATAAGTGTAAATGGTGTATCAGTTAATGATGCTAACACCACAGAAAATCGTTGCGGGTATCATGGCGAACATAAAATGTATTTCTTTGGCTTTTCTTAATTAATATTCAAAAAAAACATGGGGTTAATAGATAAAAAATTATGCCTAAGAGTATATTTGTAACTTATTATCTATGGATTGATTCCATTTAACTAAATTTGGAGGAAAGCATTAATTCCCAATCCCAATCGGAGACGATTGTAGTTAAGGTGTTTTCTTTAGTTAAATCGTCAATATAGGGCAATATTCCGAGTATGGGAACTTGAGTTAAAGATTCAATTAAACCCACAGGAGCTAAATCATCTGAGTTATTGTTTTGCTCAGAAAATTCACAGCAACTTAACACAATTCCGCGCAGATCTATATTCCGACTTCTCGCTAAAGCAACATTGGCCACAGTTTGGGCGATCGCACCCAATTTAATTGGCACCACTAAAATCGTTGGTAAGCGCCATTCCGCTGCAATATCAGCCACTGTCAACTCATAGGTGACAGGAGAACCTAAGCCCCCTAAAGCTTCAATAAAGACTAAATCTTGTTGCTGTTGAAACTCTGTCAAACATTGCCAGACCACACTTAAGTCAATATTTTTTCCTTCTTGTTCGGCGGCAATTGGAGGTGCTAAAGGAGCTTGAAAATGTAGAGGCGTCGCAATTTTAATTGAGTTTTTTTGCTTTGGATTATCTGCTGGCTCAAGATTGCCAAATAGCTTCTCATATAGTTCGCGATCGCCAGTTCCAGTTTGCATCAGTTTTAATAACCCCAAACTGCGATCGGGCAGATATTTTTGAACATAATAGACTAAAGCTGTGGTCACAAAAGTTTTTCCGACGTTAGTATCTGTGCCTGTAATTAGCAGAGAATTATTCATGTAAAATTTCTTACCTGTTGCAATTGCTGAATTAATTATTATTATAACTGCGTAGGACTACGTACAAAATTGCAAGAAATTTTTAAATTTATATAAAGATCACATTATTTAAACAACATATATTGTCGATGAGTATATATACAGTTTTAGAAATTTTTTCTTTTTTTACTATTTTTTAAAATATGAGGAGTCTCTTAAGTTTCTAGTATCTAGAAAAAGGCAAGCCCATTTATAAATTATGATTATTCTATATATTATGATCCTTGTCCATCAAAAACTTCGTCGTATGCACTGATGACCAGTTAACCTATTTAGATATACAATAAAACTGATTTTTAATTTGATATGTGAAGTAGGTGTAAAGATTTGCAATATAAAAGAATAGTTTAAAAATTAACTTTCTATGATAATAGTAGTAAAGTCTAAATTGTAGAGAAAGGTATTGTGTTTTCCGATAATACCAATGTATTGTAATAATTAAAATTGCTGCGAACCTAGTTTAGTTAAATTTATTCTGCCGTGAGCCAAACAACAACTTTTCTGCTTCAGTCGATGATACAGCAGCCTGTAATCTCAGACTCTAACCGTCTTCGATTATTTGCAGGTTCCGCCAACAGACCGCTTGCTCAAGAAGTAGCTCGATATTTGGGAATAGATCTCGGGCCAATGATTCGCAAGCGATTTGCCGATGGAGAGCTATACGTTCAAATACAAGAATCCATCCGCGGAGCTGATGTTTACCTACTTCAGCCCTGTTGTAATCCCGTAAACGACAATTTAATGGAGCTCATGATCCTAATTGATGCTTGTCGTCGGGCTTCAGCTAGACAAATTACCGCAGTAATTCCCTACTATGGCTATGCTAGAGCAGACCGCAAAACAGCAGGACGGGAGTCCATAACTGCTAAGTTGGTCGCCAACTTGATTGTTAAAGCAGGGGCTAACAAGGTCTTAGCAATGGATCTTCACTCAGCTCAAATCCAAGGTTATTTTGATATACCCTTAGATCATGTATACGGGTCTCCAGTCTTAATAGATTATTTAGCAAGAAAAGAACTCTCCGATTTAGTGGTCGTATCCCCTGATGTTGGTGGGGTTGCCAGGGCAAGAGCTTTTGCCAAAAAACTGAATGATGCCCCTTTGGCTATTATTGATAAACGTCGTCAGGCTCATAATGTAGCAGAAGTGATGAATGTGATTGGGGATGTCAAAGGCAAAACAGCAGTATTAGTAGACGACATGATCGACACTGCGGGAACGCTCCTTGAGGGAGGAAAACTGTTGAAGAAAGAGGGTGCGAGCAAAATTTATGCTTGTGCTACTCACCCAGTGTTCTCTGGCCCAGCCGCTTCTCGTCTTTCTAGTGGTGTTTTTGAGGAGGTTATTGTCACGAACACTATTCCGATTCCTGAAGAAAAGCAATTTGAGCAATTAACAGTACTATCTGGTGCTAGTTTATTAGGAGAAGCTATTTGGCGGATTCACGAGGACACTTCGGTAAGTAGCATGTTTAGATAGGTGTTAGGTTTTAGGTTTTAGGTTTTAGGTTCGATTTTAAGACAAGTTGTCTTTCCTATTTCCTATTCCCTATTCCCTATTCCCTATTCCCTAGAAATACTCTTGCAACTTATCATTTTTCCTGATTTGCTTAGCCAAGCTAGCACGACAAATGATTGTGGCCGATCGCTTTTCTACTTGGACAAATAGTTTACCGACAAAAAGACTTTTGAGACTTGGTATTTGATAGACAGTAAACCCTTCTAACTGAGAATTGGGAGTAAAACCTAAGTCATTGATGACTTTTCCGATTGTTTTTTCGAAATTTTTGCTCTTTTTATAAGTAGCGGTAATCGTTACACTACGGTTGAATTTCGCGCCCAAAATACCAGTAAGCAAACCAACAACTAAGCCCAACTCATAGAGCACCGATTCATCTACTCCAATGCGACTACTTTGAGTAAAAGCAATCAAAAATATGATTACATTGGTACAGGCAAAATAATATAAAAAAGTGATAAAAATTCCTGGTGGTTCTATTTTGAGTAATGGCAAAATTCTATCCTAAACAAAATGACTAATCTTAAACAACATAACTTGTTAATTTTTTGGTCTCGTTAAGACCGGTGTTAGGTTTTAGGTGGTAGTTTTTTGGTTGAAAAAGTCATGTTTTAACTTTAAGGCGTCTATCCTGGCTAAATTTATTGTTTTTCGGGATTTACCTAATACCTAACACCTAATACCCAAAACCTTTTTACCTTATCTGAGGTTGTTTTTTATGCCATTCCGTAGCTTGTTCATAGGCATGAGCTACATGAAACAAGACATCTTCACGCAACACATTGCTAATTAGTTGCATTCCAATAGGCAAACCCGCATCATCAAATCCACAGGGAACATTCATTCCTGGCAGGCCAGCTAGATTTACGGGAATAGTCATCAAATCGGAAAGGTACATTGCAAGAGGATCGGCAGTTTTTTCTCCTGCTTTAAAAGCTGTACTTGGTGCTGTGGGAGAAACCAACACATCAACTTCTGCAAAAGCATTTTCAAAGTCTTGCTTAATCAAAGTCCGAACCTTCTGGGCTTTGAGATAGTAAGCATCATAGTATCCCGCAGACAAGGCGTAAGTCCCAAGCATAATTCGTCTTTTCACTTCATCGCCAAAACCAGTAGCACGAGTGCCCGTGTACATATTAACTAGATTTTCAGCCTCTTTACGGATGCCATATTTAACCGCGTCATAACGGGCTAAGTTTGCTGAGGCTTCCGATGGTGCAATCATATAGTAGGCAGGCAAACCATAACGAAAACGGGGACAAGAGATCTCTTTGATTTCGGCTCCTAAATCTTTTAGCTGCGCGATCGCCTTTTGGACAGATGCGGCAACAGTTGACTCTAAACCTTCCCCAAAAGTCTCTGTGATGATTCCCACTTTTAAACCCTTTTTGAGTTCTGGTTTAAGATATTGGGTATAATCGGGGATTTCTAATTTAAGACTTGTGGAGTCCCGTGGATCATGGCCTGCGATCGCACCCAACAGGATCGCGGCATCTTCGACATTACGAGCAAAGGGCCCAATTTGATCCAAAGAAGAAGCATAGGCAACTAATCCAAAACGGGAGACCAAACCATAAGTTGGTTTCAATCCAATAACCCCACAAAAAGAGGCCGGTTGGCGAATTGAGCCTCCAGTATCCGAACCCAAAGAAACTACACATTCATTGGCAGCAACCGCAGCAGCCGAGCCCCCAGACGATCCACCAGGGACTCGCTCAAGATCCCAAGGATTAGCAGTTACCTGATAGCCAGAGTTTTCGGTAGAACTTCCCATGGCAAACTCATCGAGGTTAGTTTTTCCCACCATCACTGCCCCAGCATCTTTTAGTTTCTGGGTAACGGTAGATTCATAGGGAGGGACAAAATTCTCCAAGATTCGGGATGCGCAGGTAGTTTTAATCCCTTTGGTACACATATTATCTTTGATGCCAATAGGAATACCTTCTAAGATCCCAATTTCTGAGCCTGCCGCAATCTTGTTATCGACTTGTTGGGCTTGTTCTAAGGCGTAATCATCAGTGATCGATAAGAAAGCTCTGACGTTGGGTTCTAAGCTTGTAATCCGTTCTAAAGTTTCCTGAGTAATTTCTAGGGCGGAACGTTTTTTACTAACTAGCTGTTGATGTAATTCCTTAATAGTTTCTTGAGACATTTAGCTATAAATATTTAAGCTTACAGAATTTATATTCTAATGGCTAATCGCGAGTTGCTCTCAAAGGTAAGTAAAAATCTCAATAGCGTTACTAGTTTTATAATTGGGGAAGAGATTTGAGCCAACAAATATGGAAGCAATCGCTATTCCCCAGGGATTCAGAGTAACAACCGAACAATTTGCTCAACTAGCATCTGCCGAACAGCTAGCACGCATGGAGTTGACTAAAGATGGAGAATTAATTGTCATGAGTCCTACTGGTGGGGAGGCAGGCAGAAAAAATTTTAATTTATACCTAGATTTGGGAAATTGGAATCGTCAAACAAAACTCGGAGAAGCTTTTGATTCTTCTACTGTGTTTGTTTTACCTAATGGTGCGAGAAGAAGTCCTGATGTTAGCTGGATTAGATTAGAGCGTTGGAATGCATTGACTCTCAAAGAAAAGCAAGGTTTTCCTCCCATCGCTCCTGATTTTGCGATCGAATTAGTAAGTCCTAGTGATCTTAAGAATCAAAGATATCAAGATTTGCAGGCGAAGATGCAGGAATATTTAGATAATGGAGTTAAACTTGGTTGGTTAATTGAGCCATCGGCAAGAACAGTTGAGATATATAGATTTGGACAGCAAGTAGAGATTTTAGATAATCCTCAAACTCTATTCGGAGAAGATATCCTACCTGAGTTTGTTTTAGATTTAAGTAATATTTTTTGAAGGTGTTGCCAAATTCAGTCCAGATAAAATCAATTTAAGATTATCTCGGACATTTAGGATGATCACCAATATACTTACAAGTCATTTTGCTGGTATAACGAGGATTAGAGTTAGAGTTATTAGCTGATCCAGATTTATTGACTTGTCTGGTTTTATCAATTGGTTTTGAGATAGTAATCGGTCTGGATTGATTTGCCGATCTGGAACTATTGACTGACCTTGAGCGATTAACTGTTTGGCGGTTAGAGGTTTGTTTTCTTGGGGACGTAGTAACTCGATTATTGGCTTTGGCTGCTGCCTTCTGAGCCGCGATAATTTTCGCTTTTGCTTGATCAATAATTGGTTGACCCTGCTTTTGCCAATAGTCGGTATTGCTAAGCTGCTGAGCCTCCTTAATCGCATCCTGCCAACGACCCTCACTTAATTTCTGCTGAGCTGTTTGCAGATGAAGTGTATTTTTCTGCCATTCTTCTTCCCATTGAGCAATTGTGGCCTCTACTTTTTCTGCGGTGGGGGTGAGAGCCGGAACGGCCTCGGCGATCGCGATCGCCAATTGAAGATTTCCTTCCTGATACTTATTACTGGCGATTTCGAGCATTTTGTCCGCCCATTGAGACATCAATTGTTGGGCCTGAGAATAAAGATTCGCATCTTCAGGGACTTGGGCTGCTAGGGCGATCGCATCTTTTAAATTGCTTTGTTCAGCCAAATCCTTCGCTGCTATTAAGGTAAGCTCTGCCTGAGACTGATAACATTGAGACTGCAAGTCTGCCGCGATCGTTTGTAAAGATGAATAATCTTGGGAAAATTTTAGTGCTTGTTGCCAACATTCTTGATATTTTCCCTGGGTCTTTAAATTCTCAATTTGAGTCAGGGCTCGCTCTGCTGCTAAATGATTATTATTTATATAATTGAACCCAGCCAAGATTCCCACAAGTACAGACATCATGCCGGTGCCAATCAACAGACGGGATTTATTAAGACGCACAAATAGTGAGGCACAATCATAGTTAAAACCTATTTTTTTGGGAACTAGAATTCCTGCTGATGGCACTGAAGAATCTGAAGAGATTAGCAGCTTAGTTTTCCATAACTCCGTTTTAGGAACAGCTTTCTGTTCACCAATCACAGAAGCCTCAATCCTGGTAGAAGCCATTTGTTGCTCAATCTCTTGCGTCTCAATCTCTTGTGTCTCAATCTCTTGCGTCTCAATCTCTTGCGTCTCAATCTCAGATTCATCAACCAACTCTAAATTCACTGTGACCAAATTTGACTGAGTCAAACTTTGAGGCTTTGTTAATGAATGGATTTGCTCTAATACTTCCGCGACAGACTGATAACGATCCTTAAAATGGTACCGTGTCATTTTATTGAGAATTGCTGCTAGCTCCCCACTTACTTCCGATTTATCTTGCCAAATAACTTCACCCTCAGCATCTTCTTCCAACTCAACAGGATAGACTCCTGTTAAGGCTTGAATGCCAAGCATTCCCAAGGCATAAATATCGCTATTTAAGCGTGGTTTCCCTCGGATCTGCTCTGTGGGCATATATCCTTGAGTTCCAATCGCTACTGTTTTATGGCTAAACAGTAAATTGCTCCCAATTTGAGGAGCGCTAACCTGCTTGACTGCACCAAAATCTATTAGAACCAGCCGCCCATCTTTCTGCCGTCTAATCAAATTATTGGGCTTGATATCGCGATGAATTACGCCATAGCCATGAACAAATTCTAGAATTAGCAACACCTCTTCGAGCATCTGGATCACTTTGCTTTCTGCCCAACAGTGACTCCGTGGCAGTTCTTTAGTAAGAGTGTGACCTTCAATAAATTCTTGTACTAGATAAAATTCTCGGTTTTCTTCAAAGTAAGCTAATAGTCGAGGGATCTGAGGATGCTGCCCCAGTTTTTCTAGAACTTCTGCTTCCTGCCGAAAAAGACGTCTCGCCGTGGGCAAAAATCCAGGCTTATTACTAGCTGGTTTGAGGAGTTTGACAGCACATTTGGGATGACCTGGTCGATGATGGTCTTCTGCGATGTAGGTTTTAGCTAACCCTCCTTCTTCCAGGTTTTGGACAACTCGATAATGTCCACCCAATAATTTATTTAAAATCGCCAAACTCTTCTGTCCCCTTACAAAACACTCACATCGGTTTTGACTTTGTCAACGTTTCAGATAGGCTAATATCAAGCTCCGAGACAAGGCACACAAAATTTAAATTGATATAGTAAATCCCCTCGATTAGGTTCATGTTACCATTTTTTCTTGGCCGGAAACCATGACAAATTATTTCATAATATGACTCTTTTCAACCTAAAACCCAAAACCTAAAAACTAAAACCTATTAAAAATAACTTTTCAGGTTTTTGGTTGCCATTTTTCAAGAGCTTTCATTACAGCTTCTCCATTTATTTCAACATCATCTCTAATAATGCGGCCATGCCTGAGATCTTCCTGCAATAAAGCAGTAAGTTGTGGTAGTATTTCTGACAAACGACCTTGATTTTTAAACATTCTCCGATTCATCGCAATATCACCCTTTTTAAGCCCAGCATAATCTTGAGCAAAAGATTCTGGGGTTTGATCTAATTGCTGACTCACTATCTCAAAAACCTCATTAGATTTATTGTCCACTACTTCCATGAGATCAAACCAAGTCACAATAAATCTTGTTAATTCCTCTTCTTTGTTGTCTAGTGTCTCTGAGCGAGTCACTAAACCATCAATCACCAAACTATCGAGATCCTTGGTTGTATAGACAATATTTCCTTGAATATTTTGTGCTGTGTTACTCAATAATGGCTCCCAAATTACCGCTGCATCCAAAAGAGATTTTTGCATTTTCTGCGCAGCAGCTTGATTTGATATATTATCGATTTCAACATCTGTGGGCTTGAGATCGTATAACTTGAGGGCTTCCAGTAAAATTAAATGGTTAACAGTTCCGAGCTTTGCCCCGACTTTTTTGCCTTTTAAATCTTCAACAGATTTAAAGTTTGGCTGGGTAACAATACCGTCAGAACCAGCGGAAATATTGGTGACCAACACAAAGATAGGTTTGTCATTCCCTGGATCTATTTGTTTAACTTCCCAAAGCGACCCGAAAGCAGCATCAACAGATCCTCGAAGCATTGCCCTAGCTGCATCCGAGCCGTTTTGAAATCGCACCAATTCAACTTCAAGACCGCGATTTTTAAACATCCCTGTTTCTTGAGCATAAAGCACAATGTCAAATCCCGGCCAATTATTAATACCTACTCTGAAGGTTTTAAGAGCATTATTCTGTTGAAAAATACAGCCATGAATGATTAAAGGAACAATTAAAGTAACTATAAATAGGATTAGTCGAGAAACCCATGATTTAAATTTGAATTGATTCTTATTCCACATAATTGCACTTTCATAAAGCTCTTATTTCTTGAGTATTCCTTTCTGTTTAAACACAAGGATTATGACATGAAATATTGAGTTGAATTCATTGGATTATGACATTTTTGTATATTAAGCATTTAGAGTTGGGAATTGCAAAGCTTTAGAGAGCCGAGATCTACACATAACTACACAATTACTATGGTCTTGGAAGTACACTAGCAATGTAAACTAACAAATGCACTCAAAAATTGCTATAAAGACATTACGAAAATGACAGAGTTAACAGAAACTCCTTTACTTTTAAAGGCAGCTCGTGGGGAAAAGGTTGATCGTCCTCCTGTCTGGATGATGCGCCAAGCGGGCAGATATATGAAGGTTTATCGGGATTTAAGGGAGAAATATCCCAGTTTTCGGGAACGTTCGGAAAATGCAGATATTGCTATTGAAATTTCTTTGCAACCTTGGTCTGCTTTCCAACCTGACGGGGTGATTATGTTTTCTGATATTTTAACTCCTTTACCTGGTATTGGTATTGATTTTGATATTGTTGAGAGTAAAGGCCCTTTGTTTGAAACTCCTATTAGGACTCAAGAGCAAATTGACAAGCTTCATGAATTGGACCCTGAAAAGTCTTTACCTTTTATCAAAACTATTCTGCAAACTCTGAGCTCAGAAATTAATAACAAGTCTACTCTTTTGGGTTTTGTGGGTGCTCCTTGGACTTTGGCGGCTTATTCCATTGAAGGTAAAGGTTCTAAGAACTATTCCATCATTAAGGGAATGGCGTTTAACCAACCTGAGATGTTACATAAGTTCCTCAGTAAGATTGCTGATGCGATCGCAGTTTATGTGCGTTATCAAATCGACTGTGGGGCCCAGGTGGTGCAATTATTCGATTCTTGGGCTGGATATTTAAGTCCTCAAGACTATGAAACTTTTGCTTTGCCCTATCAGCAACAAGTGGTACGCCAAGTGAAGGAAACCCATCCTGACACGCCTTTAATCCTTTACATCAGTGGTAGTGCTGGGGTTTTAGAAAAAATGGGTCAGTCTGGAGTTGATATTGTCAGTGTTGATTGGACTGTTGATATGGCAGATGCTAGAAGAAGATTGGGCCCCGATATGAAAGTCCAGGGCAATATTGATCCTGGTGTTTTGTTTGGTTCTCACGATCTGATTCGCGATCGCATTCACGATACAGTGCGTAAAGCAGGCAATGAAGGTCATATTCTGAATTTAGGCCATGGTGTTTTGGTAGGAACTCCAGAGGAGAATGTCCGCTGCTTCTTCGAGACTTCCAAAGGGTTAAAATACTAAATTTGAATTATTTATAGGGGAACGGGAAATAATTGTAAAGTATATATTTGTAAAGTGTATATTTAGTCTTTTCTCTATCCCCTATTAATATGAAGCGAATTTTTATCACTGGTGCGAGTGGTTGTATTGGACACTATATTGTAGAAAGTTTAATTAAGCATACCGAGCATCAGCTATATTTATTAGTTAGAAATCCTGACAAATTGCAATTTGACTGGCAAGATTCTCCACGGATCCATCTTCTCAAGGGTGATTTGCGAGATATTGCTGATCATAGCGATCTTTTGCTCAAAGAAATTAATATAGCTATACTCGCGGCTACTTCTTGGGGGGGAGCGATCGAGGCTTACGATATTAACGTGGTCAAGACCCTGGCATTACTAAAAATGTTGAATCCTAGCATCTGTGAACAGGTATTATATTTTTCCACTGCAAGTGTTTTAGATCGCCATAATCAATTATTACCAGAGGCTAATCAATTTGGGACAGATTATATTAGAACTAAATATCAATGTTTATCTGGATTGTCTAAACTAGAAATTGCCGATCGCATTACGGTTTTATTTCCTACTCTAGTTTTTGGGGGCGACAACAATAAGCCCTATTCCCATCTCACTTCCGGCTTGCCTGAAGTCATTAAATGGATTGATCTAATTCGTTGTTTTAAAGTTGATGGCAGTTTTCACTTTGTTCATGGTCAAGATATTGCCCAAATTGTCACTTACTTAATTCAGAATCCCCAGGCGTTAGTGACAGAAGAAAATACCCAATCGCTAACATATTTGGTGTTAGGTAATAAAATGATTACGGCCAATGATGCGATCGCCCAAATTTGTCAGTATTTCAATAAAAAACTTTATGTCCGCATTCCACTTTATATTTGGTTGATTAATATTTTCGTGAAAATATTCCGCATTCAGATGGATTCCTGGAGCTATTTTTCCCTAAATTATCGTCATTTTACCCATAAAAAAACAATTACTCCGGCAAGCTTTGGCCTGACAACTTACTGTTCCACCATTAATGATGTTATGAAACTTTCGGGCTTATAATCTAATATTCTCATTATAAAAAATTCAAGGTAATTTAGAATACAAAGTCATTTGTTAGAACTTTTTTCTCAATTTGTAGCTTTTCTTAATAGGCATTTATTGTGTACTATGGAAAATAGTAAGTTTACAATCCAAGAATTACCGCGAATATTCTACATGGGTAAATTATGTCAGGAAGATTCCTCGCGTCTGTCGAGTAATTTCATCTACCCTCAAAATTCAACTATAAAAAATCATCGTCGAAAATCATTAATGTACTGGGTTAAAAAGCCTTTTCGATTAATGATTGTAAGCCTCAAGAAATTACGTGGTCACCCTGAAGTAGTTGCTAGAGGAATTGCTGTAGGAGTATTTGCCGGCTGTTTTCCTTTTTTTGGCTTGCAATCTGTTATGGGCATTGTCCTCGCTAGTTTGGTGCGCGGCAGTAAAATTGCCGCGATCGCTGGAACTTGGATTAGCAACCCCCTAACTTATGTTCCTATTTTATTTTTGAATTTTAAAGTCGGACAATGGTTATTAGGAATCGAAACGACTTCAACCCTCCAGGATCGTGATTCCTTGGAATCTTTTCTGGCTCTAGGGCCAGAATTAGTTATTACCTTATTAATTGGTTGCTGCGTTGTCGGCGCGATTACTGGGGTGATTGGCTACTTTGCTAGTTTCTATTTTCTACGACGTCTTCGAAAAAGCAAAAAAAACATAGCAGACCGGGTCAATTAGGAATAATAAAGTTTCGTAGTTACTTCCGTGAGCTTTTGCGCGATCGCTGCGACTCCTTGAGCCTGTCTTCCGTCCGTGAGCTGCCCTGATGGATCAAAAGCTTGCTCTGCATTGGGAATGGCTTTTTGTTCGGGAATAACCAGCACCCCAATCCCTTCCAAAATGGCGCGAACATGAACTAAGCCTCTAATGCCACCTAAAGCCCCAGGAGAAGTCGCTAACAGAGCGGCTACTTTACCTTTGAAACAGCTTAAGGACTCTTCATTTAGTTCGGGACGCGATGCCCAGTCAATAGCGTTCTTTAACAATGGAGTAATAGAGCCATTATATTCGGGACAAGAGATGATAAATCCTTGGTGTTCACGCAAAAGACGCTTAAATTCCAAAACTTTTGGCGGTAAACCTTCTTTTGTTTCCAAATCCTCATTGAATAGAGGCAAGGGATAATCAAGCATATCTATATAGGTGACTTCTGCTCCTGCTTTGCTCGCTTCTGCGATCGCAAATTTGGCTAACTTTTTATTAAACGAGTCAATACGAGAGCTCCCAGCAAAAGCCAGAATTTTTGGTTGATTAGGCATTAAGTTATTCCTGTAAAATAAATATTTAACAATCCTTATATCCGTTAAAGCATCGCTTTAGGGAATGGGGAACAGGGAACAGGGAACAGCAGAATTCCGAGAACCACTCCGCGATACCATTAATTTTGTTTAGCCAAAAGTACTGCCATTCCAACCCCAAAGATGTCTTTGGGCATCGGCAAATTCAATATAAATACGGCTAGCTTTAACGCCTAATTCTGATTCGATTTGTTGGCAAAAATCAGAACTCATTGCTTTGGTCTGTTCTGGCTTCATCGTGCCAATGTTTTTAATCTCTACATAACAAACAGGTTCTAAAGTCCCGCCAAAGGTCATGGGAATGTCAGATTCAAAAATCGTCATTACATAGGATTCTGGTTTACCGAAATGTTTTGCGAGTTTTGCCGATAAGCTGCTTAAGAGACTTTCTATTTGAGCTTGCTTGGGAGTGGCAATGGAAGATTGAACTTTGATTAAAGGCATAAATAATATTGAGTTCCACGACAAACAATAGTCATCGGCAAGGAGGATAGAAAATATGTGGGACTATTTTACCTGAATTTTGAATGTATTTAGAAGATCTAAATTGTGCGATCGCAATCAGAAAGACCAACTAGTGCCGCTGCGCGGAAGTAATAAGTAATAAGTAATGAGTAATAAGTCTTGATACATCAGCTTTTTACTCCTCGTTGATAGATAGCTTATTTACGCCTAC
>NZ_ALVZ01000104.1 GCF_000332055.1 Xenococcus sp. PCC 7305 | reverse complement strand
GATATTGTTATGAGTCGTTGAAAAATTGAGCTGCTATCTGAGGGTTATAGCAATTTGCGATCACAAACTTTTCTGCTACTTCTCTTATTTCAGAACTGTTTTTCTCCCAATCATTCCAAGGTAAGCTCAGCTGCCCAGGCGATCTTTTCTTCTTCCCTCTTGCTTTCAAGACTTTAGGCAATAATTTACTTCCCCAGTGATAACGATTTTCTGACTTAGGCTTCGGCTTATATCTGCGACAAAACTTCCGATATTTAGCAGCACATTCATCCAAAGATTTCCCCAAAGACAAAAATGCAGGATGCCATTGAGTTATCCCATCATCACCTAACCTGTCATGAACACCATAGTTGGAAAAATCATAGAAAAAACCTTGTTGCATATTGGCCGCTTTAGGATTGGCATGGATATAACGTAGAGTGTTTAAGGCTCTTTGATAATCTGTGTTCTCGAAACCGCTGCTATGATATCGCTTTTCCCAAAAATGTCCTGTTCGATTGAGCATCCGATTAAAACACATGGCAGTGTACCAGTTGAGCCAATGCATAATTCGTGGCAAATCTTCTGGTTGTTTCGGCTCTAGCAAATAATGAACATGGTTGCTCATAATGCATAGAGCATAGAGTTTAAAGTTAAACTTTTCTTTTGATTTTTTCAAGGAGTATAAAAACACCTCGCGGCAATCAGGTTGAATTAACTTAAATTCTCGGTTATTGCAACGAACTGTGACATGATAGCAGTAATTAGATTTGAGATTGCGAGGTTGTCGAGACATCTTTTCAGTTATCAAAAAACCAAAATGATAACTTGATTTGGACTAATACCCTTTGTGTCTTTCTTTGCGTCTTTGCGCCTTTGCGCGAGACAAATTCATATCTGGATTTAGCAAGGCTAATTTTCCTAATTCAGAGTCTCAAAGTTGGCATTACACGTTATGCGATCGCATTAATTTCTCAATATTTTGAAGATTACAAATATTACTTAAGATAAAGTAAATCATTTTTCATAGAGGAATAGCTTCTTTCAATACTCTTTCTCTGATGCACTCATGCAAAATTTCTGGTTTGGCAACATCCACTTTACACCCTAATAGATCTTCTAAATCTTGAATTAGTGCAATTCTATTTAATAAATTTTTTCCTGGCTCGATATCCATCAAAAAATCAATATCACTATTTTTTGTTGCTTCATCTCTTGCCACAGAACCAAAAATACGAATATTGGACGCTCCGTAAACTTCAGCAATCCTTATTATTTCTGAACGCTTTTCTTTGAGTATTTGTTTCAACCTCATTTTTAGAAAATTAGATACCTTATCTATCGTAAACTCAATTTAAATTGATATTAACAAAAAAAATACCCTCTCCATCAACAAGAGAAGGTATTCGCAAAGTGTCAAAACTCCAAAAAATAAAGTCTATTAAGACTTAGTAACGGCTAGCACCAGGCTTGTAAACGATGAAGCTAACAGTTTGACATTGTCTAAGATTGTCAAACCCAACCACACGAATATAGCAGTCAGAATACTCAGAACGACATTCGCGAACTTCTGCCAATACATCTTGTGCACTACGGCAAGAGAAAAGAGGAAGTTTCCACAAAGTCCAGTGGTGAAGTTCAGGAGTAGGATCTTTTTCAAACTCAATCCCAGGAATATAACCTTGCTCCAACATAAAGTCAATTTGCTTAGAAATTTGTTGGTCAGTTAAAGGGGGTAGGTAAGATAGGGTTTCGTAACGACGCTCTTTAGGTAATGTTTTCATTTATTTATCCTTTACTTGTTTTCGTCAGAATATTCATTAGCATCTACACCAGGCTCGGCAATATCTGCTTCAGGAGAGGACTGAGTAAGACGCTCCAAAAGATGTCGGCGATGAGCTAAGTTTGCTTGCTTAATTGAAGTACTAACCATCTCTGGTAAATATTCCAAAACCTGTTCAGCTAAATCATCACGGACTGTTAAGATCCTTATGACTAATTTTTTGCCTTCAATTTCCGACATCAAACCTTCAATATAGGCTTCGCCATCCTGAAGTTTCCCATCCGAAGAATACTGTCTGAGCCAGATCGCTTCTCCTGGATTGGTTTCCGTCAATTGGGCAACAATCACCTTAACTGCTTGATAGGTTAAATAATCTTGCAGAACTTTAGCTGTATCTTGCGCGATTTTCTTGGAATTCATCTTATTCAGTTATCAGTATTCAGTTATAAATCTTTGAAATCTCTTAGATTATTACTGTTCGATTCCACTATTGACTGTTTACTGATAACCCTTTGGGAAGTGCGATATCTCTTGCTGATATTTCGTCAGACAAGCCGCACTTCTGTTTACTGTATTTAGAGAGTATCCATTGCTTCGAATTCGAAGGTGATTTCTTTCCAAAGTTCACAAGCCGCAGCCAATTCAGGAGACCAACGACAAGCTTCACGAAGAACGTCGTTACCTTCACGAGCCAAGTTACGACCTTCGTTACGAGCTTGAACACAAGCTTCAAGAGCAACACGGTTAGCAGTTGCACCAGGTGCATTACCCCAAGGGTGACCCAAAGTACCACCACCAAACTGTAAGCAAGAGTCGTCGCCGAAGATTTCAACCAATGCAGGCATATGCCATACGTGGATACCACCAGAAGCAACTGGCATAGTTCCACCCATAGAAGCATAGTCTTGAGTGAAGAAAATACCGCGAGAACGATCTTCTTCTACATAGTCTTCGCGCATTAAGTCAACGAATCCCATAGTAATGCCGCGTTCACCCTCTAACTTACCGACAACAGTACCAGAGTGTAAATGGTCACCACCAGATAGACGTAGACATTTAGCCAAGACACGGAAGTGAATACCATGATTTCTTTGACGGTCAATTACCGCGTGCATTGCACGGTGGATGTGAAGTAACAAACCGTTGTCACGACAATATTTAGACAAAGTGGTGTTAGCTGTAAAACCACCAGTCAAGAAGTCATGCATGACGATGGGAGTACCAATTTCTTTGGCAAACTCAGCACGCTGCATCATTTCTTCACAAGTACCAGCAGTAACGTTAAGGTAATGACCTTTAATTTCGTTAGTTTCTGCCTGAGCTTTCTCGATCGCCTCTTGAACGAAGAGGAAGCGATCGCGCCAGCGCATGAAAGGCTGAGAGTTGATGTTTTCGTCATCTTTGGTGAAGTCTAGACCACCGCGAAGACATTCATAAACTGCACGACCATAGTTTTTGGCAGACAAACCTAGTTTGGGCTTAATGGTACAACCAAGTAAAGGACGACCGTATTTGTTTAGTTTGTCACGCTCTACAGTAATACCGTGGGGAGGTCCAGGGAAGGTTTTGATTAAAGCAACGGGGAAACGGATATCTTCTAAACGTAGTGCACGTAAAGCTTTGAACCCGAATACGTTACCAACCAAAGAAGTTAAAACGTTAGTTACAGAACCCTCTTCAAAAAGGTCTAGAGGATAAGCAACGAAAGCAAAATACTGATTGTCTTCGCCGGGAACTGGTTCAACTTCATAACAACGACCCTTGTAACGATCTAAGTCAGTTAATCCATCGGTCCAAACAGTTGTCCAAGTACCTGTAGAAGACTCAGCAGCAACCGCAGCAGCAGCTTCTTCAGCTGGAACTCCGGGCTGAGGAGTCATACGAAAACAAGCTAGCAAGTCGGTGTCTTTGGGAGTGTAGTCAGGAGTGTAATAAGTCAGACGATAGTCTTGTACACCTGCTGCAAACCCTGCGGCTGATTTGGTTTGTACCATTTAGGTTAATTCCTCCATAAACAATATGTTTAGTGTTTCCTTTCTTTCTTTCGAGCCTCAATATAAATAGGGAGACTATATCTACTAGGAAGAAAAATCGTTAAAAGATTACTTTAACTAGCGCAAATTATGAAGCGCCAAGTTGTGTATGACTAATTTTCTTTTTCGTGTACTAATCTTATCATATGGTTTAGATTAAAAAATAATTTTTATCGAGATTTTCACCAAAATTTGATTGCAATTGTTTTTATGATTGATTATTTTAGCTAATACTTGCTAGGACTTAATTTTTAGAACCATCTGTTGCTAGTAAATAAGGCAATCTTGACAAATAATTTCCTAATATCTCTATGCCGAACTCAACTATAAGTCCACAAAGATTATTTTTGAAAGCATATATATATCAAATAAATTAGAGCTGATTCTCCTTGTGAGGATTATCTCAGAGAAACAATAATAGTATCCTTGAATAGATACGAGACTCAAATAGCTAGGTACTTTTGCTTACCAAATTTAATAACAAAACCTATAAGCTTTTGACTTACAGGCTAGAAGAAAATATAAATAATAGATAGGCAGTAAAATTTTGTCTAACTTTTAATGCCTTAATAAGAGGGGTTTTACTTATGATTAAAGGAAATAAGCCTAAAAAATAAGATCGGAACAATTAATTCTTTAAATAGGTTCATTTACCGTTATTATTCAAAGATTTTTTATGGGGAAATAGAGTAACTAACAGTTGATCGATATAAACTTTTCCGATCGCAACTCCTGGAGTATTTTCTGAATTTTGCTCTTGTTCTGCTACTTCAACCTGGGATTCTACACTGGCAATTTCTTCCTGTTGCCAAGGATCAAAATCTTCAACTTCGGCTGGTTCATTATCTGCTGCTTTATCGGTCAGTGAATTAGGCGACGGAACAACTTCTTTGCCGTTAGAATTAGATTCTTGATTGATAATTTCAGAACTGTTTTCTGCCTCTTTTTCTAGAGCTTCATCAGATAATTTATTTTCAATTATTGGCTCATCAGGCGGCTCAGCTTTCGCCCCATTGCCATTGACGCCATTATTGTTATTAACGGTGCTATCGCCAGTCGGCAAAGATCTCGAATTATCCCCAATAATTGAACCAGGATTAATTACCGTCATCTCAGCAACTGAAGCATTGAAAATAGTTGTAGTCGTGCCAATACAAGCATTTGCGCCGATCTTGCTAGACCCAATAATGAGAACTCCAGAACCTAGAGCCACACCCGCTCCAATCTCAATCGAACCATTATGGGCATGAAGGACAACTCCCATTCCCAGACAGACATCAGGCCCGATCACAATACGAGCATCGGTTGCAGCCTTTAAAATTACCCCTGGGGCTATAGATGCAGTAGGATGGATTTCGATATCACCATCAAGCAGAATTTCAGAATTAACTATAGGTCGCAGAGGTGGTAAATACATGAATGATTAAGGACAACGATTAAGGACGAAGGGAAATTGGGAAGCGGGAAACGGCAAGTATGATGCAATTATGGCGAATATCTTCACTGAAAGAATACCGAGAAAGGAAATAGATGATAGGGTCTCTTCTATCTCCCTCTGCTGATTCTCTAATCTCCCAGTCAATCCTCATCAGTAACGGGTAAACAAAACTGATTAGCCCTACTATGGACGCTGAATGATAGTTTCAGAAATTCGGCGTTTTGCAGCAGTATCAACCCCAATCATCCGGACATATTCTCCTGAATGTTCAGCCAAGCAAGCTTCTAAAGCAGATATGACATCACCTTCACGGGAACTAGCGATCGGCGCACAACTTTGCCAAGACTTACTCTTAAAACGACGTTTGCTAGCATGTTCTGTACTAAGTTGATAACCAGCAGATAGCAAAGAACGAACTTCTTTTAAGACCTCACTGCTTAAGCTATTGCTAGTGGCACTATGACCATTACTATAAGCATTGCCATAACTTTTACTATTTCCATTGCCATTACCATTGCTGTAACTGGCAACAGTAGCTTGCTTAGCTGCTACCACGTCTCCTGGTCTTTGAATTATGCTGTCAGAAACTCGACGTTTCGCGGCAGCATCAATGCCAATCATACGAACATATTCTCCTGAATGCTCTGCTAAACAAGCTTCTAAAGCTGCTATCACTTCAGACTCACGAGAACTTTCAATAGGAGAACAACTTTGCCAAGATTTAGTTTTAAAACGACGCTTGGTAGCATGTTCGGTACCAATTTTGTAGCCGGCGGATAACAAAGAACGCACGGCCTCTAATGTTTTTGCACTGAGGCGACCACCACTAGTTACATTGCCATTGCCATTACTATAGCTGGAGGAGGAGCCATTACTAGAACCGGCAACGATTCCAGTTCCTGGGCGTTGTACTATAACCTCGGCGATTCTAGTCTTCGTATTAGGGTCAGCACCAATGATACGAATATAGTCTTGAGGATGTTTAGCAGCGATCGCCTCAATTTTGCCCATTACCTGATTAATCCCACCGCTGACTTGTCCTGCGGTGAGCCAAGATTTGGTTTTGAAGCGTCGTTTGCTCGCATGTTCAATGCCAATATTGCAGCCTTGAGATAAAAGTGAGCGAATTTGCCCAGAAACATCTCCACTTAAATTAGCACTGCCATTGTGCGCAAACCCGTTGCCATTACTATTCCCGTTACCATTTCGATAGCTAGTATTCGCTTTGCCTTGAATAGGAGCCTCTCCTGGCCGTTGCACAATAATCTCAGCTACTCGGCGCTTGGCATTTGGATCGACACCTACTAGTTTGACATATTCTCCCGAATTCTCTTGCAGAATGCGGTTTAACTCGGCCACTACTTGATCTTCTCTTGTGCCCGCAAGTCTACCACCGTCGAGCCAGGATTTGGTCTTGAAACGGCGCTTGTTGGCATGCTCTGTCGTAATTGTGCAACCTTGCGCTAAGAGCGATCGCAATTGCGTTCTGATATCAGTACTTAAAGTCATATTCCCTACTAAATTCATATAATTATTATCTTTAGCAGCCTCAGTCGAACTTTGATCCGAACTAGTGAGACTTTTGGCTAGGGGAGTCATGCACGAAGAATCTTCGATACATTGGTATCCAGCTAGAAGGGCTTCATTAATTTCCACCACATGATGGGCAAAATCGCGATCGCTATCCTGAACATCAGGTAAGCGATCTGCTTGTTGCTGGTTGGTAATAATCGCTCCAGATGGAATATATTTCCCCGGAGGAATTTCCACATCCTGAATCAAGGCATGCATCATGACAATACAGCCATCACCTACCTTGGCATTAAATACCGTAGATCGAAACCCAATAAAACACTCATCACCGACATAAGCCGGACCATGGATGAGTGCCATATGGGTAATACAAGTATTTTCGCCTATCCAAACTGAATATTCATTTGAGTCATCGCCGATGACTCTCCCTTTCTCCAAACCATGAATCACAACCCCATCTTGAATATTGGTACTGTCACCAATATAAAATGGCGTTCCCTCATCAGCTCTAATTGAGCTGCCAGGGGCTACAAAGACATTTGCTCCTACGCGAACATCTCCAATTAATCTTGAAAATGAATGGACATAGGCACTCTCATGTACGTTTGGTTCTGCTAGATTGCTCGACCAGGGAGTTGGGGGAGCCGCTTTTGTGCGGACTGGCATGATTTCAATTTCTCCTAAACTATTAAATCCAGCAATTATGAATTAAAATCGAGACTTGAGCTGTCTGGACAAAATTCATAATTGATCTAGGCAAAACGTTCCGTTTCCCGTTTGCTATAAAGAGAGCGATTATCAACCGAAACCGTATCGATAATCCCCACTACGGTTGCGTCAAGGGGGCGTTGTTCGTAACGACTTTCAATACGAGCTGCACTCCCTCTGCTAACTAGTACCCACTCATTGATACCTGCACCAACAATATCTGCTGCCACTTCGTACTTTGGTAAAAGCTCTCCTTGTTCGTCGATAAACTGAACTAGTAAAAGCTTTACTCCCGTCATACTCTGCAGTTTATGAGTACTGACAACTGTGCCACGAACTTGGGCAATTTGCATCTATGTAAGTCCGCTCGCTTATTTAATAATTATGGTCTTCTCAGAGGTTGAGGATTTACGCTCTCACGAAACTGCTCTACCGCTTCGGTGTAGCGAATAGGCAATACATATTCAAGGTTTTCATGGGGACGAGCAATAATGTGGTTGGACAAAACCTGACCACCTTTGACTTTGTCAACATTATCAATTCCCGCAGAAACCGAAGCTTGAACTTCAGATACATCACCACGAACAATTACTGTTACACGACCAGTACCGATTTTTTCATAACCGACTAGGGTAACTCGCGCAGCTTTAACCATAGCATCAGCCGCTTCTACGACTGCAGGGAAACCCAAAGTTTCCACCATTCCTACTGCGATAGACATTTATTTACTCCTTTACTCAATTTGATAATTTTTATTCCCGGACTAGTGACTAGTTACTTAATAGGATCTAAATTGTTCGACTTCCTCTGTATACCGAATTGGCAAGACATATTCGAGGTTCTCGTGGGGGCGAGCAATAATATGATGGGACAAAACTTGACCGCCGTTGACTCTGCCAGCATTTTCAATTCCTGCAGCTACAGAAGCTTGAACTTCAGATACATCACCACGAACAATTACTGTCACTCGACCAGTACCGATTTTTTCGTAACCAACTAGGGTAACGCGAGCTGCTTTAACCATAGCGTCAGCAGCTTCTACGACTGCGGGAAAACCCAAAGTTTCTACCATTCCTACTGCAATAGACAAGAACTTACTCCTTTACTTGATGTGATAATTGTTGGCGACTAGTTGTTAGCTAGCTATCTAAAATAAGAAGCTTTGTCACTTCTTTACTTATATCGAAACTCTCGCCTACTTTAATTAAGCTAAGACTTAAAAACTAAATTAAATATTTCGATAACAAAAACTGGAAATAATAAATTCTTGACTGATGAAAATTTTCTTTTCAAGGCATCAATGTTTATTGTTCCTCAATTCCAGATTCATCAAAAGTCAAATCCCACTCTAATGAGTAATTCAACTTGACATTGACGGGATTGGCTAATTTACCTATCCATGATCAAGCATAATTAACCTTGTCCTCTTTGACAATATAAATCATGATTATATTTTTTAATTTGATTGTTAATGAGAATTAATACCTAAAAAATATTTTTGTAATGCCCTGTAGGATTGCAGTCAATTTTTCCCCGGCCCTATTTTATCCTAGAATGTTTTTAAATTGATTTAGTTTAGGCCATATTCAAGGGCATTCAGTATGCTGATTAACACATGTCAACAAGTAAAATTAATTCTTCTAAATGCGATCCTCTGGGTTTAATCATCATTTTTTCACAAATCTTAAGGAAATAGAAATTTTTTTAGAATCCTAACTGGGGGTAACATCGAAGTTGCTAAACAATAGGCAATATTCACTATTGCTATGGAGGCAACTTTGTGCTGTTCTTGGGCTTTGGGATCAATAATAATCCCTGGGCTTAACAACAATAAATGACTTCAATTATATTTAGGGTTGTGATCGGTAGTTTTTATTTTAAAATACCCATTAAGATTAACGTTTAAGAAAATATTAATAAACTGTGCTTATTATTCCGATAATAAAATTACGAGCTAATCGTAACTGTCAATTTTCTGTTGTAAATTCTAGGATATTTTGATGGCTGAGTTTCTTCTACAAAGTATTTGGACAGTCCCTCTATATGGTTTTTTGGGGGCAGTTTTCACCTTGCCCTGGTCTTTGGGAATAATTCGTCGGACAGGACCCCGCCCAGCAGCCTATATTAATATAATCATGACATTGCTGGCTTTTATTCATGGGTCGATTGTTTTCAACCTCGTCTGGACCAGACCGACTGAGCAATTAGTTTTTCATTGGTTGCAAGTGGCCGATTTAGATTTGACTTTAGTCATAGAGCTTTCTCCTGTGAGCATGGGGGCATTGGAGTTGGTAACGGGAATTAGTCTATTGGCTCAAGTTTATGCTCTCGGCTATATGGAAAAAGATTGGTCCCTAGCACGTTTTTTCGGTTTGATGGGCTTTTTTGAAGCAGCTCTAGCTGGTCTGGCGCTGAGTGATTCGTTGTTGCTGAGTTATGGATTGCTAGAGTTACTCACTCTGTCTACCTATTTGCTGGTGGGGTTCTGGTATGCTCAACCTCTAGTGGTGACCGCAGCACGAGATGCTTTTTTAACCAAGCGTGTAGGGGATATTATTTTGCTCATGGGCATAGTGGCTATGTCCTCCTATGGGGCAGATTTAAACTTTTCCGATTTAGGAGAATGGGCATCAAGCTTTCCCTTGCATCCTCTAACCGCAGCTCTAGTGGGCTTGTCCTTAATTGCTGGCCCTACGGGTAAATGTGCTCAGTTTCCACTGAATCTTTGGCTTGATGAGGCGATGGAAGGACCAAATCCAGCAGGGATTTTACGTAATTCGATCGTGGTTTCGGCTGGGGCTTATGTGTTGATTAAGTTACAACCAGTTTTTACGCTTTCTCCGGTTTCTTCTGATGTTCTGATTATTTTAGGAACAGTCACGGTAATTGGCGCATCCTTAATGGCGATCGCACAAATTGACATCAAGCGAGCATTATCCCATTCAACCAGTGTTTATCTGGGCTTGGTCTTTATCGCTGTGGGTTTAGGTCAAGTTGATATTGCCTTTTTATTACTGTTTGCCCATGCGATCGCCAAAGCGTTGTTGTTTATGAGCGCTGGCACAGTAATCCTGGCAACTAGTAACCAAAATGTTACGGAGATGGGTGGTCTTTGGTCGAGAATGCCCGCCACTGCGATCGCCTTTGTTGTAGGAAGTGCTGGTTTATTAGCCCTAACTCCGATGGGCATGTTCTGGACATTCCAACGCTGGTTCAATGGTTCTTGGGCAATCAATTGGTCACTACTAGGACTTTTAATGTTTACTAATTGCCTATCTGCAATTAATTTAACGCGCTTATTTAGGATTATTTTTTTGGGAGAACCCCAAGCCAAAACTCGCCGTGCGCCAGAAGCTCCTTGGTTAATGGCAGTACCCATGGTTTCCTTGACAGTGGTAACCTTGCTCGCACCGATCGCACCAATCGAGTGGCCGCTATGGCTAAGTCCCACAACACCTTTAAGTCTGCAGTCTGAACCCATAATTCAATTTGCCGCACCTTTATTCATCGCATCTGGGGTGATTGGCGTAATTATCGGGGGCACGATTAAAGTCAGACAAGCTTGGCAGCGTTCTAGTCAGGTATTTGTGAGGTTTTTCCAGGATTTGTTTGCCTACGACTTTTATGTTGACCGTCTGTATGAAGTTACTGTGGTTGCTGCCGTATCTTTCCTGGCGAAATTCACTTCTTGGATAGATCGTTATGTAATTGACGGTGCAGTCAACTTAATTAGTCTAGTAACTATTTTTGGCGGTAATGCCCTTAAATATAATGTCACCGGACAATCCCAGTTTTATATCTTGACAATCATTGTCGGAGTAGGACTATTACTGTGGTTATTACTAAATGGTCAATGGTCAATAGTGACAGATTACTGGTCATCCTTTGTCAGTTAACAGTTGTCAGTTGTCAGTTATCAGTTAAAAACCTAATTATTAACACCTAATACCTAATACCTAATTATTAACACCTAACACCTAACACCTAATTTTCAAAACTATGCTCAGTGCCTTAATACTTATACCCTTATTAGGGGCTGCTATTGTAGGTTTTTTACCAGAAGAAAAAAATAGCAAGCAAAGTCGGAATCTAGCGATTCTAATTGCGATCTCAATCCTTGTTGTCAATTGCTATCTAGGATGGCATTTTGACACTAGTGTTAGTGGATTTCAGTTCTCCGAATTTATTCCTTGGCTTGCGGGAATTGGTTTAGATTACAACTTAGGCATTGATGGCCTATCTTTTCCTCTGGTATGTCTCAATAGTTTGCTCACTCTAATTGCAATTTTAGTTACCGATAAGTCGATTGCTAGACCCAGATTATATTATGCAATGTTGTTATTGCTTAGTGCGGGTGCTGTTGGGGCTTTTTTGGCCAAGGATTTATTACTATTTTTCCTGTTCTATGAATTAGAAATCATCCCCTTATATTTCTTGATCGCCATTTGGGGTGGTAAGAGAAGAGGT
Organism: Xenococcus sp. PCC 7305; assembly: GCF_000332055.1. Classification (GTDB taxonomy): domain Bacteria; phylum Cyanobacteriota; class Cyanobacteriia; order Cyanobacteriales; family Xenococcaceae; genus Xenococcus. The sequence goes on along the minus strand of NZ_ALVZ01000104.1, from coordinate 6,913 downwards.
TATGCAGCTATGAAATTTTTGCTTTATACTGCATTTTCCGGAATTTTAGTTTTAGCATCATTCCTCGGTTTGGTCTGGTTAACTGGGGCAGATAGTTTTGCCTATGAACCTTTGCGATCGCAAACCTTGCCCTTAGCTAGTCAGTTACTTTTGCTGGCACCTTTATTGGTGGGTGTGTTCATCAAAATTCCGATTTTCCCTTTCCACACTTGGTTACCTGATGCCCATGTAGAAGCTTCGACTCCCATTTCTGTTTTACTGGCAGGGGTTTTGCTCAAACTTGGAACCTATGCTTTATTGCGCTTTGCTGTGGGTTTATTCTTCGAAGGCTGGGTCTATCTAGCTCCTTGGATGGCAATTCTCGCAGGGATTAGTGCTTTGTACGGGGCCTCCTGCGCGATCGCCCAACAGGATATGAAGAAGGTTGTTGCCTATTCTTCCATCGCTCATATGGCTTATATTCTTTTGGCAGCCTCGGCAACAACTCGTTTAAGCATGACAGCTTGTGTGTTTCAAATGGTCAGTCACGGCTTAATCTCAGCATTCTTATTCCTCTTGGTCGGGGTAGTTTATAAGAAAACAGGCACCAGAGATGTTAATTCTCTAACAGGGTTACTGAATCCTGAAAGGGGTTTGCCAATCACCGGCGGGTTGATGATCTTAGGAGCCATGGCAAGTTCCGGGTTACCAGGAATGGTCGGTTTTATCTCAGAATTTTTGGTCTTTAGAGGTGCATTTCCCATTTTCCCCATCCCCACTCTTTTATGCTTAGTGGGAACTGGCTTAACAGCAGTTTATTTTCTTTTAGTAATTAACAAAGTATTTTTTGGTCGTCTCACCCAAGGTTTAGCTAAATTACCTCCTGAAAAACTTTTCGAGCAAGCTCCTGCTTTTGCTTTATTAGTTTTGATTGTTGGTTTTGGTCTCCAACCAAGTTGGGTCATTCATTGGAGTGAAGTCCAAGCAGTCGCCTTACTAACTGGACATTAACAGTTATCAGCGAAGTTCCTAAAACCTAAAACCTAAAACCTAAAACCTAAAACCTAGAACCTAATTCCATGGTTATTGCAACTAAAACAACCAAATCTCAGTTAATAGAAGCATATATTCAAAGACTCGAAACAGGTTTGGCATTGCTGGACGATAATCCACAAAACTTGATTGAAGTGGTGGGGGTTCTCAAAAGTTATGGTGTCGTCTTGGATGCCTATTCTGTTAACCTCTGTTATATTGCCGAAAATCAGTTTTTAAGACTCTTTCCGATCTTTAAATATTTCAATGGCGAAATAACTGCTGATAAACTTTGGCACAATATTTGGCATGACAGAATTAATTACGAATATGCTGAATATTGCATGAAAGCTATGTTTTGGCATGGTGGCGGCGGTTTAGATGCTTATTTAGACACCCCCGAATTTGCCGAAAGAGCAGAAGCGGCGATCCAAGCCAGATTTAAAAATAATCCCTTGATACTTGGGTTGAAAAAACTCTTTAAAGATTATTTGCCAGAACAAGTGCGCCAAATGTGCTACTACAGTGCACTTGGTCAGTTTTGGCGAGTCATGAGTGACATTTTTATTGATTTAAGCGATCTCTATGATGCTGGGGAAATCAAATCAATTCCCGATGTGGTAACACATATTCTCAATGGTTTGGTCAAAGATGCGGCCCGCCCCATTACTTACAGCGTAAACATAGGGGGACAAGATTACGATCTGATGCCTGAATCTGTTGGGTTAACTTTCCTCATGGATACTGGCGTGCCTTATGTAGAAGCCGTCTTCTTCCGAGGAACACCTTTTCCCGGAACAATTTCTTACAATGCCCAAGCCTATCAAATTCCCTATGATCAGGGAGCTTTTAGTTACGGGGCTTTATATGCCGATCCTCTGCCCATTGGTGGTGCGGGGATTCCGCCGACATTATTAATGCAAGATATGCGACATTTCATCCCCGACTATCTAATGGATATTTATCACCAAGGTCTTCGTGGGGAAGGGGATTTGCGGATCAAAATTTGTGAAAGCTTCCAAAGATCGATGTTTTGCGTCACCACAGCCGCCGTGCAGGGCTTAGCTCCCCATCCTTTGGATACGAAAGATCCAGAAGAACAACAAGCAAACCGCAAATACCTTAAAGGATGGTTAACACGCTTACTAAAATCACAAATGATCGTCGTGAATAGTTAACACTATTCTGATAAATGTAGCGAGGGAAATCAGAACAAGATCATAGAAAAAATAAGCAATAAATTAAGAAAAATGACTATTCTCTGATTTAAATTGAAGAATATCGGTAAACTACGTAAACTACTACTAAATAAATCTTCAATAACCTATGATTATTGCTATAACAGCTTTGAAAGGGGGAGTTGGCAAGACGACAACAGCAGTACATTTAGCTGCTTATTTACAGTTATCAGCACCCACGCTGTTAATTGACGCCGATAAAAATCGTTCGGCCTTGGTATGGTCAAGAGAAGATAAGCTGCCCTTTTATGTTGCCTCTCAAGCAGGCTCCCCGGGATTAATTAAAAAATTTACCCATATTGTCATTGACACTCAAGCAAGACCAGAAGCAGAAGAACTAGAAGATCTGGCTCAGGGTAGCGATTTGGTGATTCTCCCCACTACTCCCAATGCTTTAGATATCGATAGTACTCTCAAAGCTGTAGAGTTATTAGAGCCGCTCAAAATTAACTACAAAGTCCTGTTGACCAGAGTCGATGCTCGAACCACCAACGGCAGAGATGCCAGAAAAGTTCTTGAAGAAGCCAAGTTACCTCTATTTAAGACGGAAATTCCTCTATTAGTGGCCTTTCAACGGGCTCCCAGTCGTGGTGTCATCGTTAAAGATTACCCCGATCCTAGAGCTGGTATTGGATGGTCTAGATACCGCTCGGTAGGCAAGGAGATCATGGTATAAGTAATCATAAATTTAAGGACAAGAGAGGTTGTGGCTATCAAAGAACATCAAATAGAAGTTGGTAAATGGCAATGGTTTTATCGCGAAACAAAGGTGGAAAGCGAAAGACCACCTGTCTTATTGCTCCATCCCATCCCGACCCATAGTTATACTTGGCGAGGGGTAATGAATCAATTGGCAGAGCAAAAAATTGCTGCGATCGCCCCGGATTGGTTGGGTTGTGGCTTTTCTGCCAAACCAGATAAAAGAGATTTTAACTATAGTCCTGATGCCTTTGTCACTGCCTTAGAAGATTTTATTGCTGCTATGGAATTAGACAAATTCTATTTAGTGGCTCAAGGTTATTTGGGTTCGGTGGGGATTCAATATGCTTTGCGAAATTCTGACAAGATAGAACGCTTAGTAATTCTCAATTCGCCCCTGACGAAGCAAGATAAATTGCCCTGGAAAATGAAACAATGGGGCCTGCCTTTTGTTGGGGATATGATGACTCAAGATCCTTTGCAGGTAGACCGCACGTTGGAATCAGGAAGCGGATTTGTCGTACCGGAAAAAGATTTATCAGTTCATCGCAAACCTTTTTTGGAGAGCTCTGCGGTGGGAAGATCCCTAATGGCGATCGTCAAAAATCTCGAATTAGACAAAGCAACAACAGAAATATCCCAGGGCTTGGTGAAATTAAAAACGCCAACCCTGATTCTTTGGGGAGAAGAAGATCCTTGGTTAGATGTCGATGAGGCAGAAGCGATCGCCAAGTCCAACTCTTCGGTTGACATAGTCAAATTAACAGAAGCCAAACATTATCCCCAAGAACATTGGCCCGAAGAAATCGCGATCGCAATTTTTCAGTTTTTTCGACGCAAAGTTTTATAAAATAGCCAATTATTGAGACAATTCTTTTAGTAAACATAGTTCATCATTTATTAACATGAGAATTCTTCGCTCTCTTCTATCTGTGATGTTAGTTTTGGTTGCAACTGTCCTAGTTAGTTGCAGTAGTCCCACAGCTTCCGTCCCAGAAGTTTATACTCCAGAAAAACTCCAGACCATCAAAATCTACCGTATCCCTGTAGATATTGCCAAAAAGCAGGTTGATACTCTGAGTAACTTGATCAACGATGAAGATTGGACAGAGTTAAAAAGTGTTATCCATGGCCCTTTGGGCATTTTGAGAAGAGATTTAAGATATTTATCGGAGGCACTATTGCCTGAGGATAAAGAACAGTCTCTAGAAATCTCGGATGATCTCTTTTTGCGGTTAGAAAATCTTGATGCTGCGGCTGCGGCGAAAAATTATACTAATGCGATGAAAGCATATAGTAAAGCGATCGCAGACTTCGATGCTTATGTCAAAATAATTCCCAATGCCGAAGATATAGATAACTAAGATATATAAGGTTTAGGAGTTAGAGATTGGGAGTTAGGTTTTAGGGCAATTCAGAAAATGTGAGTTCCAAAATAGGAAGAACCTAATTTGAGGATCTATAGAGAGGAGCATTACTTCTTTTTTTTACCTCAAACTAAAACCTAACACCAGTCCTGACAGAGTTTCCTAAAATGATCGCCTCTATGTTCAAAACTGAGATATTGATCGAAACTGGCGCAAGCTGGAGATAATAAAACGGCTTTAGCCTTATTTTCCTTAGCTAACTCAGAGCTACGAACCACTGCATTATCTAATGTTTCAACTATTTCATAATTAGCGTAATCAGATTCGGTTAATCTTCGGGCAAAATCTGCGGCAGCTTCCCCAATGAGCAAGACGCAGCTTGCTTGGTTTTTGATCTGTGAGATCCAAGCCTGATCGTCTCCTGATTTTGCCTGTCCCCCCGCAATTAAAATTACAGGGCCCTCCACTGAAGCCAAACCGACTTCTGCGGCTTCATAATTGGTTGCTTTGCTGTCATTAATATAATCAACTCCTTGATAGGTTCTAATATACTCTAGACGATGGGGAACTCCAGGAAAGCTGGTAATCGCTTCTGCGATCGCATTTTTATCAATTCCTGCTAGTCTAGCGGCAGCAACTGCTAAAAGCAAATTCTGCCGATTATGCTTTCCTGGCATTTTAAATAGAGACAGAGGCAAAATTAATTCCCCAAAGGCCACTATCCAAGAATCTTCTACATACACTAAGCGATCACGTCTAACTTTGCGATCGCCAAACAAGTTTTCCTGCTCCCCAACGGTTGTCCAATAAGCATCTTGCCATTGGGTTCGCCCCAGATTTCGCAGATAAGGATCGTCAGCGTTGAAGATTGCCTGACGACTACGAGCTAACAGAGAAGCTTTAATCTGATAATAATTTTCCAGTGTTTTATGACGACTGAGATGATCGGGAGTAAATGTTGTCCAGATACCAATTTGAGGTTGTAGTTGGGAGGACGCCTCGATCTGATAACTACTCAATTCAGCAATTATCCAATCCAACTTATTTTCTGTTTGATTTTGCTGCAAAACTAATTCGCAAGCAGCATGACCAATATTGCCACAAGCTGGAGCTGATAATCCAGCAGCTTTGAACATTGCAGCAATTAGGGCAGTAGTGGTAGTTTTCCCATTGGTTCCTGTGACTCCCAGCCAAGGAATTTTCGATAAATATCGCCAAGCTAGTTCTATTTCGCCAATTGTTTCAATTCCCTGATTTCTGGCTGCCACCAGCACCGGAATATCCCAAGGGACCCCAGGACTAACGACAATGAGGCTGGACTTATTTAGGGATTCTAGATTTAAAGAATGTTCCAGCTTAACAGCAATATTTTCCTTCTGTAATTGAGATATTGATGTTTGTAAATCCTGACCATTAGAACGAGACAGAATCGAATTTTTTGAAGCAGAATCTCCTAATGTCACATCCCAACCTTCTTGGTTAAGGACTTTTGCAGCTGCAATTCCTGACCTTCCTAACCCGATAACCTCAGCTTTAGGCATATTTTCTTAAATTGTATTGTTTGTTAACTGGCAACAACTGAAAATTATAAAGCTTTTACCGATTCTCCGACTTTTCTTAAGATCTTGTTCTTGTTTTAATTTGTGGTTGGCAAATTTCCATCAACCAAATTGTTGAAACCATAAACTTCTCTGCTGCCAGCGAAAGCGACCAATTCAACCTGTTTGTCATCTCCTGGCTCAAAACGAACGGCGGTTCCTGCGGGGATATTGAGACGCATTCCCATAGTTGCTGCTCGCTCAAACGACAAGGCAGTATTAACTTCATAAAAATGAAAATGAGAGCCTATTTGCACGGGACGATCTCCTGTGTTCGCTACTGTAATGGTAATTGTTTCGCGTGCGGCATTAATTTCGATCTCGCCATCACGAGGAATTATTTCACCTGGAATCATAATTAAGTTTCCCCTACATAATTTTCAAACTCGCGCGTTCCCTTGCGCCTTTCGGCGACGCGGGGTCGCTCGTCAATTTTCAATTTCACTGAATCGGATTGTGAACGGTAACTAACTTCGTACCGTCAGGAAAGGTGGCCTCGACTTGAACTTCCGGGATCATTTCGGATACTCCATCCAAGACTTCGTCCCGATTCAAGAGTGTTGTCCCATAACTCATGAGTTCGGCAACGCTTTTGCCTTCTCTGGCACCTTCTAAGATTTCGGCTGAAATATAAGCTACTGCCTCAGGATAGTTCAATTTTAGTCCTTTAGCTTTTCGCCTTTCAGCGAGCAAGCCCACAGTGAAAATTGTTAATTTATCTTTTTCTTGGGGTGATAGTTTCATAGCTATTGATCATTAATCTGCGATCGCCTTAGAATGCAATTATGACAGTCCTAAGATATTAAAGCAAAAAATACTATTGTTACAATCCTGCCTAAAAAAATATTCTTAAGACCGATTGCCCATACTTTGCCTACACCTTGAGGCCAGTACTAAGGCGATTTCTCAAAATATTTGTACCAGGTTTTGATCAGATTTATCGATAATCTGTAAGGACGATTCGCGAATCGCCCCTACGTCAATGGTATGTTCTTTCCCA
>NZ_ALVZ01000103.1 GCF_000332055.1 Xenococcus sp. PCC 7305 | reverse complement strand
TTTGGCGTTGCTGATTTAAAACATGAAAGAATTTTGGACTAATCTTCTTTGCTTCTTTCTTTGCGTCTTTGCGCCTTTGCGCGAAACGAATTCATACTAAATCCTGTTGAGACACAACACTTACGAGTTGAGGGATGGCAGAGGGCAGAAGGTTTTGAGTCCATTTAGATTTTCTCATCTAAACATGTGTTTTCAGAATCGGATTTAGTATCATATCTGGATTCAGCAACGCCGAAAATTTTAATTTTGTAGAACCAAAAAAAGACGCTGGCAAAATAGCTAACGTCTTCAGGTTTTAATTGTAATTTTTTCTTACAAATTCTAGATCAATCCTTTTATGTTTTAGGTTCCAACAGTCCAAGAATTAATGTAAATTTCTTGTTCAGGAGTCAAGCTGTCGATTTTAATACCCATTGCCGCAAGCTTAAGCGCTGCGATTTCTTGGTCGACTTCTGTCGGAATGGAATATAAGCCAGGTTCTAATTTACCTTTATTGACAACCAAATATTCACAAGCGAGAGCCTGGTTGGCAAAACTCATATCCATTACTGCACTAGGATGACCTTCAGCCGCAGCTAGATTAATCAGTCTGCCCTCTCCCAAGACCACAATGGATTTTCCATCAGGCATTGTGTATTCTTGAGTGAAGTTACGAGCTTCTCTAACTCCTGTAGCTGTTGCACCTAAAGATGCTAAGTCGATTTCAATGTCAAAGTGACCAGAATTACAAACCATCGCTCCGTCTTTCATCACAGCAAAATGCTCAGGACGAATGACATGCTTGTTTCCCGTTACTGTAACAAAGAGATCCCCTTCAGCTGCTGCATCAATCATGGGCATCACGCGGAAACCATCCATTGCCGCTTCGATCGCTCTTACTGGGTCGATTTCTGTCACAATGACATTAGAACCAAGTCCTTTAGCTCGCATAGCAACTCCTTTGCCACACCAGCCATAACCAGCAACTACTAGGGTTTTTCCAGCTAACAAGACGTTGGTCGCACGGATTACCCCATCAAGAGTAGATTGACCAGTTCCATAGCGATTATCGAAGAAATGCTTAGTATCTGCATCGTTAACATTCATCGCAGGGAAAGATAGAACCCCATCTTTCAACATGGCTTCTAAACGGACAATCCCAGTAGTAGTTTCCTCGGTAGAACCAATAAAGTCACTTAGTTGATCTTGTCTTTCTTTAATCAAAGTTGCTACTACATCACTACCATCATCAATAATGACGTGAGGCTTATGGTCAAGGGCAATTTGTACGTGACGATGATAGGTGTCATTATCTTCGCCTTTGATGGCAAACACAGGAATCCCATAGTCAGCAACTAGACAAGCAGCCACATCATCTTGAGTAGAAAGAGGGTTGCTAGCAATCAAAATCGCATCTGCACCTCCAGCTTGTAAGGTAATAGCTAAGTTAGCCGTCTCTGTGGTTACGTGAGAACAAGCTACCAAGCGAATGCCTGCAAAAGGTTTTTCTTGAGAAAAACGCTCTCTGATTTGCTTGATTACGGGCATTTCTCTTGCTGCCCATTCGATTCTTTGTTTTCCAACTGAAGCTAAAGCTAGATCTTTGACTTCATGTTTGGGAAGTGTAGCGACTGCAACCATATTGTTCTCTTAAATGTATCATCGATAATATGTCCTTGACATACTAACGGAAATTTATAGTAAATTGTCAAACATCAAGATCGCTAACACATAAAAAAGCTTAAAACCACATAAACCTTCATAAAAATTTATTTCGACAACTCGGAAAATGTTAACCAAATAACTTGACACGATGCCAGTATTTTGTATAATATTAGACTTTGTCTGCTATTATATTGGCCTTCTTACACTAGAAGATGACTTATTTTGTACTTATACATAAACTATGCCTACTATCCAGCAATTAATCCGTAGCGAACGCTCCAAACTACAAAAGAAGACGAAGTCTCCAGCGCTTAAAGAATGCCCGCAACGTCGTGGGGTTTGCACTAGAGTCTATACCACCACTCCCAAGAAGCCCAATTCAGCGTTAAGAAAAGTAGCGAGGGTTCGTCTGACATCTGGATTTGAGGTAACAGCTTATATCCCAGGTATTGGGCATAACCTACAAGAGCATTCCGTTGTCTTGATTCGTGGTGGTCGGGTCAAAGATCTCCCCGGTGTGAGATATCACATTGTACGAGGAACCTTAGATACCACTGGAGTTAAGGATAGGATGCAAAGCCGTTCCAAATATGGAACTAAGCGTCCTAAAGGATAAATCTAAGCAACTTAACCTAATTTTATACAATTTAATTTTCTTAAGCTCACAAACTAATATTTTGTATTGTTTGTCGCCCCACAAAGTTAAAGTCCATAATATTGCGAGTAACTCACTATAAGCTATGTCCCGTAGATCAGTAAATAAAAAGCGTCCCGTTCCTCCCGATCCAATGTACAAGAGCCGTCTAGTCAATATGACTATTAGACGAGTTATGAAGTCGGGAAAAAATTCTTTGGCCTCTCGGATCGTTTATGATGCCTTCACAACTATAGGGGAAAGAACTGGGAATGAACCTTTAGAGGTTTTTGAGCAAGCGATTAAAAACCTAACTCCCCTGGTGGAAGTAAAAGCTCGTCGGGTGGGTGGTGCAACTTACCAGGTGCCTATGGAAGTTAAACCTGGTAGAGGCACAACTTTGGCTCTGCGCTGGCTAATTCATTTTGCCCGTACCAGAGGTGGTCGTACGATGTCGGGCCGCCTGGCTAATGAGATTATGGATGCAGCGAATGAGACTGGCGCGGCAATTAAGAAACGGGAAGAAACCCATCGTATGGCAGAGGCCAATAAAGCTTTTGCTCACTACCGTTACTAAATCTAGTACATATTTCCAAACTATCTCAGGCTGAATTTAAAATTTGAATTTTAATGGCAGATTTCCCCCACTGCCAAGTTTAAACTTGGGTAGTGTAAAATAGGGAATTGTGAATAATTATTAAGTTCAACATTTTTTTTGTTAGGTATAAAGCACGAGGAGGTATCTGTGGCACGGAGTATCCCACTAGAAAGGGTACGAAATATCGGTATCGCAGCCCATATTGACGCCGGGAAAACAACAACAACAGAACGGATTCTCTATTACACTGGCATTGCTCATAAAATAGGTGAGGTTCATGACGGTGCTGCCGTTACGGACTGGATGGAGCAAGAGAAAGAACGAGGTATTACGATTACCGCAGCAGCTATTAGTACTAGTTGGCGCGATCATAAGGTCAATATTATTGATACTCCTGGTCACGTTGACTTCACTATTGAAGTTGAACGTTCTATGCGGGTTCTTGATGGTGTAATTGCAGTATTTTGCTCTGTCGGTGGTGTGCAACCTCAGTCAGAAACTGTTTGGCGACAAGCGGATCGCTATAATGTGCCTCGGATTGCTTTTGTCAATAAAATGGACCGCACTGGGGCGGACTTTTTTAAGGTTTATCAACAGATTAAAGATCGTTTGAGAGCCAATCCTGTGCCGATCCAGATCCCGATTGGTCGTGAAGGCGACTTCCAGGGGATTGTCGATTTGGTAACAATGACTGCCAAAATCTATAAAGATGATCTCGGTGAAGACATTGAAGATGTCGCAATTCCCGAACAACTTCAGGAATTGGCTCGGGAATATCGCGCCTTATTAGTTGAGGCCGTTGCTGAAACCGATGAAGCCCTTCTGGAGAAATTCCTCATGGAAGAGGAGTTTAGCGAAACAGAAATTAGAGCGGCATTGCGCCAGGGGACCATCGAAGGCTCGATGATGCCAATGTTGTGCGGTTCTGCTTTCAAGAATAAGGGAATTCAGGTTTTAATGGATGCAGTCGTTGATTATTTGCCTGCGCCTATTGATGTCCCTGCTATCACAGGGCTTTTGCCCGATGGCTCCGAAGTGCGAAGACAGTCTAATGATGATGAACCTTTCTCGGCTTTAGCTTTTAAAATTGCTACCGATAAGTTTGGTCGCTTGACCTTCTTGAGAGTCTATTCCGGCGTCTTGAGTAAAGGTAGTTATATTTATAATTCTACTAAAGATAAAAAAGAGCGCATTGCTAGGTTAGTAGTCCTCAAATCTAATGAAAGAATTGAAGTTGATGAACTGCGGGCTGGAGATTTAGGAGCGGCTGTCGGCCTTAAGTTTGCTGGGACAGGTGATACTCTGTGCGATCGCAAGAGACCAATTCTGTTGGAATCGCTTTTTGTTCCTGAACCGGTGATCTCAGTGGCTGTAGAACCTGAAACTAAAAGCGATGTCGAAAAATTGGCCAAAGCTTTGCAATCTCTGTCTGATGAAGATCCGACATTTCGGGTGCGCACCGATCCTGAAACCAATCAAACCGTGATTGCGGGAATGGGAGAACTGCATTTGGAAATTTTGGTAGATAGGATGCTTAGGGAGTTTAATGTCGAAGCTACAGTAGGGAAACCCCAAGTAGCCTATCGAGAAACCATCTTGAAATCTAGCGATGCCGAAGGTAAATGGATCAAGCAGAGTGGTGGTAAAGGTCAATATGGTCATGCTGTAATCCACCTAGAGCCAGGAAAGTCAGGTAGCGGCTTTGAATTTGTCTCCAAAATTGTTGGCGGTACTATCCCCAGAGAATATATCCCTGCTGTAGAGCAAGGGGTGAAAGAAGCTTGTGAATCGGGGGTTATTGCTGGTTACCCAATGATTGATGTTAAGGTAACTCTTGTAGATGGCTCTTACCATGATGTCGATTCTAACGAAATGGCATTTAAGCTGGCTGGAAAAATGGCAATTAAGGCTGCTGTTAAGAAAGCATCTCCTGTATTATTAGAGCCGATGATGAAAGTCGAAGTAGAAGTCCCCGAAGCTTTTTTGGGAGATGTTATGGGTGACTTGAACTCTCGTCGCGGTAATATCGAAGGTATGGACTCCGAAGATGGGCAATCCAAGGTAACTGCTAAAGTGCCTTTAGCAGAAATGTTTGGTTATGCCACAGATATCCGCTCCAAGACCCAAGGACGCGGTATATTTTCTATGGAGTTCAGTGAATACAATGAAATACCTCGCAATGTAGCTGAGGGAATCATCGAAAAAAACCAAGGGAACGCATATTAAAATAAGGAACAGATAAAACTCATGGCACGCGAAAAGTTTGAACGTAATAAAGACCACGCTAATATTGGCACTATTGGTCATGTTGACCACGGTAAAACAACTCTCACAGCAGCGATTACTCTTTCTCTAGCTGCTTCAGGTAAGGCAAAAGCTAGAAACTATGAGGATATTGATGCTGCTCCTGAGGAAAAAGCACGGGGTATCACAATCAATACGGCTCACGTAGAGTATGAAACTGAGAACCGTCACTACGCTCACGTAGATTGTCCTGGACATGCTGATTATGTGAAAAACATGATTACTGGTGCGGCGCAAATGGATGGTGGCATTCTAGTTGTATCAGCAGCTGATGGTCCCATGCCTCAAACTCGCGAACATATTCTACTTGCAAAGCAGGTTGGTGTTCCTAGCTTGGTAGTTTTCATGAACAAAGAAGACCAAGTAGATGATGAAGAGTTAATAGAGTTGGTGGAACTAGAGATTCGTGAACTTCTTACTGAGTATGATTTTCCTGGAGATGATATTCCCATTGTTTCAGGATCTGCTCTTAAAGCGGTAGAAGCACTTGCTGCTAATCCTAAGATAGCTAAAGGCGAGGACAAATGGGTTGATAAAATTCTTGAGCTTATGGATAATGTGGACTCCTTCATCCCCACTCCAGAACGTGAAGTTGATAAGCCTTTCTTGATGGCGGTAGAAGATGTATTCTCGATCACTGGTCGTGGTACTGTAGCTACTGGCCGGATCGAACGTGGTTTGGTTAAAGTTGGTGAAACAATAGAAATCGTGGGTATCAAAGACACTGCAACTTCTACTGTAACTGGAGTAGAAATGTTCCAGAAAACTTTAGACCAAGGTATGGCTGGTGACAACGTAGGTTTGCTATTGCGTGGTGTGGAAAAAGAAGCTATTCAACGTGGAATGGTGCTTGCTAAACCAGGTTCTATCACTCCTCATACCCAATTCGAGGGAGAAGTTTATGTTCTAACAAAAGAAGAAGGTGGTCGTCACACTCCTTTCTTTAAGAACTATCGTCCTCAATTCTATGTTCGTACTACTGATGTAACTGGGACTATCACCGACTACACTGCTGATGATGGTAGTGCAGTAGAAATGGTTATGCCTGGCGATCGCATCAAAATGACTGTAGAACTGATCAATCCGATCGCGATTGAAGAAGGAATGCGTTTTGCAATCAGAGAAGGCGGCCGTACTATCGGTGCCGGTGTCGTTTCTAAAATTCTTGAGGACAAGAACAAGAAAGAGAAGAAGAAGTAGCCTGGGTTACTACTTAGGATGAACTAAAAAAAGGCAGGTTGAAACAATCATAATTAACCAAGTTGTTTCGATCTGCCTCTAAAAATCTCTAATAAGAGATCTATTAAAAATTTCTGAACCTTGAAAATTAAAAATTATGGCAACTATTCAACAACAAAAAATTCGGATTCGCTTGAAAGCTTTTGACCGTCGTTTACTTGATACCTCCTGTGAAAAGATTGTCGATACGGCAAATAGAACTAACGCCACGGCAATTGGGCCTATTCCTTTACCAACCAAGAAGAAAATTTATTGTGTTTTGCGATCGCCTCATGTCGATAAAGACTCTCGCGAACATTTTGAAACTCGGACTCATCGTAGAATTATTGATATTTATCAGCCTTCTTCTAAAACTATTGATGCTTTGATGAAATTAGATTTACCTGCTGGGGTAGATATTGAAGTTAAATTATAAGATCATATTTGATTCTATTTATTAGCTTTCGCGATCGCGTATTTAGGATAGTGTTAGTTCTTCTGTTCACTGTTCTCAAGATGCGATCGCTATGTTGTTTTGAGAGCTTTACGATGATTTTATTCCACGAGTGACCTGATTCAGCCACCAGACATCATCTGTCCGGATCTGCGTAAATCCAGCAGCCCCCATCCAAGCATCGACACTGTTTTCTGCATAGTCTTTAATATAGGGTTCTTCAAAAATCTCTGTGAGCCAGGAGGTATGGCGAATAGTTTTTTGATTGCCGTCTAGGATCAAAATTTGTCCTTGGGGTTTCAACAGGCGGCAAGATTCTCTAAGTATCCCTTGGGCAATTGAAGGGGGAGTTTCATGAAATAACAAGCTTGCTGTGATTAAATCAAACTGAGCTGACTCGATTTGCGTTGCTTCTGCTGGTTCATGAAGCCATTGAACATCTAATCCTGCTTGTTTGGCTTTGCGGTTGGCGATCGCTAACATGTAGGGAGATAAGTCTAAACCAGTAACCCTAGCCTTAGGAAAAGCTTGTTGCAACATGATTGTCATCGAACCCGTCCCGCAGCCAAGATCTAAAATATTTTGCGGACTGCCATTTATCGCGGCAATTAATTCTTGACGAATCCAAGTTTCACTGGGAGGGAGTACATATTGGGTGATGGGATCGTAAGTCACTGCGGCCCCAGGGGTCAGATAACCGCCTTTAATCCCATGAAAATTTCGGGAACTGTAGTAATCAGGGTAAATTAGATTAGGATTGGACAGACGATCATATTCTGCTTGCCAATCAATACTATCGTGTAGTTCTTTCAGCGTTTTTTCGTCGACGAGTAATTGAAAGATTGGTTGGAGAAATTTTTCCCAAAGGGTATTTTGCGCTGCCACCATGCTTAATATTTATCCCTATTTTAGCAGGCTCTAAGTAATTTCAACGTAATTCGATAAACTGCCGATTCCTTCGATTTCTACGGTAACGCGATCGCCTTTCTGCATCGCACCAATGCCCTGGGGTGTACCGGTTAAAATAACGTCTCCTGGCATTAAAGTCATAATCCCTGAAATGTAGGAAACTAGAAATTCGGGAGAAAATTTCATCTCAGTAACTATTGCTGATTGACGAGGTTTGGCTTCGGAATTTAAGAAAGTTTCTAATGTGGCCTCTGTAGCCAATTCTCGGATAATCCAAGGCCCTAAAGGACAAAAAGTATCAAACCCTTTTGCTCTTGTCCATTGTCCGTCCTTTTTTTGCAGGTCTCTGGCAGTAACATCATTGGCAATGGTATAACCCCAAATTGCCTTGCTCGCTTGCTCCAGATTTTGCTGATAACAGCGCTCTCCGATAACTATTGCTAACTCTCCTTCATAATCAACGCGTTTAGATATTTGTGGATAACGAATTCCCGCACCATCAGGAATGATTGCTGTATTTGGCTTGAGGAATAATAAAGGTTCTTTTGGTGCCTCAGTTCCCATTTCTGCTGCATGTTTAACATAGTTTTTCCCCACCGCAACTATTTTAGAGGGAACGCAGGGAGCGAGTAGCTGATAAGTATCGGCCTCTAACTCCAGATCGGTAACCTGACCATTTAACCAGGGTGGTGCATCAAGAACTGCCACGCCACGATTTGGTTGCAATAAGCCATAGTAGACTGATTCGCTATTGGTTTTTACTCGAACATATCGTTTTGTCATATCTCAAGGTTAATTGAAAACCTAATTTATTGTGAGCAAATCTGGTAAGATGGTAAATCCTTGCTTCTAAATACTAGATTTATTTAATAGAGTCAAATATTCAAGGAGCCACTTAGTCCAAAAGGAGTTTAACTTGTCATGAGTAATAATTATGAAATGATGTACATTCTACGCCCCGACTTATCGGAAGAAAAAGTCAGGGAGGCAGTTGGTAAATATCAAAGTTTTATCGCTGATAGGGGTGCAGAAGATATTCAAATCCAAAATCGTGGGAAAAGAAGATTAGCTTATCCGATTAAAAAATTCTTAGATGGCATCTACATCCAAATGAATTATCAAGCAGATGGTACTCAAATTGCACCTCTAGAAAGGGCAATGCGTTTGGGTGAAGAAGTTATTCGTTATATGACGCTTAAGGTCAAAGCGCAACCTGAAGGGGTATCTGAAGGTGAAACTGAGGCAGCAGCAGAGGAAGAATAAAATCAATAAAGTCATAGTGGTTTTTCTATCTAACTTCTATAATTTCTAATTTATCACCTACTTTGAGGATTCCCTCTCCGTAGGGAACCATATTTTCTCCGAACATGACCCCTCGATCTCCAAATTGCCGAAAGCTACCAAGAGTTCTTAGGGGTTCTTTTAGTTCGTTCTTTGTCCCTTTTTTTTGGTCAATGGTCGTTATAATGCAACGACTACAGGGTTTGAGCAGGGCAAATTTGAGCTCTCCAAGTTTAATGATTTTCCAATTATCTTCTTCAAAAGGAGTTTCTGTCTCAACCACGATATTAGGACGAAAATGATTCATCGGGATAATTGGCGCAGCTTCTTGATAAGTTTCGGCGATGCGACGATTTAAATCTGCCAGAGAAGCTGTGGCTGTGAGCAAAAATGGATAACCATCGGCAAAGCTGACGGGATTTTCGGTTTTGAAAGATAATTTATGACGTACCTTACGGAGCTCGGTTGCTGATTGTCTGACCAAGCGGCATTCTTTATCTTGACCGAGTTCTAGTAGATGGTGAAACCAGGCTGCAACTTCATCTCCTTGGTCAATCGCGATGGTATTATCACGCCAAATTTCCACAGCAATTTTGGCTCCCTCCAGGCTGGGAGTAAAGGTTAAAGTCGGTAAAACCTGGTCTGCTGTTGATAGAGAAATGCGATCGCCTTCAAGCTTGATTTGAGCTTTAGCTAGTTGGGGGAATTGTCTTTGGGTAAGAAATTTGCCCCGTTTACTAATTACCATCATTTCGCGATCCCAAAGAAAGCCCTTGGGTGTTACCTCAGCTTGTTTGAGCTTAATCCCTTGACAGGACTTAATAGGATAGACATAGAGTTCGGAGACGATCATATAGTTTCAGAATCTAGCAACAGGTTGATTGTGATATTTGTGATTGTTTGAAAATATCGAAGTTTCGATTAGTATCAATAAATTTTATATATAGCAATTATTTATTCCTATGTAATATATCTTGGTTTTTTTGGTGTTAAGTCTCAGGTTTTAAGGGTTGGGGCTTTAATGCATTTTATTTTAGTTTGAATGTGGATGAAAATCGCTATTTATAGGCTTGATTATTCGAATTTATTACTCTCTGTTTTGTAAAGCAAAAATTCCAATTCGTCCAGTATTATTAACAAGAATCAATGAAGAATGGGGAGCAAGATAAGGGAAAAGCTAAAGGGACTCTCCTGCTCCCTACTCATGACCTATTTCCCGTTCTAAAAAGGCGGCAACTCGCAGAATTAGGGATTCATTGTAGGGTGCAGCAATGATTTGAACGCCCAAAGGCAATTTGCCTGGCTTGAGGATGGGAATTGATAGTACGGGCAATCCGATAAAAGATAAGGGTTGAGTAAAACGTCCTAAATGAGGGCGAACTAAAATTTCTTTCCCCGCAATTGTTATCTTTTCCTGACCAAGTAGGGGCGCAACACAGGGGGTAGCTGGGGCTAGAATGATATCTACTTGTTGCCAAATAGTTTTCATTTGGCGTCTATACCAGGCTCGAAATCTCTGGGCCTGAAGATACCAATCAGCGGGGATCAAAGCCCCAGCCAGAAAACGATCGCGAGTAGCGGGATCAAAATCTTGGGGACGCGATCGCAGATTGGGAAGATGTAAATTCGAGCCTTCGACTGCTGTGATGATATAGGCGGCTGCTTTGGCGCGATCGCTTTCAGGAATAGTTATAGTTTTACTAACTTGCAATTTCCTGGCAATTTCCCCTACCGCAGATAGCGCTTCTGCTGTGGCTCCTGTGGCAAAATAGTCATCTGCGATCGCAATTTTCAGGCCGTCAATTCCCTGGGTAATATTGGGTAAACATGGCTGAGGGGGCTCGCTTGTACAAACAGGATCTCGCTTATCTGTCCCCTGCAAGACATCAAAGACGGCGGCAATATCTCTCACCGAATGAGCAAAAGGGCCAATATGATCTAAGCTACTGGCAAATAAAAAGGTTCCTGCTCGGGATAAACGACCATAGGTGGGTTTAAATCCATAAACTCCTGCTAAAGCTGCGGGAACACGAATTGAGCCATTGGTATCTGAACCCAAAGTTAGAGGAACTAGATTTGCTGCCACCGCAGCTGCTGAGCCCCCAGAAGATCCGCCAACAATACGACGGGGATCATGGGGATTGGGCGTTGCACCATAGTGACTATTTTCGGTGACAAATCCATAGGCATATTCATCCATGTTCAAGGCTCCGACCAAGATAGCTCCTGAGGCTTGGAGCTTCTTAATTGCAGTAGCATCTTCTACCGCAGGTGGATTATCGAGGTTAATTTTCGAGCCTGCTAGGGTGATTTCACCTTTAATATCAAAAAGATTTTTCACCGCAAAGGGAACCCCTGCCAGAATTCCTGGATCATCTCCCTGGGCAATTAGTTGATCTATTTTGATAGCTTCTGCGATCGCTCTGGTCTTAGTTAGGGAGGTAAAACAGTTTAGTTGGGAATTATGTTGTTCAATTTGAGCTAAAGTTTGTTCAATAACTTCTCTTGCTGTGACTTGGCGATCACGCAGTGCCTCGCCGCTGGCGAGACCGCGAATCTTCTGGGCGATCGCCAAGGCATCCTGGGATTTATTCAAGTTTTCTCCTCTTTCAATATTAAAAAACGACGTTAATTATGAATTGAATTCTTTTGGCTGAAAACTAGCAGCAGATTCTATATTTTCCGTCAACTCAAATTCTGTGACTAAAGAAGCAATCTCTGTAATTGCCAACCAATTTTCCTCTACCTTTGGTAAATATTTGGGCTCTATTGTTAAACCCAGTAATTTTGCGGTTGCCAGCACATATCCAGGAGCATTTTCTGGTTTTTCACTCATTTAATTTTCCTCTATTTGTCTCCCCATTCGACCAGTATTTTATTGCAGGTTATCAATCGGGATCAAGCTAGATCCGTGGGATAACAAGGTAAGCAATTCTTAATTTTCAATTTTCAATTTTCAATTTTTAATTTTTTAATTATTTCCTTGACGAATAAAGTTTCCTCGCATGTAATGTTCATTAGTACTGATGTTCTGAGATTAATCCCCCGAATAAACTATAATTATGGAACGTTTAACTCCTGCGCAAAAAGAATTATATGATTGGTTAGTTGACTATATTCAGACTAGTCATCATGCTCCTTCGATTCGGCAAATGATGATTGCGATGAATCTGCGTTCTCCTGCCCCCATACAAAGCCGTCTTGAGCGGTTACGTAATAAGGGATATATTGACTGGACAGATGGTAAAGCTCGTACCATGAGGATTGTACATCAACCAGAAAAAGGATTACCTATTTTAGGGGCGATCGCGGCTGAGGGATCAGTAGAAAAATTTATGGAATCCGCAGAAAGACTAGATCTCAGCGATTTATGGGCAAAATCAGAATATTATGTGCTGCGGGTAACAGGGGATAGCATGATCGAAGATTTCATTATTGAAGGGGATCTAGTCGTCATGCGGGAAGTATCTTCTGTTGATGAAGCCCAAAGTAATGATATTGTAGCCGCTAAAGTACCAGGTCAGGAAACGAGTCTTCAACGCTTTTATATTAAGGACAATAAAGTGACTCTGCAACCGGCAAATGCTCGCTACAAGTCGATCGAAATTGATGCCAATTCTCTAGAATTGCAAGGTGTTTTAGTTGGTATTTGGCGAACTATAGAAAATAACAGCTAATCGCATAATCGCAACAAGAGCTTAAAAGCTTTCGCCAATACTTAAAGTTCGAGATTTTCCTTGATTAGTCATCGTAGCTTTTTCTTTGGTTACTGATTCTAAAATCCAATTAGTATTTTCCAGACTTTCTCCCAGCCAAATTCTCTGAGTTATCCCATTAACCTTGAATAATGCAGCAGAAGCCTCTCCCAATTCAACTAGGCCGACTAAAGTACTATTTATTTTGGGGGTGGTGATAGCTGTGGCAACCTTTGTATCCGAAGTTTTAGGAGTTTCCTTAATTTTGATATTAGCTGATTCGACAGGAGTTGGGGGCGACGGAATTTTGACTGAAGGTTCAATTGCACTAAATTCAGATGGGGGAGGTGGTGGCAGAGGAATGGCTTTGGGTAGAGGTGGCGGAGAGTAAGATGTGATCGGATTTGTTGCTGCCTGAGTGTAGACAGGGACATAAACTACTGTAGGATTTTCTTCTGCTGTGGGAGAAGCTTTTTGGTTGGCAATGACTTGACGATCTATGGTTTCTAGCGATCGCTGCATATAGTCTAGAAATTCGACATCTGCTTTGGGAATAGTTTCCCTATTTGAGAATAAAAAGGGGATAAAGTTTCGCCCTGTGGTATAGGAAAATAGCCACCAAGCAACCAAGGTAAAATAGCCAAAGGACGCCAACAATAATAATTTAGCTGGGGCAATTTTTTTCTGAGGAGTATTCGACTCAAGATTTGGTTCGGAAATTGCTTCTAAAGAGAATAAGTCAAGTTCATAATTCTCATCTGATTCTAATTCATACCAGTCATTAGCAATTGTGGTGGGATTAGCAACAGCTAAGGATGAACCATTAGACTGTTCTGGGTTGGTTTTTGATAACGCTGATGATTTCTGAAGATTTTGAGGGTTCTGTGAAGGGGGACTCAATTCTTTTCTGTCAGAGCTTGGCACAGAATGCCGACTAATAGATTTTTGGGAATTTTGATAGGGCTGATAATTTTCTGAACGGTATATAGTTAAGGTATAAATAAAAGAAAATTTTTCCGTTTTTCGCTCAATGCTGAGATTCTTGGACATGGATATACCCAAACTCATTACGCGTCCGACGATAACTTATCTTGGCTAATTCATGCCATAGTAATTTCTCAGAAATTAGTTTTCAATCGCCCGATCTTCCTCAGTAATACTACTGGTCAAACGAAGGCAGAAGGAAGATGGCAGAAGGCAGAAGGTTTTTTTGTTTTAAATCCGCAATTACCTTTCCCCAAAATTGTTTGCCTTTTAGAGCGCAGCCTGGTCAGTGTTGATGCTGTTAGAAATAGCCGCTAGGTTAAAGTAAGTTAATTATGGATTCATGGATGTCCTAACTTAGCTAAGTACTGCTATAGATTTAATAATGCAAGAAAATTATTTTGGCTAAAAAACTTCTAGCAATCAAGCCAAAGTTTTTATGTTTGCTGTAGATCTTAAGATACTTTACAAACCATTTCCAATCAGAATAAACGGAGACCAGTAGTGAGGATGGCTAAAATCAGTGTTTTCTGAATTGAATTGTTCACAATCTAGAGATGTCTTGTTTAACAAACTTAATTTAGCTTCTCTGAGGGCTTGAGCTTTGGTGATCGAGGTATTTTCATTAGCAAGAGTACAATAAAATCGCTGCATTAATTGACTGGTACTCGCATCATCTACTTGCCACAAGGAAGCTATGACTGTTTTGGCTCCTCCAGATATGAAGTAGTAGCTAAGGGCATTAATTTCTACTCCTTCTTCAAATGCGATCGCGCCTGGTGAATCTTTACTCTCTACTTGAGTTTTGATTCTTTTGGTTGCTTCTCCGACAGCGGTTTCACAGCCTGAAAGTACTACTAAATGTACATCATCTAAATAATTTTTCAGTGTTTTAATGCTTTGTTCGCCTTCGATTGTTAGTTTCTCGCCATTGCCCAATACTAAATATGAACTATTTTGGTTCCCTGGGACAAAATCACCGTGGGTTGCGATATGTAGGATTTTGCGATCTTTTAAGTTATTTCTTAAGCTCAAATAGGTAAATTCATCGTCTAATAATTCGAGTCCTGGATAAATTCCTTGGCGATCTTGTGAGTTATCTTCTCGAACAATATTGTTGATTTCTGTGGGAACATGTTGCAATGCATCATAACCAGGAGCATTCGCAGCACCTAGCCCTAAAATATTAGTTTGGTTTAGATCGTTTGGTAAGCGATCGCTTGTATCGGTGAGGGCAGCGGAAATGAAAGTTGTAATGGTATATTTTTCCATCAGATATTGCTGACCATCGAAGAGAACTTCCATCGGGATATAGCGCAATGCTCTATCTAAGGAGAATACTAAATGTTGAATCTCGATTTCTTTGGCTGATAATTCTTGTTCAATTGGGACTATTAACCATTCGTATAATTGGTTGGCACTGGCTTGTAGAGTTGAGCGATCGGAATTGGGATCTTTGAGAGCTGAGCTTAGTTTGAGGATTTCGTTGTTGAGTTTGAGCCGACCCACATTGTCAATTTTTGCTTTACCAATTACTTTTCCTTTAACCGCCCAGAGTATCCAGATTTTATCTTCTAAGACTAAGGGATAGATTACGGCTGTTCCAGGTTGGGCATTGTATTGATCACTGGCTTCGATAATCCGATTTGCTGTTTTGTTGAATAATTCAGGCTTTAAAAATGGTTTATCATCGATAGGTCTTGAGCCAATTAAGGTTTCTAGCTCTAGAATTAGTGTATCTAGTTCATTTTCTAATTTGTCTCGCTCTGTATAGAGATCGGATAGTTTGGGGCATTGAGTGAGTTCACATTGATTAAGTTCTTGGGCAAAGAGTACAAGTTTGCCGTAGGAATCGATAATTCTTTTTTCTTCTGGGAGTAAAACTACTTTAGCTTCGCCTCTGGAAAGTTTGCTGCGGGTAAAGTCTTGTATTTCTTGTATTTTGAGTAGTTCTAATACTTGTTGTGCTTCGTAAATGCGATCTTGAGATAGCAATAAATCAGCAAGACGGCGATAAGTTCCCGCAACAGTTTCGGTGTAGGATTTTTGTAATTCTTTGTTTAAAACTCGGTTTTTTTGGCGAATTCCTTCCCAAACAATGACTGATTGTTTATAAAAGACGATGGCAAGTTCTGATTGTTCTTGTTGTTCGTGTAAGTATCCTAAGTTACTCAGAGTTTTTCCTTCACCTTCGAGATCGCCTATTTCCTTATTAATAGCCAAGGACTGCTGAAAGAATTCAATTGCCTTGGGAGAATCTCCCAACGTACCAAAGGCAAGACCCAAATTGCCCAAGGAAGAAGCTTCTCCACTGCGATCACCAATGTTTCGTTGAATTATTAAGGATTGCTTGTAGTAGCCAATGGCTGATTTGTAATCTTTCAGGTTGTCATAAGCAACGCCCAAACCCATTAAGGAACTTGCTTCTCCTTTACGAGCATCTAGAGCCTGAAAGATTACTAAAGACTGCTCAAAGTAATCAATAGCCTTATGATGTCGTCTCTGAAAAATGTAAATGCGACCTAAACCTATTAATGAATTAGCTTCTCCGTTGAGATCACCGATTTCTTGAAATATTTTCAGGGATTGCTTGTTATAGTCAATAGCTTTTTGATACTTTCCAAGGTTATCATAAGTGTTGCTCAAGCCCATTAATGAATTAGCTTCTCCATAGGGATCCCCGATTTCCTGAAATATTTTGAGGGACTGCTTGTAGTAATTAATAGCTTTAGGGTAGTCTCCAATTCTATTATAAACGTTTCCTAGAACTGTTAATGATTTAGCCTCTCCATAGGGATCACCGATTTCCTGAAATATTTTCAGGGATTGCTTGCTATAGTAAATTGCCGTTGAATACTTTCCAAGTAGACGGGAACCCTCTCCCAAATTGTTTAAAGAGCCGGCTTCTCCATTGCGATCTCTAATATCTCGATATATTTTTAATGCTAGTTCCCAAGATTGTAGCGCTTCTCGATATTGGCTAATTTGAAATTGTTGAATTCCCTGTTGTAGTAACCTATCAGCTTCTACTTTTCTTTCCGATTGGATTTGAGCAAAAACTGGCGTTGCCAAAGATACCAATAATGCTGGAGTCACAACTGAGGCGATCGCAAGAAAGGAAAAGAATAAAATTATCTTGCCTTTTAATTTAGATTGCTGCATGAACTACTCCACCTCATAGGGAGGATGGAGTTTCTAGCTTCACTGGGTGTTGCATTACCTTGCTCTTGCGACCACGATTATGACTTACACTCCCTCCACTAGCAGAGACGGCTGCACCATCCGCCTTTAGCATTCTGATTCCTTCTGCTCTAATGTTTTTGCTTGCTGCGGAATCCCTATCATGAATGGCGTTACATGAATTATTGATACAAATCCATTCTCTAACACTCAAATCCATTTTTGGTTGCTGGGTTAGACATTCATGGCAGATATGGGAACTAGGAAAAAATCTATCTATTTCTACGAGCTTTTTATCTTCTCGTTCAAGTTTATAACTCAAGAAATTAATGAACATTCCCCATCCACAATCAGATATTGCTTTAGCTAATTTATGGTTACGCACTAATCCCTTTATATTGAGGTTTTCTACCACAATAACTTTGCTTTCGTTAGTCAGTTTTCTACTTAGTTTATGCAGAAAATCATGACGAGAATTGCTTATTCGTGTGTGAACCTTAGCTACTAATTTCCTAGCTTTCTGTCTTGTTTTACTTCCTAGTTGTTTACGAGCTAATTTCTTTTGTTTTCTCACTAGGTTTTTCTCATGCTTTTTGATATGCCTAGGATTAGCATATTTACTCGTTTTAGTCCCATCATTGACTATGGCAAAATCTTTAATTCCGAGATCAATTCCTAGAATTTTGTTGCTATTTCCAGAGATAAAACAAGCTTCAACCTCATAAATAATTGAAGCAAAATATCTACCATCACTGTCCTTGGTAACAGTAACAGTCTTTATTTTTCCCTCATATCTACGGTCAAATATTGCTTTGACAAGCCTTATCTTTGGTAGATAAATATAGTCTCCTTGAATCCTTACTGATTGAGGAAAGCTTACAGACTGCTTTCTGTGCTTTGACTTGAATCTAGGATATCTTGCTCTTTTTTCAAAGAAGTTGATAAATGCACGAGATAGATTGAGTGTTGTTTGCTGTAAAGATTGAGAGTAGACATCGGTTTTTAACCATTCATACTCTTCATTCTCCTTTAGTTTTGGAAGCAAAGCATTTAAGCCATTACGAGATATTCCTTTACCAGTTTCTTTATAGGTTTGGTTACATACGTTAAGAGCATTATTCCACCACCATCGGCAACAGCCCATTGCTCTTGCTAGTTGCTGTTGTTGCTCAGAGGTTGGATAAATCCTGATCTTTTGGGCTACCCTAATCATACTTAGCATTATACAAGATAGTGATAGAATTTGTTTTACTTAGTCACTCGCGAGATTTGCTCAAATAGTTCCTGATAAACTACTGTTTCAACTGAACTGCTTGTATTCCCTTCAAATCCAAGCCAATTAAGAATTTGACGTTCATAGCTATCTGGAACGGCAGCCCCAATAATTATAGACATTCGTATCTAAGAAAATTCGATTGATAACGGATTTCATTGGCAACTATATTTGTCTTCTGCGACTTTTTTAGATTTATGTTCTGTTGCTATTTTCTGTTTGATTTCTTGAACTAAATTGATAATTTTTTCTGGAGAATCATAGCCAGCTTTCTTAAGATTTTGTTGGAATTGTTTTTGAAACTTATCTAAAGAAATTAATTTTTTTTGAGCAGAGTTATTCATTACAATTAATTTGTTTTAAGCCTCTAAATTTATTATAGTAATCATATTAGACCTCTTGCAAAAATACGAGTTTTGGTTGTTTCAGCGATTTTGACCAATCGCTATATACATTATGATTAGGGGTTTATAGAAATACCCTCAATTAATTATGCAAGAGGTCTATT
>NZ_ALVZ01000102.1 GCF_000332055.1 Xenococcus sp. PCC 7305 | reverse complement strand
TTTAATTGAAACAGTCAATGACCAACTCAAAAATATTTCTCAAATAGAGCATTCAAGACACAGGAGTATCTGGAATTTTCTGGTGAATCTTCTGGCTGGATTAGTAGCTTACTCTTATTTCCCGCAGAAACCTTCTCTTGATCTAGAGCCCAAAGCTTTATCGGCTCTCCCTCCTACTGTTTTTTAACCCTGATTCAGCAGCTAGAAGATAGAGCCTAATCCATTTTAAATCTCATGACGCACAAAGCGCCAAGCTTTGCTGAGCGCAATTTATTTTTTAGCGATCGCGTATGGTCTTGGTTTCATCTTGTCGAACTCAGGTTGTTAGAGAATTCAATCAATAAGATATCTCATTAATTGCTTTTGTTTGAGTTTACGACCGCAATCAGAACTGCTTATTCCATGCCGACAGAAAAATTAAAAATTGGAACCTCCTAACTTGAAACTTTTGCATAACTTTCAAAGAATAATTTTTTGAACAGTAACCGCATCAATAAAATCACCCTTCCTATCCTCTTTGCCCACAGCTCGAAACTCTAGCGACTAGACTGCCTGGCACAAGTAACTCAAACCTTTTTTGTGTATAGATTTTACTTTTTGTACTCAAAAACAGTTTTCTGATAAAGCAACCGCTCGTCAGCGTTGAAATACTGTATTCGCAAAACTCAATTTCCACGGAAAATATAGAATTGACATAGATTTGCCAGGCAGTCAGCTCACAAGCTACATAGAGCGATTCCACGACACTTCACGAGCACAAGAATTGCCATAACTGTTTTCACTTAGACGAAATCTCCTGAATATGAACTTAAGATGAACTTGCTCATATATTTTCATAAAGATTGCAACAAATTAATCTCTTAATCCATAGTGACGCTTCTCACCAGAGATTTTGTTTGTTATCTTGTGAATGGTTACAACATAATAATTTCTAAATAAATCTCAGCGTTTATACGAATAAATTTTGTACACCCAAACATATAAGTAAACATTGTAAATTTTATTCAGAACAATCATGGCTAAATCCACGACAGTAGAAGCAACTCAAGAAACAAACCTAGCTCTAGCAGAATCTCTTACTCAAAAAGGCATTGCCGCGACAGAAATCCGTCCTTGGGGTTCTTTTACTACCCTGGAAGAAGGCAACGGTTACAAAATAAAACGTATTGAAGTGAATCCCGGTCATCGCCTAAGTTTACAAATGCACCACCATCGTAGTGAGCATTGGATTGTAGTTTCCGGAACAGCTAAAGTGACCTGTGGAGATGAGGACAAAATCCTTAGCAGCAATCAATCTACTTATGTTCCCCAATGTACAGCTCACCGTCTAGAAAATCCTGGAGTGATCAAATTAGTTCTCATTGAAGTTCAAAATGGTCAATATCTAGGAGAAGACGATATTGTTCGCTTCCAAGATGATTACTCACGTAACTAAGCATTTGGTAATAATTTAGTTTCGGGGCAACTTTTTTGCGGTAGCATTAACCAGAGAAACCACATTTTTCTCAAAATGATACATATCAGCAAAAACGCCGCCCAAGAAATTAAGCGAATTCAACTTAGTCATCAAAAACCAGATAGCATCTTTCGATTAACTGTTAAAGAAGGGGGCTGCTCTGGTTTATTTTATGTTTTTCAATTAGATGAATCCTTGCCAAAAGAGAATTCTTCAAGCGCAGAACCCCAATTGCAGTTTGAGAGTAACGGAGTTTCTATCGTAGTCGATCAAAAATCCTATACTTATCTTGAAGGCATAAAATTAGATTATTCCGAAGATCTGATGGGAGGAGGCTTTCGCTTTCAAAATCCCAATGTTTCTAGTTCTTGTGGTTGTGGCATTTCTTTCTCCCCGAGCACACCAGAAGACCAGTAAACATAAATCAATTGCATTATGTATTTTATCTCTAAGCTCTAATGCATTATGTATTTTATCTCTAAACTCTAACAGTGAGATTTGTGCTTTTTTTCACAAAAAAAGACTGCTTTTGCAATAATCAAGAGCAGTCAGACAAACACACACATTTTAGATAAGGAAAGAATAAGTTCAAATAAAAATTTAATTTATTGAGAAATTAATAAGTCGTTTTCTATGTCTCTAATATACGTTAATTTACTGTACGGTATTTAGAGTTATGATGAAGTCTAGCCAATTTCATTTAAAGTTCTCATAAAACTTGAGGCAACCACTTAAGTGTAATCTGGGACAAAAAAAGACTGCTTTTGAAATAGCCAAGAGCAGTCAGACAAACACACACATTTTAGTTGAGAAAGAAATAATTTTAAATAAAAATTTAATTTATTGAGAAAGTAATAAGTTGTTTTCTATATCTCTACTATACGTTGTTTTACGATGCTGTAGTTAGAGTTATGATGAACTTCGGCTGCTTTTATCTGAAGTTATCATAAAACATGCTGTCATTACGTAAGTAGAGCTCCCATTACTTACGTAGAATTATGGGCAACTCACTAGCAGGTCTGATTTTGCGAATAAGATTATGAATATAAACTCATCTAATGCCATCGTGACAACAGAACAGATGAGAGCCATTGAAGAACGAATCTTTGGGGCAGGTATGCCAATTCCAGCTTTAATGGAAAAGGCCGCAGGATTATGTTTTCACCAAATACAAAAGCTTTATCCCCGGGAAAAATATCCTCAAGTGGGAATTGTAGTTGGCCCTGGTCATAACGGAGGAGATGCTTTAGTAATTGCTAGAGAGTTGTATTTTGCAGGTTATACGATTAGGATTTATTGCGGTTTAATTAAGGTTAAAGAATTAACCGCGAGTCATAGTAAATATGCCCATAGTTTGGGAATTCCTTTCTATGAGGAGATTGACGCTTTAGGCCAATGTGATTTGATTATTGATGGTTTATTTGGCTTTGGCCTGAGCAGGTCGATCTCTGGAAAAATTGCCGAAGCAGTGGCAAGATTAAACAGTTGGCCCCAACCTATTGTGAGTATTGATCTTCCCTCGGGAATTCATACTGACACGGGAGCAGTTTTAGGTATCGCCATCAAGGCGACTCATACTCTTTGCTTAGGTTTATGGAAACGGGCTTTTTTCCAGGATCAAGCCTTAGAATACATTGGCCAAGCAATTAAATTAGATTTTGGGATTCCTTCGGCTGATATCAAGGCAATTATTTCCCCTCATGAAGCTATTCAAACAATTACCCAAACTTTAGTCAGAGACTTCTTACCCTTACCTCGTCCAATAGTTACTCATAAGTATCGTCAGGGACATCTTTTGCTGATCTGTGGTTCTGAGCGCTATGCTGGGGCGGCAATTTTGACGGCCTTGGGAGCTAGAGCAAGTGGTGTGGGAATGTTATCGATCGCAGTACCCAAGTCGCTCAAGCCTTTACTGGTGAGCAAGTTACCCGAGGCTCTGGTAATTGGTTGCGAAGAAACAGATTCTGGCGCGATCGCATCTTTGCCTTTCTCCGATACAGATTTCAAGAGGTTTGATGCGATCGCCTGCGGCCCTGGATTAACTAGCGATGCTGCTGCGATTGTCAAGAAAATTCTGACTGTCAAATCACCACTTGTTTTAGACGCTGATGGCTTGACTTTATTAACAAAATTTTGGATTTCACGAAAAGATCCCAACAAGGGATTTGGGGAGAATGAGCTGAGAATTTTGACTCCTCACGAAGGAGAGTTTAAACGTTTATTTCCCGATGTCAATCTAGAGAATAGCGGTCTCGCCCAAGGCGAAGCACTGAGTGATCGCCTAGAGGCTGTCCGACAAGCCAGCAAGCAAAGCAATGCCATAGTTTTATTAAAGGGAGCCAGAACCGCGATCGCAAATCCCCAAGGTCAAATATGGACAATTCCCCAAAGTACCCCAGCTTTAGCTAGAGGAGGTAGTGGAGATGTACTCACTGGCTTGATTGGGGGCTTGATTGTCCAACTTCACCCAAGCAATCAGCAAGACTTTTCAGAACAGTTATTTAACCTTGTAGCAACCGCAGCTTGGTTACATGCTCAAGCCGCGATTTTAGCATCCGAAGAAAGAACGGAATTAGGAGTAGATGGAGTTACTTTATCTCAGTATATATTGCCTCTATTGCATATAATAAAGTGAAATTCAATTGAGAAATTTTATGGTGCTAAATCGCTTTGTCAACAAACTATTGTTAAAAATTCCTCAAGTCAAAGGAATTGTCAAAGAAAAAAAGCAAATTCAATTTGAATATCAAGCTGTAGTAGAAGAGCTACAAGTAAAAGAAAATAAGCGAAAAGACTTTATCACTTTTCTATACCAAAAAATCTTACAGAGAACTCCAGAAGAAGTAGAGATCAAGCAATGGTTGAAAACAGATTATAACAATCAAGAATTACTCAATTTATTTTTAGATTCGGAAGAATATCAAGAACTGAATAAAACCAAAATATTATTAGATAATTTAGCTAATATTCCAGGAGTTATTACGAAAAACGAAACTATTGATACTTATATTGCTTATCCAGGCAGCGATCGCATGCAACTAAATTTCGCTCTTAATGGAAAGCCATTTCAACTTGATGACTTATTAGAATGCTTACATTTTTTATCAGCAAAAGCCTTAATCAGTTCCGAGAAAAATTGCTTTTTAGATATTGGGGCAAATATTGGTTCCACATCTATTTATGCCATTAAAAGCAAATATTTTACCCAAGCAATTTGTTTTGAACCTTCCCAACTAAATTATCAGTTCTTACTCTGGAATAGTCAGCTTAATGGCTTGCAAAATAAAATCCAATGTTTGAAATATGGAATAGCCGATACTATTGGCACACAAGAGTTAATTTGTAGTCCAACTAATTGTGGAGACTTCCGTTTAAATATTGCAACAAATCATGCCACTAATAATAATTTATTTGCCGAAGAAAATTTTACCTCGGAGCAAGTAGATTTTACAACTCTCGATAGTCTTTTGGCTGACAAGGTTATTAGCATCGAAAATATTGGTGTAATTTGGATCGACTGTCAGGGAAGTGAAGGTTTAGTTTTTGCAGGGGGAAATAACTTTTTCCGACAGCTATCAGTTCCTATTTACACAGAATTTTGGCCCTATGGCCTAAAAAGAATTAATTGCCAGGATCAATATTTTGATTTTCTGAAGCAATATGGCAAAGCATTTGTCCGCTTTGTTAACAATCAACCTCAATATATAGATTTGCAATATCTAACTAATTTTTATGATCAAAATATTGGTACAGGGGAACATTGTGATATTTTGATTTTGCCTAGGTGATTAGTGCCGCTGCGCGGAAGTAATGAGTAATAAGTAATAAGTAATAAGTAATAAGTAATAAGTAATAAGTAATGCACTCTAATTTTTTTTGCAAGACACTCATATTTGAAATTAGAAAAAACGAGCAAATTGCAAAAATCCCAAGAGAAAGATATAGGCAATCATTTGATAACGAGAATTCCCAGAGCATTGAGCTAATCCCATCACAATTAAAATATAGGCAAACCCCAGTACTGGAAGCAAAAAATAGGTGGTGACAATAAATAAAATCAGCAACCAATTGCGAAAGCGAAAGAGAAAACGAAAACTTTTGCCTAAAAAGGCCAGGGCAATACTTCCCTCAATGAGCAATGTCCAATAGGATGCGGCTAGGGAGAATATTTCCAGACGGGGATTCGAAGCTAAGGTTACAGTTTTAACCGTGCCAGGGAATCGACTCAAAATTTCCGACAAAATCTGATTTTGGGGCAAGACATCTGGAGGCAAGCCACCGATAATATTGGCAAACTCTTCTATTCGGTTTTCGGCCAAAAATGTATAGTGCAAAAAAGCACCATTCCAATATTCTCCTGCGATCATTTTCCAGACAGTGGCGAAGAAAAAAGTTAACCCAATCAGCATTCTGCCGTTCCTGGCCAATACCTCCTCAGGATCGCTTGAAGAAACCGCCAACGCACAAACTAAACACCAATAACTAATCAAGATTTTGTGATTATCAATCCAGAGCCAATCACTAGCATTAACCCACCACACAAATCCACAAATTAAGACCCAAAGAATTTGGTTCGTCAGCAAACTAGGGATGATCAGCATCAGGCTACAGATAATCCGTAACGGAACATCAAGAAAAACTGTACTAGAACCATAGAGGAGTAGCAGTAGTAAGGTAATCCGCAAGACTAAAAAATATCGTGGCGGCGATAATAACTCTGCGATCGCAGGTTCCAGTAACCCCGAGCAAAATGCAACAAGCTTTGCTCCGAGCCCCAACTTTGTGCTGCTCAAGGCCAGACTCCTGCTTCCACAACCTGACTCAAAGGTTCTGCCCAGAGACGAGCATTAGCTGCATCAAATCGTATTCGCCACCATTGCAATCGCACTGCTTTGAGAGTTTTCACAACATCAGGAACCACAGGATCGGAGGGTGATTGGACTCGGTATAGGGGTTGGGATAGCAAATCAGCTGCCTGACTATCCAAGATTTTGGGCTTAAGCTGATCTAATGCCTGAAGAGTTAGCTTTTTTTCGTCCCTTAGTTTTTCGTACGCCGCTTGTTGGGCGATCGTGGTCGGTACAAAAGAGTTAGTTAGTAAATCAGGCGCGATCGCCTCTAGATCAGATTGCCTAGGCAAAGCCCGAATCCGTCGCCAAGTCTTCTTATCTAAGGCATTAACCAAATCTAGTGTGAGAATTTCTCCTTCTTGATCTAGTCCTTCTGCCTGAATAATTCGCATTGCAGAAGAGTCGATCGCCGCAAACATCCCAAAACCGCCACCTTTCCAAGGAGTGAGATTAAAATTAGCAGCTAAATAAATTTGCAGGAGGGCAACCCCAATGAGAATGAGAGCCACCAACCATTTTTCAATAAACCGCCCCAGGCGATCGCTTTTGCGCTGATAACTCATAACAAACACGACTTGGCAAAATGAAGTTAATTGTGAGGAAAAGGTTTTAGGTATTGGGTGTTAGGTGTTAGGCAATTCACGAACAATAATAAATTGAGCAATTATAAAAAGTCCTAAAATCATAAAATGCTTTATATCTAAGATATTCTCTGATTTTTCTAACCTAAAACCTACCACCTAAAACCTAACACCAAGAAAATCAGCGTTCTGCCCATTCTCTAGCATCATCTCTGCGTTCTTCGAGTTTGCCACTTTCTTCTTTTTCTTCTCGGCGCTCAATCACCTCTTCTCCCCTGATTCCTTCCTCCGCCACATCAAAAATAGTTCTGGTTAAAAGCTTTGATGGCGACTTGTTCGGTTCGATGGTTAGCGATCGCAATGCTGTGATCGGAGCAATAATTAGAATTCCCACGGCAACAATCCCTAACAAAACAATACGATTCATAATTACTCCTTAAACGAAAACTATAATGCATCAAAAATCAAAACTCTACTGAATTCCAAATGAACCCAAAAACTTGCTCAGGTTGGTAATCTCTTCAGAACGAGCACCTACCCCATAGAGTCGTTGGTTAACCAAATAAAAATGAACTGCGCCAATCTGCCCTTCTTTGGTAGTGAAGACAAAAGAACGACCGGGATGACCATCGAGGGAAATCGATTTCCCAGCTTCGATGATTTCTAAAGGTTGCGCTTTTTGGATCAAATTTATCCCCACTTGCTCTAGTAGCTCATCTGCTCCTTGTTGCAAGTCATCAGCAGAAACATCAGCATAGGCAACAGCATAGGAATCATCATCAAGACTATGCAAATTATGAGATTCAAGAACTTTCCAGTCAAACTTAGTCTCGCCAAATTCTAGAGAGCTAATTTCTTCACTGGGCTCCATCGGCAAATCAATGCTGAATCTACCTTCTTGAGATACATAAGCTTGCCAGGGTTGGACGGCAAAGGAAGCAAAAAATTGGCTAATCTTTGCCAGCTCATCAGAAGAGCTCATCACGGCATAGAGCCTGCGATCAGCCAAAGTTAATCGCAACACCGAGAGTTGGTTATTTTGGATGCCGATTAGTTCCCGAGTAGGATAGCCATCAACAGTTGTGATCTTGCCATAACCATTAATAGCTGACCAGTTAAATTCATTAGAGAGGTTGTTTTTGATACCATCAATCAGAACATTCGCCCCCAAGTTAATTGTTTCAGGAGCAAGATCCGTATAGGCAACCGCATAGAAATTCGTATTTTCTTTAACTACAAATAAATTCCAATCTGTAGGCTGCCCTGCAATATCAGTAGAGCGAGTGCTGGTTTCTGGTTGACCTGGCAACTGGACTTCAAATTGACCTTCATTAGAGGTATAGGAAGTACTTAATATCTGACTCAGCAAAAATGGTTGTTTGACGAAGTCATTCTCTTTCTGCTCAACTGCGCTGAGAGGGGATATCAGGCTTAGCGTGACAAAACAAGTCGAAAAAACAGTAGAAAACCAGCCAGAGATTTGGTTTTGCATGATTTAGGTCGGGATAATGTAAATGCTACAGGGTCAAATACAAATCAAATCATATCATTTACGAAGGCAGAAGGCAGAGGGCAGAGGGCAGAGGGTTTTATATAATTCTATATAGGGCAGAGGGTTTTATATAATTCTATATAAGGTGAAATGGTCAAACTCGCGCGTTCCCTTGCGCCTGCCGACGGCGCGGGGTCGCTCGTCAATGTTTAATGTTTCTTTGCAAATTTTATAAGTTTTTATCTCGACGATTCAACACATATTCATAATTATTTTTCAAATTATATTTTATTAGCTTGTTCTTCTTATTTTCGACAAAAATTCTTTGCTAATTTATAAATTTGATACTTATGTAAAATTATTTTGATCACAAAGTAAACTTAAAGTATTATGATTCTAAAGACAAGATAAGACCATTTATTATATTAATTCACAATCCATATTGTAGCGTTCAAGAAGCTAATAACCTGAGCAATTTTCTAGCTTTCTCTATTCGGGGAGATCGATTTTATAGTAATTATTATGATTATTTAAGGACAACACGAAGCTAGTGCTTTAGTGCAAGCAATTTTCCCTCATTCGAGGACAAGCAATTTTTAATTTTCAATTATCCACTATGGTACTCAATCAAAATTCATTTCAAAATGTAACAGGTGCCTCAGGCATTGTCTGGTCAAGACATCGAGGAGATGAAGCCTTTAGCGTCGCTTGGGTAGATTTTAATAACGATGATTTATTAGATCTTTGGATCAGTGGTCACGGTCATAACAATGCCACTCCCCAAAATCCCACAGGTAAATTTCCGGCTCTATATCTTAACAATGGGAATGGCAGTTTTACTAATATCTTCACCGAAGATTGGCGTCAAGGAAATGGTGGTGATGTCCATAGTTCTACTTGGGTTGACTTTGATAATGACGGTGATCCCGATGTTTTTAGCTCCGGGGGTGGTGAACTAGGACAAACCAGTAATGGACAACCCAATCTGTTTTTTGTCAATAATAATGGCACCCTAACTAATCAAGCCGCAGAACGTAATTTAGTTAATTCGATCGCCCGTAGTCGTTCTTCTCTTTGGGTCGATGTCAATAACGATGGTCGATTGGACATGATCCAGTCTGTCGCACTGCGCAATGATGGACAAGGGCCTAATACCTACTCTAGACAATTATCCAATGGCAGTTTTGCTAATCCTCAAAATCTGAATATTCCTGGGGGTTCCCGCTATGCTCAATTGGGTGACCTGACTGGTGATGGTCAACTAGAGATTGTGATTCAAGGAACCTATGAATATCCGATCGCCGTCTTTGATATTTCCAATGGAGTCTTGAATGAAATTACTGACCAATTCAATTTTCCTCTAACTTCCAATCAGCCTAGTAGTATCACCGCCGATTTTTTCAATCGTACTTCGGCTCGCGACTCGATTATTGCCGATTTTGATAACGATGGCGATAACGACTTTTTCCTGACCCGTTCTGATGTGGCACAAAATAATGTCGAACCGAGTGTCTTTAAAAGTGGCAGCAATATTATTGGGGCGGACTTGCTCAACCGTGGACAAGAAATCGGGTTTAGTTTTCAAACCAATGGTCAGATCGCGATCGATATTTTTGATATTTTTGAGCGAGAACCCAATCTTAATGCCTCACAAATTTTTATTGGAGCCTCAGGACGCAATCCTACCGCCGCAGAACTGGCGGCTTTTTCTGGGACAGATACAGCAACTTCGGTGAATTTATTAGTCAATAATACTAATCGTCCGAGTTTAGTTCTAGATTCTAATAGTCCTGGAATCACAGGGCTCAGAAGCGATCGCTCAGCCAAGGGTTTATATATTAGCTACAACGCCAATAACCAAACTTGGCAAGTTCGCGTATCTTCTCCGCAAGCAGAAATTTTCCGTGCTGTAGTCGAGTCAACTCAAGAAGTTAGCAATGTCAGTCCGATCAATTTTAATAATCCCAATGTCAATAGTAGGGCTTTAACCGATCAGCTATGGCTCAATAATTCGCAAGGTCAATTTATCAACAACTCCAATGCTGCGGGCTTAACTACTCCGACCTTATCCCAATCTGCGGTTGCGGGCGATTTCGATAATGATAAAGACATTGATGTCTATGTTGCCAATAGTTATATTAGTCGCAATCAGCCGAATATTCTCTACGAAAACCAAGGCGATGGCACCTTTGAGATTGTTGAAATGGCTGGAGGTGCTCCAGGAGGAGCCTTGGGACCTGTACATCTCGATTTTAATGTGGGGTCCCGTTTAGCGACGGCTGACTATAACAATGATGGTGCTTTGGATATTTTTGCCGGTTCCACAGTGGTTAAATCTCCGCGTAAAACCTATTTATCTAGTCCTTCCCAACTATTCCGTAACCAAGGCAATAATAATAACTGGCTGCAAATTGATCTCGAAGGAACTACCTCAAACCGTGATGCGGTAGGCTCTCAAGTCAGAGTAACTTCTGGCGGCTTGACCCAGCTAAGAGAGCAAAATGGCGGAACTCATGTCTTTGCGCAAAATTCCCAAAGATTGCATTTTGGACTGGGTCAGGACGATATTGTCGACACGATTGAAGTTAGCTTTAGATCGGGAACCACTCTTGTTTTCGATGATGTTGATATTAATCAAATTATTACGATTAGAGAAGATGGAACTCTAATTGGGAATGGGGGCAACCCAAACCCAGATCCAGATCCCGACCCAGATCCAGATCCCGACCCAGATCCTGACCCAGACCCAGATCCTAACGATATTATTGGTACTGCAAATAATGATAATCTTCAAGGCACCGGCGGTGACGATCGCATTTTTGGTCAAGCTGGCAATGACACCTTATTTGGACTTCAAGGTGACGATACTCTAATTGGCGGTAGCGGAAGGGATACTTTAATTGGCAATGCCGGTCAAGATACTCTAACTGGTGGCGCAGACAGTGATACTTTCTATTATCCTCGTCTTGGCGATCGCAATGATGTCATTACCGATTTCCAAAGTAGCAGTGATTTTATTATTGTTTCTGGTTCTGGTTTTGGTGGCGGATTGAGCGATGGGTTCCTAGCTGCTTCCCAGTTTACAGTTGGCACTGCGGCCTCGGATAGTAGCGATCGCTTTATCTATAACGACAATAACGGCGATTTATTTTTCGATGCAGATGGCACAGGTTCGGGTAGTCAACTACTAGTTGTTACTTTAACGAATACTCCCAACTTAGATAATAGTGACATCTTTGTGGTTGATGGTAGTCCCGATCCAGATCCTGACCCAGATCCCGACCCAGACCCAGATCCCGAACCGGGAGATATTATCGGGACGAATAATAGCGATGATCTTCAAGGAACAGATGGTGATGATCGCATTTTTGGCCGAGCTGGTAATGACACCTTATTTGGACTTCAAGGGGCTGATACTCTAATTGGGGAACAAGGTTTAGATAGCCTCTTTGGTGCAGACGGTAACGATGTTCTCGAAGGAGGAAGTGATAATGACACCTTGATTGGCGGAACAGGAAGTGATCTTCTAGTTGGTGGTGCTGGTCAAGATATTTTGATTGGGAATTCTGGTCAAGATACTTTAGTCGGCGGGGCAGCAAGTGATATTATCTTCTATCCCACAGCTAATGACGGCAGTGATGTTATTGAGGATTTCCAAAGTGGAACAGATTTCATCATTGTTTCGGCTTCTGGCTTTGGTGGCGGATTAAGCAATGGGTTTTTAAATGCATCTGCGTTTTCTGTGGGCTCAACGGCTTCCAACAGCAGCGATCGCTTTATTTATAATGACAATAATGGTGATTTATTCTTTGATGCGGATGGTACAGGTTCAGGCAATCAAGTACTAGTTGCAACTCTTACTAATACTCCTAACTTAGGAAGTAATGACATTTTTGTTGAATCTTAAGGGATTGATAGGTGTTAGGTGTTAGGTGTTAGGCTTTAGGTTCTAATTTTAGAGATTCAGCTTGTTCTGAATTTATCAAGTCCATACCTGTGTCCTTACGCCGCCCTAAAGGATACCGCGACCCATAACGCAGGGTCTGACCGCTGTTCCCTGTTCGCTAAAGTGAGTCTTATTCTGTATCTCACTAATCCGAGAAGGGCTATATCAATTTTCAATTTTCAATTTTCAATTAGTAATTGTGCTTAATCAAAATTCGTTTATAGATGTAGCTAATAGTTTAGGAATTGTCTGGTCAAGACAACGGGGAGATGAAGCTTTTAGTGTTGCTTGGCTAGATTTTAATAATGATAATTTACTAGATCTTTGGCTGAGTGGACATGGCTATAACAACTCAACAGCTCAAAATACTACAGGTAAATTTCCCGCTTTATATCTCAATGATGGCGATGGGAGCTTTACTAATCTTTTTACAGAAGATTGGCGACAAGGGAATGGTAGTGATACCCACGGCACAACCTGGGTTGATTTTGATAATGATGGCGATCCCGATGTTTTAACCTCTGGCGGTGGCGAGCTTGGTCAAACCAGTAGCGGACAACCCAATCTGTTTTTTGTCAATGATAATGGCAATCTCAATAACGAGGCAGCAGAACGTAATTTAGACTATTCGATCGCCCGTAGCCGTTCTTCTCTCTGGGTAGACGTCAATAATGATGGCCTGTTGGACATGATCCAGCTAGTGGCTTTGCGCAATGATGAACAAGGCTCGAATGCTTATTTACAACAATTAGCCGATGGGACATTTGCCGAACCTCAAAGCCTAAATCTTACTGGTGGTTCTCGTTATGCTCAATTGGCAGATTTGACAGGAGATGGCAGACTAGACATTGTAGTTCAAGGAACCTATGAATATCCGATCGCCGTTTTTGACATTTCTAGTGGCACATTAAATGAAATTAGCGACCAGTTTAACTTTCCCCTCACAGCTGATCAGCCCAGTAGCCCAACCGCAGATTTTTTTAATCAAACTTCAGCCAGAGATTCGATTATTGCCGATTTTGATAACGATGGCGATAATGACATTTTTCTGACCCGTTCTGATATCACTCTGAAAAATCGAGAGCCTAGTGTTTTCCAGAGCGGAGACAAAATTTTGGGTGCCGATTTGCTGAACAAAGGGCAAGAAATTGGTTTTAGTTGGCAAAGCGATGGTCAAATCGCGATCGATATTTTTAACATTGCCGAACAAGAAGCCAATCTCGACGCCTCCCAAATTTTTATTGGTTCCTCAGGACGCAACCCCACAGCAGCAGAGTTGGCAGCATTTTCTGGTACCGATACGGCCACTTCAGTGAATCTTTTAGTGGACAATATTGATCGACCTAGTTTAGTGCTCGATGCTAATAGTGATGAGGTCACAGGCTTAAAAAGCGATCGCGAGACTAGAGGAATTTATATCGGTTACGATCGCGATAATCAAACATGGCAAATCTACCTATCTTCTGATGATTTTGAGTTGTTGAGGGCGGTTGTCGAATCCACTGAGACTATTAGTAATGTCA
Organism: Xenococcus sp. PCC 7305; assembly: GCF_000332055.1. Classification (GTDB taxonomy): domain Bacteria; phylum Cyanobacteriota; class Cyanobacteriia; order Cyanobacteriales; family Xenococcaceae; genus Xenococcus. Next base: position 4,505 of record NZ_ALVZ01000102.1, on the reverse strand, counting down.
CTTCACTCAACTTTAGTAATCCCGATCTGAATCTTGGAGCCTTAAGTGATCAATTATGGTTAAACAATTCTCCAGGTCAATTTATTGATAATTCTACAGCTGCGGGATTTTCGGTGCCGACTCTCTCCCAATCTGCGGTTGCTGGTGATTTTGATAATGATAAAGATCTTGATATTTATGTCGCTAATAGTTACACAAGTCTTGACCAGCCAAATCTGCTTTATGAAAATCAGGGAGATGGTACGTTCACAATTGTTGAAATGGCTGGTGGTGCTGCGGGAGAAGCTTTGGGGCCAGTGCATCTCGATTTTAATTTGGGTTCTCGTCTGGCGATCGCTGATTATGATAACGACGGAGCATTAGATATTTTTGTGGGTTCGACAATTGTAAAATCTCCTCGCAAAACTTATTTGTCTAGTCCTTCTCAGCTTTTCCGCAATCAGGGTAATAGCAATAACTGGCTAGAAATTGACCTCGAAGGGATTGTCTCGAACCGTGATGCCGTGGGCGCTCAGGTAAAAGTTACTTCTGGAGGACTGACTCAACTACGAGAACAAACTAGCGGACTCCATGCCTTTGCCCAAAATTCCCAACGGCTACATTTCGGGCTCGGTCAGGATGAGATTATCGACCTGATTGAGGTTAGTTTTCCTTCGGGAACTAATTTGATTTTCGATAATATTGAAATCAATCAAATTATTACGATCAAAGAAGATGGGACTCTAATTGGTAATCCGGGAGAAGATACAGAAGAGTCAGCTACTGATGATAAAATCATCGGCACAAATGGAGATGATAATCTCTCTGGTGGAGCGGGCAATGACGCGATCGCAGGCTTAGGGGGAGCGGATAGTCTGAATGGAGATAGTGGCAATGACAGACTCAATGGTGGCAGCGGGAATGATCGTCTTGATGGCGGACTAGATGACGATGAATTATTCGGAGGAGTAGGAGAAGATACTCTTTTTGGGGATTTGGGCAATGACTTTCTCTTCGGGCAGGGAGATTCCGACATTTTAGAAGCTGGAGAAGGCGATGATACAATCCGAGGTGGCAATGGTGACGATGCGATCGCCGGGGGACTGGGAATTGACATCTTGCAAGAGCAAGTTGATGGTGATATTAGCCTCAGCAATGATCTTTTAATTGCTAGAGGAACAGATGATTTTGTTGGGATTGAAATTGTCGAAATAGATGCCGGGGCTGGCGATAATCAAGTGGATGCGTCTAATGTTGCGAATCTTGAGATTTCTGTTAGAGGATATGGTGGCAGCGATACTATCAAGACAGGAGCTCAAAATGATACTCTGATTGGTGGGGTAGGCATAGATATCCTAGAAGGTGGTGCTGGCGCGGATGAGTTTGTTTATTTTGCCAGTAATCAGCGCAATGATGTCATTGCCGATTTTGAGCCGGGGTTAGATAAAATTGTGATCTCGGCTGGGGGTTTTGGGGGTGATTTGGTTCCTGGAGATGTTAGTCTCGACCAGTTTGTTCTGGGCAGTGAGGCTTTAGATTCGGGCGATCGCTTTTTATATAATGGGAATAATGGTAAAGTCCTATTTGATTCTGATGGTGATGGGTCTGCGGGGAAAATTGTCATTGCCACTCTGACAAACCGACCAGTATTTAGTCACGAGGATTTGGTGATTATTGTTTAATTTTAGGGAATAGGGAATGGGGAACAGGGAACAGGGAATAGGGAATAGGGAACAGGGAACAGGAATTAATTATGAGTGAATTTGATGATCGCAAATCTATTCGCTACTGGGAAAATTTTTTGGCATCTTATGAACCTAATTTGGATTTGGCCGATGATTTCTTTGCACTGGAAACTTGTAAATTAGCATTAGCCGCTGTCAAGTTAGGAAATTTTGGCGTTGGCAGTCTGATTGTTAATCCCCAAGGAAAGATTGTCGCCCAAGGACATAACCAAGTATTTTTTCCCTATTTCCGCAGCGATCGCCATGGGGAAATGGTGGTGATGAATCAATTCGAGGAGCAATACCAAAATATTTCCACAATGCGAGGTTATAAACTCTATACTTCCCTCGAATCCTGCCCTATGTGCATGGCAAGATTAATCACTTCCGGTTGTGAAACAGTGATTCATGTGGCGGACGATCTCCCTGGTGGCATGGTTCACTTGCAGGAGCATTTACCACCTGTTTGGCTCGAATTAGCGCAAAATCAACAATTCAACTCCGCCCAATGTTCCCTCCAAATCAAAGAAGCGGCAAAATCTATTGTGATGCTCAATATCGCAGAACTTAATCAACAGTTAAATAAACGTTCCAATTGCAGTTAAATAAACGTTCCAATTATTGATTCCAGTTGTAAATTAGAATATGACACTTATTTCTGTAAGGGCGAACGGCCGTTCGCCCCTACCAATGCAATCTGTTGTGAACATAATTTAATAAGGAAGAAGTAGATTTAAACTTTCTGCCCTCTGTTCAACTGATAACAGATAAACCTTCAACAATTACTGACGGCGTATAACAAGAGCCATTCCAAGATAAGTCACTTCCTAAGGCCATGATTTGCTTCAAGACTGTATAAACATTACCTGCGATCGCAGTATCTTTTACTCTACCGATAATTTCTCCATTGGCAACGCGATAACCCAAATCAACATTAATCGAAAAATCCCCCGAAATATCAGCACCACTGCCCAAAATCTGATCTACGATAATGCCATTATCAAGCTCTGTAATTAAATCAGTTAGTGAACCATTGCCAGGCTCTAGAACCACATTAACCAAAGAAGGAGTGGGATAGCTCCCCAAGCTGGGACGAAAACCATTTCCTGTGGTCTCTAGTCCTAATTCTCTTCCCACAAAGCGATCACAATAAAAATTATCTAATCGTCCCTTCGTGATTAAATTGAGTTGTTGTGTCACCGTACCTTCATCGTCGAAAGGGCAACTATGGGGTTCCAAGTTCGGTTGCTGAGACATTGTTACCAAAGGAGAAATTACCAGTTTCCCCTGATTCTTGCCCCAAGGAGAAGACTCTTCGAGCACCTGTTTGCCACTTAATGCCATCAACACTGTATCCCACAGCAGAGTAGCGGCATTAGCTGTGAATAAGACGGGCATTTTTCCAGTCACAGCTGGGGCATTATTTTCTGCCCAGTTCAGACGTTGCAGGATATTATCAATCACGCGATCGCTGTCTAGATGATCTTTACTATATTCTCCATCGTAAATCCCCAGAAAATCCTCTCCTCGAACTAATTCCACGCCAAGCGAATAGCTCAAAGATGTTTCGGTATATTGACAATAAAGCCCTCGGGAATTGAGCAGAGTTGTAGTTTCGGTTTCACATTCGAGTTCGGCGCTGCAAATAGTGTCAGGATAAACATCCCTAATTTTGGCGATCGCATCTTGGCCCAGCTCTATTAAATCTTCGATAGGTAAACTCTTGCCTGTATCGGGATGAATGTCTTGTCTAGCGGGAGCCAATTCAATAGTTTGGGGGTCGTTCAGTTCGGTAATCGCGATCGCTTTATCAACTAAGATATTCGGTGCCACCTGTCCATAACCCACGGCCAAACCGGGACAGCGATCGCTCCATAATCTTAAAGCGGTACCGACTGACTGGGAACTTTCTAATTGCTTGAGACGATTCCCTTCAAAAAAGATCGGACGGGATTGGGACTGAACATGATAGACCTCGCTATCGTTAATCCCAGATTTTTTTGCCAGTTGTAAAAATTGTTCTAATTCATTTTTCATAGCCAAATAATAGCAAATGCTTCTTTTCATGAAAAGCTGGCAGTTTGCAGATAGAATATTAACCCAAACTAAAAAACACGCTGGCAACTTGAACTGAATAAAGTTTCGTTGGCCTTTTAGAAATAGACTAAAATTATGGGTAAATATGAAAAACTATTATTAAAAATTTTGGGAGGTAGATCTGATTCCAATATTTCCTTTAACGATTTATGTCAATTATTAGAAAAATTAGGGTTTGATGAGAGGATTCGTGGAAGTCATCATACTTTTCGGAAAGCAGGAATTCCAGAAAAACCAAATTTACAAAAAGACGGTAACAAAGCAAAAGATTACCAAGTACGTCAAATAAGAAACATAATTTTGAAGTATAAGTTAGAAATCAAAGACTAATGTATAAGTATCAAATCATTATTCACTGGAGTGAAACGGATAGAGTATTTGTAGCACAAGTTCCTGAATTACCAGGATGTATGGCTCATGGTAAAACTCAAGAAACTGCATTAACAAATATTAAAGAAGCTATGGAATTATGGATTGATACAGCTAAGGAATTTGGCGATCCTATTCCCGAACCTCAAGTCAGTAAAATTGCGATCTAAACATAATTTTAAAATACAAGTCGCTTGCTCTAAAAAACTTTTGACTCTGAAGAAAGTGACATCCTCCGCACACTGAATCAAAGATTACAGTGTGGGCTTCTTACGTGATTACACTTGCTGAGGAAACCTCAGCGTGTCTCACGCGCTTCCAACTCTCACGAATTGG
>NZ_ALVZ01000101.1 GCF_000332055.1 Xenococcus sp. PCC 7305 | reverse complement strand
CTCTCTCTTGGTGAGCGTTCCCTTGCGCCACCTACCCCTAACCCCTTCCTACAGGAAGGGGAACAATATAGTCTCTCCTTTCAGGAGAGATTTAGAGAGGTTCGGCGCGGGGTCTCACCGCTGCCCTCTGCCCTCTGCCTTCAAGGGCGAAGCCCCGTGTAAATTACTTTTGCGATTTTAAAACTCAAAAATCACTAGAATTAAGGTATAGAGAAAGTTTATGCAGAGTTGAGAATTTTATGGCTTACACAGTAAACCTGAGTGGAAATCAGCAGCTAATGATTGTTAATCAGGGAGCTCAAACTTTGATTAGCCTATTTTCAGGTAGTTCGGGACAACAACAAAGTCAAAGTAGTAGCATAACTACAGGAAAATGGAAAAGCCCACCAAAGCTTTATCAAACGACATCGGGTTTTGTGTTGCAAATCAACGGAAAACAAGCGAAGCAAAATGTTTTGATTCAAGCAACGGGGATTAATGCGATCGCGAACCCCAAGTTAAATAATGCAGTTCAAGTTAATTTGAAAAAGGTCCCCGATAGAGCCGCAAGTTCTCAGGAAAGAGAATTTAAACCGATGCCAGATCTGAAACCAATGCAACCAATGCAGCCGATGCGACCGATGAAAATGGGAAATATGTCGATGAGTATGAATCCCATGTCAATGCAAATGGGCAACATGTCATTAAATATGGAGGAAACGAAAAAATCGAAATCTACGAAGAATTTTTGTGCTCAATGCGGAGAAAAAGTTAAGCAAAGCGATCGCTTTTGTAGTAGTTGTGGTAATAAGCTGGATAATTAAAAAAATCACTCCAGTTACAAGGAAAGCAAAGTTATCTATTCCTCATCCCTCATCATTTATCCCTTAATATGACTTATTGCCTGGGCATCATAAATCAATTTGGCATTGTAGTAGCTGCCGACTCCCGAACAAATGCTGGTGTTGACCATATATCAACCTACAAAAAACTTTTTGATTTGTCTCTACCAGGAGAAAGAGCAATCATTATTTGCACCTCTGGCAATCTTTCGGTTTCCCAAGGAGTATTGACTAGGTTAAATCGCGATATTGAGAACCAGGAAAAAGTTAATTTGCACAGTCTAGGCAATATGTACGATATTGCCCAATATATTGGCAGTAAAAGCCGAGAAATTCAGGAACAAGATCGTCCTTGGTTGGAAAAAGACAATATTGATTGTAGTTGTAACTTTTTGCTGGGAGGACAAATTAAAGGGGAAGCTCCGCAACTATATTTAATTTATCCCCAGGGGAACTTTATCCAAGCGACCCAAGAAACTCCTTTCTTGCAAATTGGTGAGACTAAATACGGTAAACCTATACTAGACCGCACTATCACTTATACGACGCCTCTAGAAGCTTTGGCAAAATGTGCTTTGTTATCTATTGATTCGACAATGAAATCTAATATTTCTGTCGGTCCACCAATCAATATCCTAATGTATGAAACCGATAGTTTTGAGATCCGCAATAAGTTGGAATTGCGGCTGGGCGCTCCGTACATTGCTAAGATTCGTAAGCTTTGGGAGGAATCAGTACGTCAAGCTTTTGAAGCAATGCCAAATATTGAATGGGAACCGGAAGTGAATGATTCGGGGGAAGATATTTTAATAGACTGACATTTGGAGGGATGAGGGATAAGGGATGAGGGATGAAATTTAAGATAAGTTCATAGCATAGAGAATTTGTGTCTATTTTAATTGACCTTTTCTCCCTTAACCATACAATCCCTTGCCTCATTAAGATGTTTAACCAAAGTTTTCTCAGGCAAAGCACCTTGCAAATGACTCCAGGGTAGAATCTGATCTGTCTGCCAATCCTGATGCACGTAATAGTCTAGACTGGGAATCTCGCCGCGTAATTGCTTAAAGGCACGCTTATAACTACCGACAGAATCACCATATTCACGAGTTTGCTCTAGAAGGCGCGACAAACGGCGATCACCTCTAGAAATAAGAGCCTGAATCACCGACCAGTTATAACTTTCCGGGCGAAAATCACAACCACGTTGCCGAAGTTGTTTCTCCAAAAACTTAAGGCGTTTTTTGGCATCGGGATTAACCCCCAACCATTGAAAAGGAGTATGAGATTTGGGTACAAAAGTACTGCACCCGAGGGTAACTCGCAAGCCAGGAGCTGCTTTTTTCACATCTTCGATCATGGTGACAGTCTGCTCCACATCTTCGATGGTTTCGCCAGGAATCCCAACCATACCGTATAACTTTAAGGCTTTTAAGCCTCCAGCTTTAGCATTAATTGCGGCTTGGATGATTTCGTCATTTTCTAACTTTTTATTGACAATTCTTCGTACTTTCTCTGAACCACTTTCAACGGCAATGGTAATCGAACGGGTATCTCTTTGGGCCAAGGTATGCGCCAATTTCTCGGTAACAGTATTCGTCCTCACCGAAGCAATACTCAGACGAACATCTTGATATTGAGGTTGAGATAAATAGTCTAGGAGAGCTTCAAACTCGGGATGTTGGGTCACAGAAGCTCCTAGTAAGCCCAGGCGGTTAGTTACTTCTAGTCCTTTTGCGATCGCAGGGATTAAAGAACCTTCCAAAGATGCCGTACGAAAGGGTAAGGTGAGATAGCTCGCCAGACAAAAACGGCACATTTCGGGGCAACTACGTACCACTTCCACCATATAGATATTTTCCCAAGCAGCTAATTCGGTGACAACTGTTGAAGTTGAGAGGGTATTTCCGCGATAGGTTTGTTTCTCGACAACTGAGGGGATTTCGGGATATATGGGCGCGATCGCAGCAATTGCTCCCTGGGGATTTTCATAGGTTACTTGATACAAACTGGGAATATAAATTCCAGGAATAGTAGCTAGATGACGTAATTTAGTTGCGCGATCGCCATTTCTGACGTCTTGATAAGCATCAATAAAATTATCAAGTAAATTTTCCCCATCTCCTAGGAGAATAACATCAAAGAAATCAGCAAAGGGTTCAGGATTCGCAGTTAAGACCGTGCCGCCACCAAAAACTAGAGGATGGTTGTCATTTCTATCTTTACTATGCAGAGGAATATCTAGAGATTCGAGAAGATTAAAGATATTGATATAGTCTAGTTCCCAAGAGACAGAGAACCCCAGCAATTCAGGGTTTCGAGGGAGATTGTCTTGGATATCGGTAAATAAACGGCTTACTTGAACATCGGAGCGCAGAGCAAATTTTGACCAAACAATCTGATAACCTAGGCTAGTAATTCCAATGGTATATTCATTGGGGAAAGCAAAAATGAGGGGGATTGCATTGCTGTCTGGAGATTGGGGCGTGAATAAGAGGCGTTCGCGATCGAAAGGAGTCATAAACTAGGCATCGATAAAAATCGAATTAAATCGTGAGGGTTGAGCAATGATGAATAGATAAAAAATCTACGTGATGAATTATTTTTAGTTGCTTGACTATAGAAGCATAGATCATAGTTTGTTTCTGAGGATAATTTCAACAATTAATAATCTTGATTTAGCTCCAACTTGATTCGCTATAAGTATACGAGAAGTAAAACTTCTGTTACTCATTTATTTAGATGTTTATACAACAAGCTAATTATGGATTCTGAGTTTGTTACTAGAAAAATAAAAAAACGAGATAATCCCATTCCTTTGCTCGATCAATTAGAAAAGCTCAATAGCCTACAAAAGGATAATAGCAAGAAATATCCCTATCCCTACGACGAAAAACAAGGAATTATTCGCATTCCGAAGACAGTTGAAAAAGAGCTCAAAAAACTGATCAAAAATGGCAAGAAAATTGAAGCCATGAAGCAAGTAAGAGACTTAACAGGTTCTAGTTTAAGGGTTTCTAAGGATTATATTGATTTTCTGTCGACAATTTTTTAGTGTTCTTATGATTGATAAAGAAACAATTATTGTTAAGTCAAGCAACACTAAAGTAAAGACTCAAAAGCAATTCCTTGATCGTTAAAAACGGCTGAAAGATTAGGATCATTATTGATAAAATCCGTTTCACTTAAACCCGTTGAACTATCAGAACCGGCAAAGAGAAAAGTATTATTATCATTATTTTGGAAACGATTGAAAGGGATGCCCTTTCCTGTTCCGGCACCAAACAAATAAAATTCAGGAATATCAACACCTGCTTGATCTAAACCTTCTTTCTCCCATTGCTCTCTTTGCGCCGAACCCTCAGCAAATATGCCATTATATTCGTCGGTACTCACAAACAGAAAAGTCCCTGGAACAGCTAGACTTTGCAGACGGAAAAAAGGTAGCAAATCATCTCCTGGCACAGCACTAGCTTTAAAAGCAGGATTCCCATCCCCTTCCAAAACAAAAGTTTGATTAAAGTCGGGGTTAGCTAGAATAGCATCCCTTTCTTGCTCACCAACAAAGAGATAAGTTCCCGTACCAAAAGAAGTATTTCTAAAGCGATAAAGCTCTGTAATATCATTATTGCCAATTATTGAATCAGAACCAAACACAAGGTAGCTTTCCCCTGCTCCAACATTTCCATTAGGGTCAGCGGTGCTTGCAGCAATAATAAAATCATCAATACCGTCAGCGTTAAAATCACCTGCACTACTTACCGAATTACCCAATTGATCAACAGGATCAATTCCCTTGAGGATAAAACCATTATTGCCATCAAGAGCAGATAAATCTAAACTACTCGCAAAACCATTAGTGCTGCCAAATACCACATAGCTTTCCCCCACATTATCATTAGCAACACTTGCCCCAATAATAATGTCGTCTATGCCGTCAGCGTTAACATCTCCTGCATTACTAACCGAATCACCTGTAAAATCTCCCGCATCAATCCCATTAATGGCAAAGCCGTTAGTCCCATCGAGAGTAGATAGGTCAAAATTACGGCTAAATCCACTGTTGCTGCCAAATACTACGTAGCTTGCTCCTGCGTAAGCATTGCCATTAGGAGAAGCATAACGAGCTCCAATAATGATGTCATCAAGACCGTCACCATTAACATCTCCTGCATTGCTCACAGAAAAACCTGATCTATCAGCTGCATTAGCTCCATTGATAGTAAAACCATTATTACCATCAAGAGTCGATAAATCTAAACTACTGGCAAAAGCATTATTACTGCCAAATACCACATAGCTTTTTCCTGTGGAGAGCTCATCCGCAGAAACATTGGCAAATGGCGCCCCAATAATAATGTCGTCAAAGCCATCACCATTGATATCTCCTGCGCTACTAACAGATCTGCCAGATTGCTCCTGAGCATCGATGCCATTGAGGGCAAAACCATTACTGCCATCAAGGGTTGCTAAATCCACATTGCTGTCAAATCCAGTATTGCGGCCAAACACTACATAGCTTTGACCAGAATATACATTGAGATCGAATATATTAAATGGATCTCGATTGGGAGAAGCAGAACTAGCACCAATGATGATGTCTTCAATACCATCACCATTGACATCTCCTGCATTGCTGACGGAGTAACCAGAGCGATCGCCAAAATTAATCCCATTGAGAGCAAAACCATTGCTACCATTAAGAGTTGCTAAATCCAAACTGCTCGCAAATCCATTGTCACTGCCAAATACGACATAGCTTCTTCCTGACTCAGTTTCTGCATAGCTAGCACCAATGATCAGGTCGTCAAGGTCATCGCCGTTAATATCTCCTGCATTACTAACCACAAATTTTGGGCCAACAGTAGCATTAATGCCGTTAATTACAAACCCATTGCTACCATCAAGAGTCGCTAAATCGAAACTACTCGCAAAATTATTACTGCTCCCAAACAGGACATAGCTCTTTCCTAGACTATCTTCAGGAAAAATATTGGGATTTGCAGCAATAATGATGTCTTCAATACCATCACCATTAATATCTCCTGCATTACTAACTGAGGAGCCTGAATAGTCGTAAGTCCCAATGCCATTGATGACAAATCCATTACTGCCGTTCAGCCCAGAGAGATCAAATGTTGAGTTGTTCATTATTTATCTAGTTGATTTATGAAGCAATGTAGCCGGTATCTTCGAGTAACTACACAAACTTAATTCATCTAGTTTTTTAATGTAAACTGATGTTTTTACGGAAAAATCTACATTTTACTGCCAAATACTTTCTAATCCTTCAAAAAAGAACTTGTTATGATAGACTATCGAAAATTGACTGTAAATAAAAATTTATTGAAGTTTATAAGGTGGTGAAATATTTTCAATATCGTTTTTGGTTTGTTACTAGTATTCTTACTTCGATTTTATTTAGTCTTGCTGGATTAAAATTAGCTTTTCAAGATCCATTTATTCTTCAGGATGATGCCCGACAACATATTTTTTGGATGCAGCAATTTAGCAATCCAGACTTCTTTAAGAATGACCTGATCGCCGATTATTTTAGGTCAGTTGCTCCCACGGGATTTGTTGGTTTATATAAACTGGTAGACAATTTGGGAGTTGATATTTTTTTCTTTAATAAAATTTCTCCTTTATTTATTGGCCTAGTTACGACCATCTATTGCTTTAAGGTCTGTCTAGAAATTTTTCCCATTCCTTTTGCTGGTTTCCTGAGTACTCTGTTATTAAATCAAAATTTATGGATGCTAGATGATCTATCTTCTGGTACACCAAGAGCTTTTATCTATCCTTTATTTTTAGCTTTTATTTATTATTTATTACGTAATGATTTGTATTTATGTTTGCTAGCCATTATTTTGCAGGGTCTATTGTATCCACAAGCAGTACTAATATCGGCAACTGTTTTATTAATTAAATTAATGTCTCGCGCCAAGACGTTTATCCTCGAATGGGGGCTAAGACGCAAAGAGACGAAAAGAGCTACTAATTCATTTTATGATTACTATACATGGGATAAATCCAATATAATTGCTCTTTTGGGTTTAATTACTTCGGGATTTATCTTAGCTTTTTATGGGATGAAAACTTCTAATTATGAGCCAATTATTACTATTGAACAAGCTAAATTAATGCCAGAGTTTGCTGTTAATGGCAGAAGTGCTTTTTTTACGGACAATTTTCTTGATTTTTGGCTTTTTGAGAGAAGAAGTGGCTGGTTGCCAATTGAGTGGCAATATACCTTAATCTGTTCCTGTGGACTCATTGTTTTGTGGCTAAGACGCATTCTTGGAAAGTTTCCTCTAGTAAGCAAGGTTAATGATAAATCTCTAGTTTTATGGCAAATAATTATTGCTTCGACTATATTGTTTTTTTTGTCTCATCTACTTTTATTTAGGTTGCATTTGCCAAGTCGTTATATTCACCATAGTTTAAGACTGGTTCTGGCTGTAGTAGATGCGATCGCGATTACTATTATCTTTGATAAAATTATCAGCCACCTCAATTTCAAATATCCTCTTATCCAAAATATTTATAAATATTTAGCTATAATTATTTTAATTTTTCTACTAATCTTACCCAGCTATGCTGTACAATCCTATCCGCATCGATTAGGTTACGTCACAGGCAAAGCAACTAAACTTTATCAATTCTTACGGCAGCAACCTCCAAAATCTCTTATAGCTACTCTTAGTCACGAAGCAGATAATATTCCTAGTTTTGCCGCTCGTTCTGTCTTAGTTGCCGAAGAATATGCCATCCCTTATCACCAAGGATATTATCAACAAATTCGTCAACGAGTAAAAGAGCTCATCGCAGCACAATATAGTTTAGATCGACAAACTATAATCAGTTTGATTAATAAATATGGCATCGATTTATGGCTGCTGGACACCGACGCTTTTCAGGCTCAATATTTGCAAAATAATCAATGGTTACAGCAATTTACTCCTGAAGTAACAGAGGCAATCTCAGTCGTGGAAAGTAATCAAAAACCTGTTTTGTCACAAATGCACATGCGTCAAAACTGTACTATATTTCAAACAGAGCGTCATCTTATCTGGAAAACCGATTGTTTATTGAAATCCCTGCGCAATCAACTAGATACAGAATATTTGTCATTTTTCAATTTCTAATTTTTAATTAATTATGTCCAATGATTTTGAGCGCATTGTCAAATTAGAATTATATATTAAAGCTGCGCAACCAGAGCTAATGACTGGGTTGGATGAATTGCTGCGTTTGGGATTAATTGAAGAAGATCAAATTATTAAACTATGTCGCGAGAATTTAACCTGTACTTTGCCCGTAATAAAGCTTAAAAAAGTTGCACCACAACCACCACGCATTACTCCCCAACCGGAACCCGCGTTGGCAGAAACAGCAGCAATCGCGACAGTCGTTAAACCAAAGTTGGCCAAGAAACCAAATCTTGTTATTCAAGTTTGGCAAGCTTTTCTTGATGAGTTGAGTATTCGTTGGTTATTGTTTTTAGGAATATTTTTAGTCGTAATTTCTTCGGCTGTTTTAGCTGCTAGCAAATGGGATAATTTTCCTGCTTTTGGCCAGTATCTAATTTTATTGGCTTATACTCTGAGTTTTTGTGTTATTGGTTTTTGGTTAGGTAAACAGGATAATCTAAAATTAACATCCCAGACTTTAAAAAATGTCTCTGTTTTACTTGTCCCAATTAATTTTTGGGCGATGAGTAGCTTTGGCTTGGGATTTAATATCATCGAATGGCTAATAATTGCAGTTTCATCTATTAGTCTGACTGGGATTACCTTTTTAAAATATAAAGATAGTAACAAAATTACTCGTTTCTGGTTTATTCCCATATTTTTACTATTAAGTTACTTACATTTAGGTTGGGCAATAGATAAGTTACCTTTGGGAGCTACTTATGTCGGCATATCTGTTGTCGCGGGGAGCTATTATTGGTTGCGATCGCGAGCTTCAGAAAATTTTAAAATTACTAATTCATTATTTTTACTATCCACCTGGTTACTTTTACTCGCTAGAACCATATTTACCTATGATTCGGTCAAGAATCTTGGTTTAGCGATCGCTCTGGGAGGTTGGTTATTAGCCATTATTTACTTAAACCAAAAGCAACAAATCAATCTTGAACCAGCAGAAGAATCTTCAGCAAATATCAAGCAAGTTTTAGTTTCATTTTTTAGCAAAATATTTCAACCGATCAGCCTCATTATTATTTTATTTGCCTGGTTGGTTTCTGTTGGTGGATCGGCTTTTTGGCAAACAACGGCTATTAATATTTTGGCGATTCACCTCTTTAGTCAAACTTTGTATCTTTATTGGCGAAAACGAGATCTCACAGCAATCTTTTTTATTGGCTTACAAGGCTTATTTGTTGCCAAAGAATTAATACCCCTGGAGTTTCGGAAAAATGTCATAAACTTGGGCATTCAACTTAGTAATAATAGCTCTTTCCCCGAATCTATTTATGGCATTACGCTCTTTCCATATGTGCTTTTGTTTGTGGCAATTGCTACTTGGTTGTATCGCCAGGAAAAACCTAAGCTAGCTCGATATAGTGAATTGTTAAATCTGTTATTTGCAATTGTTCTAACTAGATTAGCTTTACATAATAGCACTTGGCTAACTTGCAATCTATTACTTTCTACTCTTACGTTGGTTTACATCAGCTATATTCGTAAACCGATTAGAATCTGGTTGATTTATTTTGCTCACGCCTTGGGATTGGTAACTATAGCTAGCGCACTAAATCTAATCTTTCCTCACCTAAGATCTCAAAGCTGGGGATACATTGCCTTACTGTTCATGACTATCGAATGGCTAATCTATCTGCGTAGGGTTGCAGTTAGAAAGTCTCGCTATGTTAAATATTGGTTTCGTAGCAGTTGGTATTTCGGATTATTGCTTGGTGTAATTAGTTACATTAGCCTGCTTTCTGTAATTGAACAAGCTAATTATGATTGGGTTTGGCTTTGGTCAGTGGCACCCTTATTTTTAACTATTATTGCGAAAAATAGTCGCGGTAAACGAAGGGAAATAGCGAGAAATTTTAGTTGGATTGCTTTATTTTGTCTGCAAGTTCTAACTTTTTGGCAACCCGAAACAAGAACGTTAGGCTTGGCTGTCGCAACAGGATTGTTAGCATTTAATACTTCTTTTTTACGATTTGATTTTTCTTTGGTTTATGCGACTCACGGATTAGGATTGTTAACCATCTGTAGCGCGATCGCCTGGCTATTTCCCTCCTTCAAGATCGAAATTTGGGGTTGTATCTTACTTGCTCTCGCAATTTTGGAATGGTTTTTGTTTATTTTCCCCATATCCCAGCCTCCCTCATCCTCAATCGATAAGTATTGGCATCGGAGTAATTGGCATTACGGTTTGCTTCTGGCGATCGCAAGTTATCTGGGCTTTTTATGGCCAATCACTGATACTCAGGCTGCCATTACTAAGTGGGGTGCTGTTTGGTTGCTAATTCCCATTATGTTGAGCGTAGTAGCGAGATACATGAAGGGAAAAACAAAAATATTTGCAGCATTCTATAGCTCTATTGCCCTGATTTTAGTTCAGTTACTAACTTTGTGGCAGCCAGAGACCAGATTATTAGGTTTAGCAGTGGCAACCATCTTAATGGTGATTAATTCCTATTACTTACGTTATGGGTTTATTGCCGCAGTCCAAATTGGTTTTGGACTATGCCTCATAACGGATTTGCTTGAAAAATATGTTAGCGATCTCAATTGGTTAATTGTCAGCGCGATCGCAGTTTGGGGTTTATATGCCGCCAGAAAATATCTGATTAGATCTTTACCGCAAGAGGCTGGGGGCAAATTCAACAGAAGCAAAATTTTCAAGAAATATATCCAAGCTGCTGATTATTGGGCGATCGCGCTTATGGCATCAGAGTTAGGACTTCTGTACTGGGCGTATCTCAAGTTTGCGAGTAGTCCGAATGCACCCATACTTATGATTGATCATTGGCAATATCTAGTTGCTGTGATTTTGATTGGTGCGGCGATCGCCTTTCGTTACTGGCGACAACCCCATGCGATCGCATTATATGGTTTTGTCGGCACAGTTGAATTAGCAGTCTCTAGTTTAATTGTTATAGTTGGCGGCAATAGTTTAGCGATCGCAACTGCGAATATCACCCTAGCTCTACTCTCTCTCTGGTTGATTAATTGGTTATCAGATAAGTCCGTTCCCATTGCAAGATTGTATAACTTACCCTTTATCCCCATCATTTATGCTGTCTTAGCAATAATTTGGCGGTTGCGACATTTCACTAGTAGTACTGGCCTAATTACTTTAGGTGCAGCCATCACAGGCATTGGCATTAGTAACTATCGGGGCAAAGACAATAAAATTCTTCGCTACATTTCCCTCGTTGGGATTACCCTGGCAATTTATGAATTGGTCATCTATCAGATGTCTCAGTTTGAGGGCGGAAACGCTGCTGATGGTTTTACAATTTGGGCTTTTGTCGCTGCTGCGATCGCTTTAATCTACCGAGTAATTGCTTTCTGGCATCGGAAACAAGGCAAAGCATCTTTTGCCAACTTTAGCCTCGAAGAAATTGTGATTACGGCAAACATTCACTGGGTAATTAGTAATCTACTTTTAATTAGCGCTGTTAACACTTTTTTCCAGACTGGCCTTGAGCCTGGTCTAACTCCTTTGGCGATCGCAATTGGTATGGTTCTCGGTTTATACGCGATCGCTCAAAGCAGATCTCCCCAATTCCCCAACTCCCCTATCTCCCCAACATCCCTGGGTGTTTATCTCGGATTAGGCGAAATAGTTGCAATCACATTTTATGCTCGCTCCATGATTAGCAAACTCAGCATATTTGATCCTTGGTGGGTTGTTCTGACGTGTGTTGTCGGACTAGTTATTTATCGAATACCCTGGCAAAAATTTGGTTGGCAAGAGAATCCTTGGCGACATTTTGCGATCGCGATGCCGATTTTCATCTCACTAGTCACGGCAGAAACTATTTCCTATTTTAGTTTAGGTATCGCTGCGCTTTTTTATCTTTATCTTGCTTACTATCAAAAAAATCTCCGCTGGAGTTATTTCAGTTTGGGATTTATCGATTGGGCGATCGCGAGATTTGCTTGGGAATATGATCTAAGGACAATCTGGTTTGCTTGTATTATTGGTCTATCGATTTTATATATTGCTCAATTTGATGCTTATTTCGTAGCTCATCGGAAGGAACAGCATTATGCGCGGCTAGCTGGTAGTGGCTTGATTTGTCTGGTGGCAATGTTTTACCAGGACACGGGAGTTATTCCTGGAGTGATCAGTGCGATCGCAATTTTTGCGGGTTTGGGATTGCGAATTCGGGCTTTTCTCTTTGTGGGAACGATTACGTTTATCTTGACTATTGTTTATCAGTTAGTGATTTTGGTTTTTACCTATTCTTTCTTGAAATGGATTATTGGGTTAATTGCTGGTATTGTGTTGATTTCGATTGCGGCTAATTTTGAGAGTAAACGCGATCGGCTGACTAATCAGTTACAGAGTTATGTAGATAGATTGAAAGATTGGCAATAAAATGTCTTGCGTTTGACAAAAACGAGTTTAATTTATTTTGCTTCCTATGGCATAACAGCAACATTAGAATTTACATAGGTTGGTTTAGAACTTTATTGATATTAGACTCACAGCTAAATATACACTTAAACCCTCAACATACATCAGAATGAAAATGCGTGATAATTTTTCTAGCTCAATTAAAAAATAGATAAAGACGTTATTCTTCAATGTTTTCTCGAACTAAATTCTCTGAAATTTCTAATCTTTGGACAATTTGTTCAATAGTTAATCCTAATTCTTGCAATAAAGGAATCGTCGCTAGTGGACGTAGGCTAAGATAAAGCAACCATTAAATTAAATGATAGTTATCGTCAAACGAGAGTAAAATTTGGGAGCAGAAAAATCAGGTTGAAGAATTCTCGCCAATGCCAAGATTAACACCTAAACCACTTCGGTTAGATGATGAGGAACGCCAAAAACTAGAAAAGCTCTTAGCTCGTCACAGCACAGGTCAACAAATTGCCAAGAGAGCCAAGATTGTTCTATTAGCAGCGCAAGGGAAAAATCACCGTCAAATATTGAGAGAACTAGGAGTGAGTAGAGAAATGGCCAGGCTATGGCGAGAAAGATGGTTAGAACTCAAGCAAAAACAGATTCCAATTAGAGAAAGACTCAAAGATGCCGAAAGACCAGGTGTGGCCACAAAATTAATGACAAGATGGCCAAACCTTTCAAGTGGACTTATAAGGGTAAAGCTTTAACTGCATAATGGTTGTCTTATTTACGCCAGCTTCCACTAGATAAATTATAACTTTGTTGTCACTATTTATTTTGATAACTTTGAATCAGACAACTGCAAATTCTGTATGTTTACGAGTTTCAGGATCATGAAAAGCCAAAACAATGTCTTCTTTTGTAATATCTTCCCCTAATAGTTCATTAGCAATCCCTTCCTCTGTCCAGTCTTCTTCAATGTAAATTTTATGATTCTTGATGCGAATGTGAGCCTGAATATTGCGGATTTTTTTCTTGTCTTCCCAACCCATCAAAAGCCAAAAATAGTGATCATGAGTCTCATCAAAAACCAAACAACTTTCTTGCTCCAAATTAGCTGAACCTGAAACCCAATCATGATATTCACTCAGTACTTTCTTAATGGTTTGACGATATTTCACTAATTTATCCATCGGGTAATTTTCTCCTTTTCCGTATCAACTACTAAAAGTAATACTTGATTCAATTTAGTTACTATTTGAATAGAATCTCGCTTAAAAAAATTATCGTAAATACTGTCTTTAATCGCTAAATAAACTTGATATTCTGGCTCGGCAAGATTAATTAAATTTCGATATAGAATATATTGCCCTAAAGCTAACTCAAAGTCTCTCATTAAAGATGGACTAATAAAACTTTTTATCTCTACTACTATCCTCCGCCCATCTTGTTCTGCTGCAATAGGCTTTTCTGCCGATAAATCCGCAAATAGTTCAGCATCTTTATACTTGATCTTGTAAGGATTCAGATGTAATTGTCCAAGAATCATTAATTAAAG
The DNA here is from genome assembly GCF_000332055.1 of Xenococcus sp. PCC 7305. Taxonomy (GTDB): domain Bacteria; phylum Cyanobacteriota; class Cyanobacteriia; order Cyanobacteriales; family Xenococcaceae; genus Xenococcus. The sequence continues at coordinate 4,308 of NZ_ALVZ01000101.1, read as the reverse complement.
CATTTTTGACCGATTCATGATAAATATCCTTTGCTGGCATCTTACTTATTAATTGTTACTTTTGATATTTTATTTACTGTCTTAATCCATACTGTCTCGCTCATACTTGATATTATGCTATCTACAGACAATGCTCATGAGATGCCGACGCAATGGTAGAAATCCCTGAAATCCCTTTTGATAAATCAACTGACAAAGATAATCAATCTAAGGCTAATCATAGTTGGTTAATTCCCGCGATCGCGCTTTTTTGTCTCGGCATTTTGACCCGTTTACCATTTCAAAGCCAGATTGTTTGGGGCGATGGGGGTAATTTCGCCCTGGCAGTAGAACATTTTGATATGCGCCTGGAACAGCCACAAATGCCAGGAATGTTTGTTCTTTTTATTGGTTTTGCTCGTTTCTTCAATCTATTTCTCCATAATCCCACCGCCAGTTTAGTAATGGTCAATGTCGTAGCTTCTGGTGTCGCAGCGGCCATGCTGTACGTTATCGGGTCAACTTGGTTCAATTCGCGAGTCGGTTGGACTGCGGCCTTACTAATGCTAACTAGTCCCATAATTTGGTTCAACGGGGAAATGGCACTATCCCATATGATCGAGTTTGCTTGGGTTGTGTTGATTGACTATGCTGCTTATCGCACTGGTTTAGGAGAGAAAAAAGCTTTATTTGGTCTGGGAATTTTAATGGGTTTGGCAGGAGGAATCCGGCCGAGTACGCCCTTTTTCCTGTTGCCCGTGGCCTTGGTCGCTACCTTTATCGGGCTGAGAACGCGGAAGTTTAATTTAGGTCATGTGACATTTGCGGTAATTATGGGGCTAATTGCGATCGCACTGTGGATGACGCCTCTGATAATCAGTACTGGGGGTTGGGACAATTATTGGTCAATAATTTGGCAATGGGTGCCGCTGCATACAGAAAGGCAAGATGCTGATTCTCTGGTCAAGTTTCTGGAAAATATTCTATTGATATTGAAAGCGGCTCTGCGCACAGTGGGCTTGGGAATGATTCCTTTGCTATGGGTTGTTGTTGCCAAAAGACCAAACTGGTTCAGAAGTTGTCGCAAAAATTGGGGCCATAGTGTAATTGCATTTTCTGTGCTCCCAGGACTGTTGTTTTTTCTCTTGGTTCATTTACGTCGTAAAGCTCAGGCAATGACCATAATGCCAGGATTTATTCTGCTGGCAGCCTTAGCGATCGTTAGTTTTAGCGAGCATATTTGGCCAGGAAAGCGACAGCGATGGGCTTTTGTTACTGCTGTGATAATTGGGTTAAATGGTCTTTTCTTCCTTTTCGGCCCTGTCGGTGTGCCAACGGCGCGGGAAATCCGTAGTTTTGATGCCAAATTTATAGAACCAATCGAATTTATCCAAGAGAATTTTGATCCTGAAACCACCGCAATTCTTACTCATCCTTTGTACAAAAGACTGGTTCCTGTGTATCTGAGAGAATATCAAGAACCCGATCTGTCTAGTCTGGTTGCTGGCGATCGCGAGAAGCCCCAAATTCTAACTTCACCTGTAGATACCTTAGTTTTGCTGGATAAGAAAATTTTCCGTAACCCAGAACAAAGTAAAGATTTTCAAAAGTTGGCTATGCCCAGCGGCAGGGAAATTCGTTATCTCACTTGGTCAAAAGATCAAGAATCACAAGTCACAACAGATTATGTCAAGTTAATATCTAAATCGGCTAATCACTAGTAATTATGATTAAAATAATAGAGTGATTATTGCATTTAATCTAAAAGAAAACCTATTAGTATTTCAGGAACTCTATCGGAATAGTAGCAGCATTGTTAAAAATCAAAGTATCGCAAGAAATATTATCGATGCCTAAAAAAATTCGGGAATTAAAAGCAATGCTATTAAAAGCTGGTTGTATTAGTGAGCCAGGCAAAGGAAGTCATACAAAATGGAAACATCCTTTAATCAATCGCAAAATTGTCTTATCTGGTAAGGATAAAGCAGATGCTAAACGTTATCAGGAAAAAGAAGTTATGCAGTTACTAATTGATATTAGAGAGGCTCAATTATGAAATCACTTTATAGCATTCTCATTCAATGGTCAGAAGAAGATCAATGTTATGTTGTTTCTATTCCTGAATTTACTGATTATTATCAGCCCGTAACTCATGGTGATAATTACGAAGAAGCTCTAAAAAATGCCCAAGAAGTTTTAGAAATGATGCTTCAAGATAATACCGATTTACCAGTACCCAATTTTTTTAGCCCTAAGTCTTCATGAAGTTTTCTTGATTTGTCAAAATTCAGGATCTAAATTGTTCTATCTTATCTTGCGATCGCGAGAATCCCCAAATTCTAACTGCACCTGTAGATAAATCGTTGGAAAAGTGAGAAATGCAAGTTGCAACAGATTATATCAAGTTAATTTATAATTGAATTATACTTGAGTTCTAATAGTATTCATAATCTGTCAAATCTGAAATGCGTTTATCGATAAATTCACTGGAAAATTGCAGAATTGAATTACGACTCAGCATAATTAATTACCTATTGCCTATCTTCTAAATTCAAATAGTAAAACCACCCATTTCCTAACCTCTTGAAGCGGAGTAGGACAGCTCGTCAATGCAATTTTGCACTATTACTTATGCTTGATATTACATTCGATTACGATTTTGATACGGAAGGCTTTTTTAGTGGAGAAGAAGGATTAGTCAGGCGGACAACTTTAGAAAAAGCAGCTAGTTTTTACGAAGATGTCATAGCAGATAGTCTATCTGCGATAAATCCAGGAAACAAAGATTCCTGGGCAGCATATTTTTTAAATCCTGCGACAGGGGAACTGCAATCTATTACTAATCTTAATATCCCTGCTGATACTATCATTATTTATGCTGGAGGCAGAGATCACGATGGCGCCCTGGGAAGAGGAGGGGCTGGTAACTATACTGTTGATGGCACGCCAGATTTTCAAGAGATTGTAGAAAGTCGTGGTCAAACAGGAGTATTGGGAAATACCGCGACCGATGTTAGCGTATGGGGCGGTTCTCTTACTTTTGACACTAATATTGTGATCGATTCAATTAATTACGATTGGCATAATAGTAGTGATTTAGCAGGATTAGAATTTGATGAGATTGATTTTTTCTCGATCGCGCTTCATGAGCTGGGACATATTTTAGGTATTGGAACTCTGCCCGCTTGGGAAAATCAAATTAGTAACAACAGTTTCACCGGAACTAATGCCTTAGAAGTCTATAGGAGAGAAAGCGATCCTGATGCAAACTCTATTCCTTTACATCCCGATGAATATAATAGTCATTGGCCACTTGACCTGACTAGCTTCACTCTAGCAGGCGATCGCCAATTTCCGGTGATGAGAGCCAGAGGTGAATTTGGCACCAGAAGCGAACTTACAAATTTAGATTACGCCGTATTGCAAGATCTTGGTTGGAAAATTGAAATTGATGCAAGTCCTGAAGTTTCCAACCCAATTCCTGATGTAATTCTTCCCGAAAATTTGGATAGTTATCTTGTTGATTTGAGCGATGTTTTTCTTGATCCTGATGATGATGAGATTACGCTTTCAGTACAAAACAATAGCAATATTGATCTCCTTGACCCTGTTATTGATGGAAGTGATTTAAACTTAAACTTTGCGGAAAATACCTTTGGTATTGCCAATATTACGATTCGGGCTACTGCCAACGGTCAATCAGTAGATGATACCTTTACCGTTACTGTCGAAGAAAATCTCCTCAAAACTCCTATCTATCGCTTTCAAAGTAATGATAACCCTGGTACCTATCTATTTGTTGGAGAAGAAGAGAAACAAAATATTAATCAAAATTTTGCCAATAGTTTTATCGAAGAAGGTCTTGCTTTTAATGCAGCGATTGAACCTGACGATGAACTCATCCCATTCTTTCGCTTTCAGAATAATCAACAACCAGGCACTTATTTGTTCGTCGGAGAACAAGAACGCAATACCATTAATAGTAACCCCAATTTCTCTAATAGTTTTACCGAAGAAGGACTTGCTTTCTATGTTTATGGTGCAGACTCAGAAGCGGGAACTGCGTTTTTCCGTTTCCAAAATTCTTTGGTGCCTGGAACTTATCTTTATGCGACAGGTTCGGAGGCAGATAATATTCGTGTCAACTTTCCCAACTTTATCGAAGAAGGTATTGCTTTTGAAGTTGATATCTAAAAGTATAGCGCTACGCGCTGGGGAATAGGGAATAGGCAACAGGCAACAGGAAAAGCAAAATCCAGAATATGCAAAGTGTTTGAAGGATTACAGTGTGATCATAATTTGTCCTAACCTAACTTCGTATTGCTATAT
>NZ_ALVZ01000100.1 GCF_000332055.1 Xenococcus sp. PCC 7305 | reverse complement strand
TTTTAGAATGTATCACTAAAAGATTTGGAAATTCCTACATTAGGAAATATAGAAAATATTTTTTTATTCAAGTCTTTTATCTAGAGAAGTAATACTCGCCAAATTTTTACCAAAACATGATGAAAATTAGGTAGGTCGGGAATGGCAAAGCTAAAGCAAAAACGAAATCGTGGGGTTATCCTCACGTCTCAAGGGTTAAAAAAACTTAAAGAAGCAAGAGCTGAATTAGAATATCAAGCGAATTTTGGTGAGAGATATACCTATGAGAAAATCAGTGAGCTAACTAATTTAGATCTCAACACGATTAAGAAGGTATTAGTAGGCAAAGAAGGGGTTGATAAACGATCATTGGAACAGTGTTTTTTTGCCTTTAACTTACAACTAACGGAAGATTATTATACAAATCCTAGATTGAAGAAACGTCAGGATTGGGGAGAAGCTGTTGCTGTAGAGCATTTTTTTGGGCGAACCGAAGAGTTAAATATTTTGGAAAATTGGCTGTTAAGAGATCACTGTCGCTTAATAGCCATTCAAGGAATGGGTGGTATTGGGAAAACCACATTATCGATTAAGTTTGCCGAGCAAATTGAGTCTCAATTCGATTGCATAATCTGGCGATCTCTCCGCGATGCACCACCTGTTTCGGAAATTTTGGCGAATCTCATTGAATTTCTCTCAGGTGGCAAGGAAACTGAAGTGAGCTTGTCCGAAAGGGTGGGAGATAGAATAACGCGACTAATATATTATCTTCGTTCTCTGCACTGTCTAATATTTCTTGATAATGCAGAATCCCTAATGGATGAAGGTCATCGAGCTGGTAAATATCGACAGGGATATGAAGACTATGGCGAACTTTTCAGCAGGGTTGGGGAAACAAAACATATTAGCTGCTTGATGCTGACGACTAGAGAAAAGCCGAAAGAAGTAGCAATCTTGGAAGGGGAAAAAAGCTATGGGGTACGTTCTCTGCAATTAGGCGGATTGCAGGAAGAAGCAGGACAGGAAATTTTTAGAGATAAAGGACTTGTGGGTTCGGAGTTGGCGGTCAAAGCCCTTCGCGATCGCTATTCGGGGAATCCTTTGGCCTTAAAAGTCGTGGCCACAACTATTCAAGATTTATTTGCCGGTAATATTGCGGAGTTTTTGCGCCAAGACATGGCGGTTTTTGGTGATATTCGCGATGTTTTAGAACATCAGTTCCAAAGATTATCGGCTCTAGAGCAAGAGATTATGTATTGGTTGGCGATCGCGAGAGAGCCAATTTCCCTAGAACAAATAGGCGCAGATTTTGTCTTGCCAATATCACCAATAAAATTACTAGAATCCTTAGAATCTCTATCAAGACGCTCCTTAATTGAAAAAAATGCCGCTCGCTTTACACAACAACCTGTAGTGACGGAGTATGTAATCAGTCGTTTGATTCAGAATGTTTGTGAAGAGCTCGTAACCGGAAAGCTTAGACTTTTTCGGGATCATGCCTTGATGAAAGCCACGGCTCAAGACTATATCAAAGAAAATCAAATTCGACTTATTGTTAGACCTGTTATTGATGAGCTTTTAGTTATTTTCAGGAGTAAAAAAGCAATTGAAGCGCAGTTAAGACAAATTTTGGCGACAATCCAAGATAAATCACCATTAGAAAAATGGTATGTTGCAGGAAATGCTATTAATCTATTTTGCCAGTTAGAAACTGACTTGACAGGTTACGATTTCTCCAACTTGTATGTTTGGCAAGCAGATTTACGCCAGGCACGATTGAACAGAGTTAATTTCCAAAATGCAGATTTGTCTAAGTCAGTTTTCGCCGAAAACTTTGGCGGAATTTGGTCAGTAGCATTTAGCCCCGATGGACAATATTTAGCAACTGGCGATACTAAAGGCGAAATTCTTTTAAGACGAGTAGTAGATGGTCAAATCATCCGCAGTTTTAAAGGTCATAATAGTTGGGTCGTTTCCCTGGCATTTAGCCCTGATGGGAATATGTTAGCTAGCGGAAGTTGTGATTGCACCGCAAAGTTATGGGATGTGAACTTTGGCCAATGTCTTTATAGTTTAGAAGAACATGAACAGGAAGTATGGTCGGTTGTTTTTAGTCCTGATGGAGAAACATTGGCCAGTGGTTGTGACGATAATAAAGCAAGACTTTGGAGTGCGAGTACAGGAGAATGTCTCAAAGTTTTTCAGGGACATAATAATGAGGTTCTGTCAGTAGCTTTTAGTTTGGATGGTCAAGAGCTAATAAGCGGTAGTCAAGACAGCACAATTAGATTTTGGGATATTGAGACGCTTAAGTGCACAAGGTTTTTTCAGGGCCATGATGATGGAGTGCGATCGATCTGTATTAGTCCCGATGGTCAAACCCTCGCTAGTAGCAGTAATGACTGCACAATTAAACTGTGGGATATTAAGACTAACCAATGTTTACAAGTTTTTCATGGTCATTCTAATGTCGTATTTGCTGTTACCTTCTGCCCCCAAGGTAATCTTTTGCTCAGTAGTGGTATTGACCAAACTGTGAGGTTATGGGACATCAATACGGGTGAATGTCTTAAGGTTTTCCACGGTCATTCGAATATGGTGAATTCCGTTGCGTTTAGTCCCCAGGGTCATCTCCTGGTTAGTGGTAGTTACGATCAGACTGTAAGGCTATGGAATGCTAGTAACTATCAATGCATCAAAACTTGGCAGGGGTATAGCAATCAATCACTGTCGGTGACTTTTAGTCCCGATGGCCAAACTTTAGTTAGTGGTGGTCACGATCAAAGAGTGAGGTTATGGGATATCAAAACTGGAGAAGTTGTCAAAACCCTCCATGAACATAATAATTGGGTTTTTTCTGTAGTTTTTAGTCCTGACAATAATCTTTTGGCAAGTGGTAGTGGGGATAAAACAGTAAAACTTTGGGACGTCAGCACCGGAAAAACCATAACAACTTTTCGAGGACACGAAGCCGTAGTTCGCTCAGTTGTTTTCTATGCCGATGGCAAAACATTAGCAAGTGGTAGTGAAGATCGCACAATTAGACTTTGGGATGTTAGTAATGGTCAGAACTGGAAAACTTTACGGGGACATCAAGCTGAAGTCTGGTCAATTGCGCTTCATCCTGATGGCCAAACCCTAGCTAGTGCTTCTTTTGATAAAACAGTTAAGTTATGGAACGCTCATACTGGTGAATATCTTAAAACTCTCAATGGCCATGAAAGTTGGGTTTGGTCAATTGCTTTTAGTCCAAATAAAAATATTTTAGTGAGTACTAGTGCAGATCAAACCATCAGGATTTGGAATCTCAAAACTGGTAGATGTGAAAAAATATTGCGAGATGAGATGGGACATTCACAATTAATTGCCTTTAGTATCGATGGGCAGCTAATCGCTAGCTACGATCAAGAGCATAATATCAAGTTGTGGAAGACTAGCAATGGAAAATGCTGGAAAAATTTGCATGGTCATAATGCTTTGATCAACTCAATTGCTTTTAGTCAGGATCGTTGCACCTTAGTAAGTAGTAGTGAAGATGAGACCATTAAGCTTTGGGATATCAAAACTGGCGACTGTATTAAGACTCTAAAAATAGAGAAGCCTTATGAATCTATGAACATCAAGGGGGTTAATGGTTTGACCAAGGCAAATATCAATGCACTTAAAGCATTAGGTGCCAGTAATAGCTGAATCTAAGTTTATTGTTCACCGCAAAAAAAAGCAGATGTGAGAACATACATCTGCTATAGCAACCTGATTAATATTTTTGGCGTTGCTGATTTAAAACATGAAAGAATTTTGGACTAATCTTCTTTGCTTCTTTGCGCCTTTGCGCGAAACGAATTCATATCTGGATTCAGCAACGCCATATTTTTTTCTACTGGCAGGAGATCGAAGATTTCCATTTTTAGTTATGGGAGAGACCCCAAACTCTAGATAGCATTGCTAATATCGCTAGGTAATCCCTGCTCGAATTCTACTGCTAAAATACTTTCGAGATCGAGCTCAATGCCAAACTGATTTAAAGTTTCTAAGCTGTTTTCAATATGCTTGATTTGATTAGTTATGACAATTTTCATGTTCATTCTCCTTAATTTTTTGATGTGGAACAATAATTTGATGGGAACTAAAAATGTTTGATTACTAGCTATTAACTTTCGAGATAAATAAGTTAAATAGCATTGCTAATGTCGCTAGGTAATCCTTGCTCAAGTTCTTCCTCTAAAATACTTTCGAGATCGATCTCGATCCCAAACTGCTCTAAAAGCTCTAAGCTATTTTTAACCTGATTAATTTGATTAGTTGTGGCAATGTTCATGTTCATTTTCCTTAATGTTCTATTCAATAGTGATAATTAACAGAAACTAAAACTATTAGTTTCTTAACTATTAGACTTTGGGGTGAGTATGTAATTTTGTTCTCACCTTGATAGTTAAAAATTGATTTTTAGTGGGTGCAAGATCTGCTGTAACTGCTCATCTGAGAGATAGTCTCCCGGTGGGTAGCTAAAACATATCAATGCTGTTTCGTAGCAGGCTCTGGCTATGCGAGTTCGCTCGGCAGGAGAAAGACTTGCTACTAGTGATACGTTTTCGTCCACATGTTCTGCATCGGCACCAACGCAACTATGCACCCGCAGACATCGAGTAGCATTAGTCTCAGGAGGCAGTAAGGCTTCTACCTTCTGGATATAATCTTCTCCAATACCTAAAGATAAACGTTCCATGGTGTAGGCGTATCCCACCGAATCGATGGGGTTATCATCCTGGGCACTGCGAGAGAAGTAGTCCATCAAAGCCACAGCAGCCGGAGGAATAAATACTGCTGTAACTGCTTCAGCATCATATCCTAAGGATTGAATATCGGTCAAAGCCAGTTGGTCATGGCCTTTTTCTTCTTCAGCTTTGTTTAAAGCCCAGTCTTCTAAATTAGAACAGCCATTAGCTGCAAAACCCTTCGCCGCAGTCTTCATAATTTTAGGCACAGCAGATGTGAGATGATAAGCACTTGCTAATCGCCAAACCCATCTTGTAGCAGTTAAGGCGGGGGGTCTAAAGTCATAATTTGCGGCATATTTGGCAGCTGCGATCGCAGTATCTAATAGCCTTCGCGTTGTTGCAATATTACCTGCACATTCCATAGTTTGAGAAAAACAATCTTCTCTAGATTTAGGATGGTACAGCCAAGCACGCTCAGCCGTCGCCACAACCACTTTGCCTGGGGCAATTTGTGCCCATTCAGCATTGGGTTCGCGATCTCCTGAGCCTGTCGAAAATATTTTCTTGTCAACTTGCTTCTTTGTAGCATTTAGGTTAGAATCTTTGACCATAAGAATCATCAAATAACTTATTAAGTGTTTTCGAACACGATCCGCGGTTGGGTTCTCATACAATGGCATCTGACACAGAGGAGCAATTTTTTCCGCGAAACAATGTCGTCTTGAGATCCATGAGTCTGCCAACTAAATGGATCCGGGACGGCGTTTATTTTTGTGGTTCCTAAAATAAATTGGAACCAAGCCAATTATCAGAGATTGATTCAGAATGGGATTCTGAAGTTTATGGGACGTTATGTCCTACTTTTGCTTAAAGTCAAGAAAAGCAATAGCTTGTCTTTGTTTTGACTTATCGGCAAATTACTAGTTTCTATGTCAATTATTAGTTATGTGTTTAAGAATTCACATCCGAGAGCTTACTGAAAAATGTTGATTCGGCAACAAAGCTTCATCTTGTAACACTTAGGGGAACCTTCAACTTACTTAGCCACAAGAGAGAAACTACCCCGAAATCACGGTAATTTAGTTCGGAAATCTCGTATCAGATTAAGTAGCAACCGAGGCGCGTTATAGTGCAGAATTTACTTATAGCGATGATCCAACCTGCATATTTTATTCTTCTTTGTATCTATAAACTAAATGGTTGAACTTTTTCTTCCTCTTTGACGTCTAAAAGAACAAATAAATAAAAAAGGAAGATTCAGCATCAGACTTTTTATACATTTAAAGGAGTCACAACTGTAAAGATGCCCCAAGCCAAAATTAACGAAAAAACCACAAAAACTACAAAACAGTCGGCAGATATGGTCAGATCCTACCTGCATGAGATTGGTAGGGTACCCTTGTTAACCAATGAGCAAGAAATCGTTTATGGTAAGCAGGTGCAAGCAATGATGGCCCTGTTAATCAAAAAGTCGGAATTAGAGAAACAGCTTGAAAGAGAGATCAGCTTGCAGGAGTGGAGCGAGTCGGCTCAGATAAGCGAGCCAGAATTGAACAGGTTGCTCAAGCTGGGACAGCGGGCGAAAAGCAAAATGATCGAAGCTAATTTGCGCTTGGTAGTAGCGATCGCGAAAAAATATCAAAAGCGTAATATGGAGTTTCTCGATCTAATTCAAGAAGGAAGTCTTGGTCTAGAGCGAGGAGTCGAAAAATTTGACCCCATGAAAGGTTATAAATTTTCTACCTATGCCTATTGGTGGATTCGCCAAGCCATTACCAGAGCCATCGCTCAACAGGCCAGAACAATTCGTCTACCGATCCACATCACAGAAAAACTCAACAAAATCAAAAAAACCCAAAGAGAACTATCTCAAAAGTTGGGTAGAAATCCTAATCCTAGGGAAATAGCCGCGGAACTAGAGCTAGAGACTTCTCAAATCCGTGAATATCTAAGCATCGCCAGACAACCTATTTCCTTAGATGTTCGGGTTGGCGATAATCAGGATACTGAATTATCAGAATTGCTCGAAGATGACGGTATTTCTCCAGACAAATACGCCACTCAAGAGCTGTTGCGACAAGATCTCTATAATTTGATGGCAGATTTGACTCCGCCACAACGAGAAGTTATCTCTCTTCGCTTTGGTTTAGAAGATGGCAAAGAGCTCTCTCTAGCAAAAATTGGCCAGAGAATGAGTCTTAGTCGGGAAAGAGTGCGTCAGCTAGAACATCAAGCTCTAGCTCAACTTAGAAGAAGACGTTCCTATGTCCGCGATTATATGGCTAGTTAGAAAAGTTGTTTCCTCTAATGGTTTGACCCATAATTATCTACAGAAATCTGGACTTTCATTTTTCTTTAGATAATTTTTTTGTCTTTGGGGATGAGTATTGCTATAACCTAAGCAACTAACATCAATAATTCCTAATAATGTCTCGTTCTAGAGCTCTACAATACTACATCACAGCGCGATTGCTACTAGCGCCTCTAATGCTATTAACGATCGCAACGATCGTTTTTCTGTTATTACGTGCCACCCCTGGAGATCCTGCCGATGCCATTCTCGGCACTCGCGCCCCAGAAACAGCGAAGGAAGAGTTGAGACAGCAATTGGGCTTGAATTTACCGCTAGGACTTCAATATCTGGCATATTTGGGTAGGTTACTGCAATTTGATCTTGGCAGTTCTCTAACCAGTCGGGGGTTACCGGTGGTCGATGTGATCAAAGAATATTTTCCGGCCACGGTGGAGCTCGCTTTTTTCAGTATGTTAGTCGCGGTAGTAGTGGGAGTTTCTATCGGCGCGATCGCAGCTTCTAAATCAGGAACGGTCTATGAAGCGGTCGGTCGATTATTTGGCATAATAAGCTATTCTTTGCCTTTATTCTGGGTAGGAATGGTTTTACAGCTCATTTTCTCAGTACAGCTTGGTTGGTTTCCTTTAGGTACTCGTTTTCCTGTTAGTATGTCCCCTCCAGATACTATTACGGGTTTATACACGATTGATAGTTTGTTAGCAGGAGATTTAGGCTTATTTGTTACGTCTTTATATTATTTAGCTTTACCTAGTATGACGCTAGGTATTCTATTGAGTGGGATTTTTGAGAGAATTGTGCGGGTGAATCTTAAGCAAACTCTCAAGGCTGATTATGTAGAAGCAGCAAGAGCTAGAGGTATTCCTGAGGGAACAATCTTAGTTTCCCATGCTTTTAAAAATGCTTTAATTCCTGTGATTACGGTTTTGGGTTTGACTTTTGCCGCGTTACTTGGTGGTGCGGTGCTAACGGAAGTAACTTTTTCCTGGCCAGGTTTAGGTAATCGGCTTTATGAAGCAATTTCTCTGAGAGATTATCCGACGGTTCAAGGAATCATGGTTTTCTTCGGGATTATTGTCGTGTTTGCTAGTATCACGATCGATGTTGTTAATGCTTATATTGATCCGAGGATTCGATATTAGGTAATGAGTAGATGAGCTTATCTAAGACATCTAGAGTCACATTTTCCAAAACCAATAAAAAAAGCGTTGCATTTTGCCTCTAGCAACCGCAGAGAGAATTTTTAGATAGGTCATCGGATTAGTATATCTTTCAAATAACGCAGTGACATCACTTGATTTGGCATCACTCAGATACCATTGCTCCCAAATATCTAAGCTCTGATCAAGAAACTTCCCCCGACAAGTATTACGCTGAACTTTGCCACTAGAAGTTTTTGGCAGACGACCTGGTTTGAGTAAAACAATTCCATAAATATCGATAAAATGCTCTTGAAAAATTGCCCAACGGATAGCTTCGACAACATCATCCACCACTAAAGATTGGCGATAACTTCGCTCTATTTCTTGGGCAATGACTAATTGCTCTTTCCCCGCAATCTTAACGGTAAAAGCTGCACCACAATTAGCTTTTAATCCAGGATGGCATTGGGCAACAGTTTGTTCGATATGTTGAGGATAATGGTTTAAGCCCCAAAAAACTAGCACATCGTTTAGGCGACCCGTAATATATAATTCTCCATTATCGATAAAACCCAAATCCCCAGTTCGCAAAAACTTATCGGGCTTCGCCCTTGAAGGCCGATGGCAGATGGCAGACGGCAGAAGGTTTAAATCTTGCCCTCTGCCTTCATTTTTCTGCCTTCGTTTATCTTGATGATTCAAACTAGCCTGAAAAGTTTTCTCCGTTGCTTGTGGTAGTTGCCAATATCCTTGGCCAACAGTGGAACTAGAAAACCAGATTTCCCCTATTTGATAAGATGCACATTGAGTTAAAGATTGGGGATCGACGATCGCGATTTTGCCATCCAACCAGGGATAACCAGCACTCACAATTGTCGTGACTCCTTTTTGATTGCCTGGGGCAGCTACAACTTTACTTTGCTCTAAAGCTATTTTATCGAGATGTTTGACGGAGGGAAACTTGGCTTTATTGCCTCCTGTAATCATTAATGTCGCTTCTGCCATGCCATAACAAGGGAAAAAGGCTGCTTTCCGAAAACCAGCAGCAGCAAATTTTTGGCTAAACTTTTCTAGGGTTTGCGCTTGTACTGGTTCTGCGCCACAAAATGCCACTTCCCAACTACTAAGGTCTAATTGAGCTAGCTGCTCATCTTTTACGCGATCGCATAACAAATCATAGGCAAAATTCGGCGCACCACTGGTAGTCGCTTTATATTTACTAATGGCCTGTAGCCAGCGAATCGGCTTTTGCACAAAGCTTACAGGAGACATCATCACACAAGATGCGCCTAAATAGACAACTTGAATCACATTACCAATCAATCCCATATCGTGAAATAAAGGCAACCAACCAACGCCAATAGTTTGTTGGGTATGTCCAAAGGCTAAGCGCAACATTTCTTGGTTTTGTAACAAGCAGCCATGATTAATCATTACGCCTTTTGGCTCTCCCGTAGAACCCGACGTATATTGCAAGAAGGCTAAGCTATCTTGGCATAAATCCGGTTTAAACCAATTTTCTGCCCCATAATTGCTCAATTTATCGGTATTTAACCAATATAATTCGGATTTTTCGACTTGAGATAATTTTGCTTTTAATTTATTGAGCAAACTAGAATCAGTTAATATCACCTCTGCTACGGCAGATATTAAACGGCTTTGTACTTCTACCGTGGTCAAGCGATTTTGAGGAGGATGGCAAGGAACTGCAACAACTCCTGCATAGAGACAACCAAAAAAGGCTGTAATGAACTCTAGTCCTGAGTTGTAGGAATATACGAGTAAGGCTCTAGAGCCAGGAGAAACTAATTTTTGTAGGTGAGCGGCGATCGCTTGAGCTTTGAGATCCAATTCTTGATAGGTGAGTTTTAGTTCTTGGCCTTCTCCATCTTTGAGAAAAATATAAGCTAGATCATCAGCTTGAGTTGCGGCGCGCTTTTGTAGGATTTCAACAATATTTGTTTCTGGCTGGCTGGACATTAGGGCTATTGATTATATGATGCAAATTCAATTATATTAGCAGCTCTAACTCCTAACTTATTTTTCTTGATAATTTCTTGATTTCCAATCTTCACTAAATAATTAAGAGTTTGTTGTCAACTCCATTAGACTCACGTAAATCACGATCGCTTTGGCCTGGAGAGCCAAGTCTCGAAGCAATTAGTTTTAGTTTTTGGATCTCACCATCTTTAAGGAAAATATAAGCCGTCTCATATTTTCAATTAAACCCTGTTCTTTTAACTTCTATCTATTTAGCTCTCAATTTATCGAGTATTATTAATTGAGTAAAATCTCCTGGATTATCTCGATGAATTATCGCAACCCTTCTTCTACAGCTTATAATTCGATATTGAATTCCCTACAAACACTCATTGCAGTAGTCGCTCAATTAAGAGATCCAGAAGCCGGTTGTCCTTGGGATCTCGAACAAACTCCGCAAACTTTGGTTCCTTATATCATAGAAGAAGCCTATGAAGTAGTCGATGCGATCGCAACTGGCGATCAAAACGCGATCGCAGAGGAATTGGGAGATTTACTCTTACAGGTAGTATTGCAATCACAAATTGCGGGAGAGGCAGGAGATTTTACCCTAGAAGAAGTTGCTGTTTCGATTACAAAAAAACTCATTCGTCGTCATCCCCATGTGTTTGGTGATGTGCAAATAAACAGTAGCGAAGAAGTTAATCAAAATTGGGAAAAAATTAAAGCCGAAGAAAAAGGACAAAGCTTAGCAGAAGCCCAACTGCTCAGCAATAAGTTACGGCGTTATGCCCGTAGTCTCCCGCCTTTAATGGCAGGCATGAAAATTTCTAAAAAAGCCGCTAAAGCTGGTTTTGAATGGGAAAATGCCGAAGGAGTTTGGGATAAATTTCGTGAAGAATTAGGTGAGTTTCAAGAAGCTTTAACCACAGAAGATAAAGAACATCAGGAAGCAGAATTGGGAGATTTATTATTTACTATTATTAATATTGCCCGATGGTACGATCTCGACCCATTTGCTGGTTTACAAGGAACTAATAGCCGATTTATTCAAAGATTGGCAATGATGGAAGATTTTGCAGAAGGTTCTTTGAGCGATTACACTATTGATGAATTGGAAACTCTCTGGCAAAAAGCCAAATCTAAACTTAATAAACAGTAATTAATTTTTAATTTTCAATTGTTATGATTGAGCAAGCCTTAGTATTGGTTGATAATATAGTTTTCACCAAAACAGGCAAACATCTAAATGATTTGCAAGTATATATTCTCGATCGCGTTTGGCGAGGTCAGAAATATCTAGCGATCGCAGATGGCTATGGTTGTACTGAAGGTCATGCAAAAGATGTCGGCTCTTTGTTATGGCATATGACCTCCGAAGCTTTGCAGGAAAAAGTTAATAAAAGTAATTTTCGGACAGTTATTCAACGGCATTTAGAGTTAAATATTCCCACTCCCCAAGAAAACTTAAACATTAACTTCGTTGGTCGCAATAATGCGATCGCAGACCTAGAATCCTTAGTTAATCGAGGTCACAATATCATTGTTATTCAAGGCAAAGGTGGTGTCGGCAAAACAACTTTAGCTCAACAATATTTAGCGACAGGAAATTTTAAACTGGTCTTAGAATTTCTGATGGCAAAAGAAGCCCAAAATATTATGTCAGTAGAAGCTTTAGTCGAAGAATGGCTCAAGCGAGATCTAAAAGAAGAACCAGGAAAAGAATTTGGTCTTTCCCTTGCTAGACTAAAAAGATATTTAAAACAACATAAAGTCGGTATATTAATTGATAATTTAGAACCAGCCTTAGATAAACAAGGCCAATTTATGGCGAGTCATCGCAACTATCTAGAATTACTCCGGGTGTTGGCAGATCAGCAACTCAAAGCGGTAACTATCATTACTAGTCGAGATCGCCTTTGCGAAGGAGATCTAAATTTAAAACATTATCGTTTATCGGGATTAAGTTTCTCTGCCTGGACAGATTTTTTTCGTCTCAATCAATTACCAGATAGCTTACCAGATCTTAAGAAAATACATTTTACCTATGGTGGTAATGCTAAGGCAATGGGCATTATTGCAGGTGTCGTTAAAGAAGATTTTGCCGGAGAAATTGCTGCTTATTGGCAAGAGAATAAAAATAGCCCTTTAGTAGAAACTGATTTAAAAAACTTAGTTAACAATCAATTTGCCAGAATCAAAGAATTAGATGCCGATGCTTATTTATTGCTTTGCCGTTTAGGTTGTTATCGTTATCAAGATGTACCTAAAATATCTAGCTTAGGATTATTAGCATTATTATGGGATGTTGATAATAATAATAATAAAAGAGCTGTTATCGAATCCTTGCGCAATCGTTCTCTAATAGAATTTAGTCAAGGCCAATATTGGTTACATCCTGTTATTAAAGCAGAAGCTTTATCTCGTTTACAACCTAAAGATCAAGAGAATTCAGCCAAACCAGAAAAATGGCAAGAAATTCATCAACATATTGCCCAGTATTATACAAAAACCATTGTCAGAATTAATAATATTCAAGATGGCCTCACTGCTTTAGAAGCTTACTATCATTATTTTACGATCCAAGATTATGATAGCGCTGCCACAGTTATTCTCTACAGTCGGGATAATCAATGGGGACAATATTTAACTTTGGGTAGTACATTATATCGTTTGGGTTTATTGCAACCTTTGCTAACTGCAATTAAAAATATTATTGATCAAGTAGCCTCACAAAAATATCGCAGCGAACTAAATAATATTTTGGGTGATGTTTCTTGGATTACAGGCAAGATTTATGAGGCGATCACCTATCAACAAGAAACTATTACGACAGCAGCTAACTGGCTACATAATATAGATTTTGCAACAGAAAATCAGCAAGAAGTTTATTATTGGAAAATGCTGCAAGTTGATTCTCTTTTAAGTATTGGTTTGTATCATATAGACCTTTGGGAGTTAGAAAAATCAGCTAATATTTTGCAACAAGTTATTGACATGGCTCAAGAAACAAAACATCATGCATGGGCTGAGAAAGCAACTATTTGTTTAGCGTTGGTAAAATCCTATCTTGAGCCAGACCCTGAAATATATCAAAATATTGGGTCTTTTGTAGAGGCAATTATCAATAATGAAAGTAATCAATATAATACAGGCCGTTTTGCCTATTTTATGCAGATTCTCGGTCAAACATTAATTAATTTAGGTAGGGCAGAATCGGCGCATAAACTACTGTCTAGCGCGATCGCCTTTGCTCAAGAAATAGATTATGTCCAAGTAAGAGCCAAATCATTAACAGGTTTAGCTATTATTTATCGTCAAAATTATGATTTCACATCAGCCCAAACTGGTCATCAAGAAGCAATTAAATTACTAGAAAATATTGGAGCCAAATGCGATCTAGCAGAAGCCTATTTGCAGTTTGCCATTACTCTAAGACAAGCTAATAATTCAGAGCAAAGTGTAATATTTTTCCAGCAAGCTAGAGATTTATTTCAGCAACTAGAAGCCCCCAAGCAATTAGAAAGAATTGGCTTACTAGACGTCAGTTCGACGAATTTTCCTTTTGATTAAATTTCCCAAGTTGAACAACGAAATAATAGGCTTTTCCCTAGATCCCCAAATCCCTAAATCCCTATTCAGAACTAGTAAATTTTGTACTCATCGAACTCACGTTACCAGGAGCTCGCTAAAAAAATAAGGAACAAGAAATAATTCCTCGTTCCTCAAATTATTTGGGTAGGTACCAGGCAGAAAAAATTAATTACATAACTTATCACCAAGTACCTAACACCTAAGACCTAATACCTAATACCTATTTCTCATTCTGCTTCCATCTCGATTTTTACTGGTTTGATACCCCAGATTTCTTTACAGTATTCGGCAATGGTGCGATCGCTGGAAAATTTACCCATTCGAGCCGAATTAAGAATAGACATTCTTGTCCATTTATCTTGATCCTTATAAGCTTCAGAGACTCTGGCCTGACACTCAGCATAGGCTTGGTAATCTGCGAGCAACATATAGGGATCGTGATACATCAAGGAATCAACGATGGGTTTAAATAATTTTTCATCACCATAACTAAAGTCCCCTTGAGCAATACGATTGAGAACATTGCGCAACTCACGGTTATTCTGATAGTAGTTCATCGGTTCATAACCTTCGGCTTTCATCTGATAAACTTCTTCCGCGGTTAACCCAAACAGGAAGAAATTTTCTGCCCCAGCCTCTTCACGGATTTCAATATTGGCTCCATCAAGAGTTCCAATAGTTAAAGCGCCATTCATGGCAAACTTCATATTGCCTGTACCAGAAGCTTCTTTTCCTGCGGTGGAAATCTGTTCGGAAAGATCAGCAGCGGGATAGATTTTTTGCCCGAGAGATACACTGAAGTTGGGCAAGAAAACAACTTTGATTCTGCCTCTAACATCGGGATCTTTATTGACCACTTCAGCTACAGCGTTAGTTAATTTAATGATTAACTTGGCCATAAAATAGCCAGGAGCCGCTTTACCGCCAAAGATAAAGGTACGAGGTACAATGTCAATATTGGGGTTTTGTTTGATGCTATTGTACATAGCAATGATATTTAGTACCGCTAAATGCTGACGTTTATACTCATGAATACGCTTAACTTGGACATCAAATATCGAGTTAATATCAACCTCAATATTGCGAGTTTTCTTGATGTATTCTGCCAAATGAGCCTTATTATCTTGTTTAATATCTCTCCAGCGCTTGCAGAATTCAGGATCATCGATATATTTCTCGATCTGTCGCATTTGAGATAAATCTTTGATCCAACCCTCGCCAATTTTTTCCGTAACTAAGGCGGCTAATTTCGGGTTACTTTGTCGAATCCAACGACGGGGCGTGACACCATTAGTCTTATTAAAGAATTTTTCTGGCCAGAGACGAGCAAAAGCTTGGAGAGTATATTTTTGTAGTAATTCAGTATGTAAAGCTGCTACCCCATTGATGGCATGAGAACCAACACAAGCAAGGTTTGCCATCCGAATTTTTTTCTCGTCTCCTTCTTCGACAATTGAGAGTTGATCAACTAATCCGTCATCATTGGGGAACCAAGTCCTTACATCTTCTAGGAAACGATGATTAAGCTCATAAATAATTTCTAAATGTCGAGGCAACATTTTGCCAAACAGAGCCACAGACCATCTTTCTAGAGCTTCAGGCAACAAAGTATGGTTGGTATAGGCCAGGGTTTTTTGGGTAATATCCCAAGCTTTGCTCCACTCAAGATTATGTTCATCAATAAATAAGCGCATCAATTCACTTACTGCCACTGCGGGGTGCGTATCATTGAGTTGAATTGCGGCGAGATCTTGGAAATTGTCCAAACTAGGATGGAGGCGAAGATGTCGGCGAACTAAATCCTGCAAAGAAGCTGCGACAAAGAAATATTGTTGTGCCAGCCGTAATTCCTTACCTTGAGGCGTATTATCATTGGGGTAAAGTACTTTGGAGATAGTTTCTGAGCTCATTTTTTCGGCCACAGCGCGGTCATAATTACCTGCGTTAAAAGCATCAAAGTTGAATTCTTCACTAGCTTCAGCTTTCCAAAGTCTGAGAGCGTTTACCGTATTAGACTTATATCCTGGAACAGGAGTATCAAAAGGGACTGCCCTCACTTTGCGATCGGGTATCCAAGAGACTCGATAATGTCCATATTGATCACGATGTCCTTCAGTATGCCCCCCAATACCAACTTCTACGGAGTTTTCGGGACGGGGAATTTCCCAAGGATTCCCATACATTAACCAGTTGTCTGGGACTTCCCCTTGCCAACCATCTTGTAGGACTTGACGAAAAATACCAAATTCATAGCGAATGCCATAGCCGATCGCGGGCATTTCCAAATTAGCGAGAGAATCTAGAAAACAAGCTGCCAAGCGACCTAAACCGCCATTCCCCAAACCAGGATCGGGTTCTTGTTCGATGAGCTCTTCAATATCGATCCCAGATTCTGCCAGGACTTTGCCCATTTTGTCGTACATATCCAAGCTAAGAAGATTATTAGCTAGATGACGACCCATCAAGAATTCTGCTGATAGATAGGAGACGACTTTAACGTTTTGTTCTGTGTAGGTTCTCACTGTTTGCAGAAACCTATGCAACAGGCGATC
Organism: Xenococcus sp. PCC 7305; assembly: GCF_000332055.1. Classification (GTDB taxonomy): domain Bacteria; phylum Cyanobacteriota; class Cyanobacteriia; order Cyanobacteriales; family Xenococcaceae; genus Xenococcus. Next base: position 1,868 of record NZ_ALVZ01000100.1, on the reverse strand, counting down.
GCGCACTGTATAAGCTAGCGCAGAATAGTAATCCCTTGGCGTTGCGAGGGCGCTATCTTTTCCTTGTATATAAAATAAGTTATCAAAAAACGCACGTTTGAGAGTTTCCTCACTCATGCCCGTGCGATCGTCTTCTACCTTAATTGTAGGAGCTGGACAAGCATTATTTTCATTAGGATTGGAATCGTCTAAAGGTTTTTGCAGTTGACTAGTCATAATTTTGTTGATAGTTGAATTTTAATGAGGGCAGAAGGCAGAAGGCAGAAGGCAGAAGGCGAAGGCAAATAAATATTTTCTCCTCGTCTCCCCATCTCCCTATTTCCCCATCTCCCCATGCTCTCTACTTGGGTCCTAAACCAATAGTTCCCGCATAGACAGCGCGATCGCCAAGCTCTTCTTCAATTCTTAATAAACGATTGTACTTAGCTACTCGTTCACTACGACAAAGAGAACCAGTTTTGATTTGTCCTGCGGAGGTTGCCACCGCAAGATCGGCAATCGTAGTGTCTTCTGTTTCACCTGAACGATGACTTATAACAGAACGATAACTGTTACGAGTGGCCAAAGCGATAGTTTCTAAGGTTTCTGTAAGAGTTCCAATTTGATTTAATTTAATCAAAATAGAGTTACCAACTCCTTGGTCAATTCCTTTTTGCAATCGCGTAGCGTTGGTCACAAAAAGATCGTCTCCGACCAATTGAACTCTTGAGCCCAATTTGTCAGTCAAGATTTTCCAGTTATCCCAATCTTCTTCGTGAAGGGCATCTTCAATCGAAACAATAGGATATTGGGTGACTAATTGATCAAGATAATCAATAAATTCAGCTGGGGAATGAGCTGCACCATCGTAATGGTACTGACCATCTTTGTAAAATTCACTGGCAGCAACATCCATTGCCAAGGCAACTTGCGATCCTGGCTCATATCCTGCTTTGCTAATCGCATCCATTAGAAGATCTAAAGCTTCTTGGTTAGACCCCAAATTGGGAGCATAACCACCTTCATCCCCAACTCCAGATAGCAAACCTTTGGCTTTGAGAACCTTGCTCAAAGAAGCAAAGACCTCCGCACCCCAGCGTAAAGCTTCGGTAAAAGAATCTGCCCCTACAGGCATAATCATGAATTCTTGAAAATCAATATTGTTATCTGCATGTTCCCCACCATTGATGACATTCATCATCGGAACAGGCAAAACATTCGCTAAAGGGCCACCCAAGTAGCGATAAAGGGGTAACTGCAATTCGTCGGCTGCGGCTTTGGCATTGGCCAAAGAGACTGCCAAAATAGCATTGGCACCGAGGTTTTTCTTATTGGGCGAACCATCTCTTGCGATCATAACTTGATCGATGGTCGCTTGATCTAGCCCATCCATATTAAGCAATTCAGGGGCAATTTTCTCCTCAACATTGCGAACAGCGGTTAAAACACCTTTGCCACCATAGCGCTGGGAATCATCGTCTCGTAATTCATGAGCTTCAAATGATCCTGTAGATGCACCGCTGGGGACTTGCGCCAAGCCAAAAGCACCACTTTCAAAACGGACTTCTGCTTCTATTGTGGGACGACCCCGAGAATCCAAGATTTCTCTGGCGGCGATCGCCTCTATAATTGCTTCTGATTGATTGAGCATTCTCTCTCCTGAAAGTTTTTGTATAACTCTTGCGATTCAAAAAATAGCATAAGGCAGCAAGGTTAAGGAATGAGGAACTAGAAATGAGTAACAAGGCAAGAAGAAAACATATCCTAACCCATTACCCATTACCCAATGCTTCTCGTTTAAAGATTGACTTTAAAAACCTAACGATTTGGGATTTGGGGTTTTAGGGGTTTGGGGAATAATAATAGCTAGATTTCCCTAATTCCCTACA